>JBJTMC010000228.1:0-10437 GCA_046063325.1 Novosphingobium sp.
ACAACGAAGCACTTGCTCTCGCTGCGTAATCTGACGGCCTAACGGCCTGATCTTACAAGGTTAGAGCACGGTTCGGACCGAACCGGGTAACAGAATCGGAAACCGGGCGTCCGGGGGTACGTAGCAACAGAAACCCCCACTCCAGCCCTTGATGATTTGGCCCATGCCGGGCTGCGAACGGCCACTCGCTGCGCTTCCGGTGCTTACGACCCAAAAGGTCGCTGCGCGCCGGTTCTCGCTCAAAGCCATTCTCGCTCCGGCCTTAGCCAAATCATCAAGGGTTGGATCAGTCGTGTCAGAACGCCGTTTCGGGATTTTCCGCGAGGCGCCTTTCGTGTTTCAGGCAATCGAGGATCTTGCCGCCCGCCATGAACACCGCACAGGTGCAGGCCAGGAACAACAGCTTGCCGCCAAAGCCCGGAAAACGGTGTAGATAGACCGTGCCGCGCTCTACCGCGCCAAGCGCCAGGGCATAAATGATCGCATAGGCCTCAAACGGCGTTTTGATGACGAACAGGCGGGCGATCTTCCCAAGCATCTGGACCTCTGTTTCTGTTAACGTTTGACTGAGCAACGATCATGCCAAGCCAGCAATTCTGCGCAAGGGAATGGTTAAGCAACCGGCCAGGTGTAAACTGTCCCGACACGGGCCATTTTGCCTAATTCAGGTCAGCTCGGCCAGGTCCAGCGCCGCGAGCAGGGCGGCGCGCGCGGCGGTGACTCGCACGGCCAGATCGGTTGAACCGACTTCACGCGGAGTAATCGTTTCAGGCCAATGGCTTGTGATCACGGCTTCGATCCGTGAGGCTTTGCCTTCATCGAGCAGGAAGCGAGGATCGACAGTCGCGGGGTCTGCAACCACACGCAGCCGCAGGCAGGCAGGTCCGCCGCCGTTGGCCATCGACTGGCGTACATCGACCGGCAGCACCCGGCGGATCGGGCCATTCGAGGCGAGCATCCCTTCCAGCCACGATCCCACACGCGGATGCTCGGCAGCCTCGGTTGGAACAACCAGTGCCATCTCCCCGCTCGGCAAGGTCAGCAACTGGGCGTTGAACAGATAGGATTTGATCGCATCGGCAAGGCTTACCAAGGCGGCGGGAACCACTACGATTTCCGCATCAGGCAAAGCGGCACGGATCGCTGCGTAAGTACCCTCGGGATCGGCAAAGGCCAGTTCGTGAGTGAACAGCACCCGTTCGTTGGCGACCGCGACGACATCGTTGTGGAACGCGCCCGCCGCGATCGCTTCGGGGTTCTGCTCCACGAACAGGGCCCGCGCCGGATCGAGACCGTGCAGGCGCGCTACAGCCCGGCTCGCCTCGACATGCTGGCGCGCCGGAAAGGCGCCGCCGCTGGTTCCGTAGACGAAGATTTCCAGCCCGGGCGCGTCATGGCTTGCCGCCATCCGCATGTGGTTGGCCGCGCCCTCATCACCGAAGCATGGCGGAACGGCATCATGGACTGCAAAATGGGCGGCATCGGCAAAGGCCAGGCGCAACTGCCGGACCGTGTCGGGCCACTCCTGCGAACGGTGCGGCATGGTGACAAGGTTGGCCGCGGACAGATGGCAACGGCCGTCGATTGTGTCGGGACCGGGCGAAACCGTGGCCGCGTTCGCGGTCCACATCGAACTGGCCGACCAGGCCGCCGCGGTCAGCCGCGGGTTTTCGGTCCCGTCGGCGCCGATTGCGGAAAGGAACACCGGGTTCGGGCGGGGCAGGGGCAACAGAAAGCCCTGCGCCAGCCCCAAGGCCATGTTGTGGCGCATCTTGGCCAGGCCCTGCAGCGCCGCTGCACGCGGATAGGAAGCGTCACCGGCATGGCTGGCAGATGCCAGGTTGCCCAGGCTCAACCCCGCATAGTTGTGGGAGGGACCGATGATCCCGTCGAAGTTGATTTCGCAAACAGCCATCGAGCTACCACCGTGCCACATGGGTGACAGTGTCACCCTTTCCAACGCCCAGGACGCGGGCGCATTCGGGATCGATCGCGACGCCGCCTTCGCGGGCTTCGACCCAGGCATAGGCGCAGCGGAAATCCGCCATCTTGCCGACCGCGACCAGCTTCTTTTCACCGGTGGTGTGTTCACCCAGTGCATCATCGACTGCCACCACGGTAGCGTCTTGCGCCTCGCGGATCGAACGGATCTGGTCGGTCCGCACGGTCATGGTCGGGCCGCCGTCGAAGATGTCGATGTAGTTTTCCCAGGCGAAGCCTTCGTTTTCCAGCATCCGCATCGCGGCCCGTCCGGTGGGGTGGGGGATGCCGATCACGGCGCGCGCGTGTTCGGTCAGCATGGCGATATAGACCGGATGCTTGGGCATCAGATCGGCGATGAACTGGTTGCCGTGCTTGGCGTTGAATTCGTCCGCGTCCTGAAAGTTCATGCCGAAGAAGCGGCCCGCAACCCCGTCCCAGAACGGCGAGCCCGCCGCCTCGTCGATCACCCCGCGCAGTTCGGCCAGGGTCCGGTCGGCAAACCGCTGGCGGTGGTTGCGGATGAACAGATAGCGGCTGCGCGCGATCAGCATGCCAAGGCCGCCGGCGCGCTCGCCCGGGTGGAGGAACAGCCCGCCAACTTCGCTGGCGCCTTCCAGATCGGTCGACAGGTTGAGGATATCGGCACGGAAAGTCCGGCCCAGTTCCTCGCTGTGCTGGGTCAGCGCGCCGATTCGGTAGGAATAGAACGGCCATTTGAGGCCCACCGCGGAAAAGATCTGGCAGGTCCCGCGCACTTCGCCGGTCTGGGTGTTTGCCAGCACGAAGAAGAACACATCGTCGCCCAGTTCATCCCCGCCGCGGGTGAACCCGGCGTGGCTGCGCTCAAGCTTGGCGGTCAGCGCCTTGCGGTCGGGCGGCAGATTTGTGAATCCTCCGCCGGTTCGCTTGGCCATCTCGTAGATGTGCTGGAGATCGCCGGGATTGGCGGCGCGGATCACGAAGGTCAAAGCAGGGCTCCGGTGGCTAGACGATGAAGGACAAGCGCGGACAGTCTCGCGCGCTCTTCAAGGCTGGGGACGATCAGGAATTCGTCGGGGGAATGGATCGCACCGCCGCGCACGCCCATGGTATCGACAACGGGCACCCCGCAGGCGGCGATGTTGTTGCCGTCGCAGACCCCGCCGGATGACTTGCGGGTAATCGGCTGGCCCAGCAGGGCGCTGCACTGCTCGACGATCCCGAACAGCTTTTCCGCACGCGCGTCGATCGGCTTGGGTGGACGGCTGATCCCGCCGTGCAGGTGAACCGACACTTCGTGTTCGCTCTCTACCCTGGCGATCAGCGCCTGCAACGCGGCTGCGAATTCCTCTGCTGCGGCTTCCTCGCGCGGGCGGATGTTGAAGCGCAGGACTGCCAGGTCGGGCACGACATTGTTGGCGCTGCCCCCGTCGATCTTGGCCGGGTTCACCGAAAGCCCGTCGCGGTGCAGCGCCTTCAGGCCCAAAGCCAGCGCGGCGGCGGCGACCAGCGCGTTGCGCCCGTCATCGGGATTTCGCCCGGCGTGCGCGGATTTTCCCCGCACGGTCAGGCTCCAGTTGCCGCTGCCGGCCCGCGCTCCCGCCAGGGTTCCGTCCGGCAGGGCGGATGGTTCATAGGTCAGCGCGGCGGCCTTGCCCTGGGCCAGACGGGCGATCAGCGCCGCGGAAGACAGGCTGCCGGTTTCCTCGTCCGCGTTGATCATCACGTCATAACCGACGCTGACGGAACCCGTGCTGGCCTCGAAGGCCTTTAGCGCGGCCAGGATCACTGCGATCCCGCCCTTCATATCGGCCACGCCCGGCCCGTTCAGCGTTTCCGGATCGAGCCAGGCCTGCTGCTGGAACGGGTGGCTGGCCGGAAAGACCGTGTCCATGTGCCCGGTCAGCAGAAACCGGCGCGGCGCATCGGGCCGGACCCGTAGCACCAGGTGTTTGCCGTATTCGACCGGTGCTTCGGCGCCAGCCGGTGTGATCGCGCTGACCGGTTCCGGTTCCTCCAGGCTGACAGCACCCGGCAGCGCGGCAAAGGCATCGGCCAGCAGACCGGCCTGCGCGGCCAGCCCGGCAAGGTTGCCGGTCCCGGTGTTGACCGCGCTCCACGTCTGGACCTGGCCCAGCATCGGGGCGGCATCGACGCTTTCCAGCAGCGCCGTTTCGGTGGGGGTAATCTGTTGCATCTGAAACCTTCCCTAGCCGAGCGCGCGCGGCTGTCCAACCCCGGTTGCCTTCGCTTCGCACATGCGGCATAGGCGCTGGCATTCCTCCCCGGGATCGTTGAATGTCACGGCGGCAGCGCCCTGAGCGGTGCCGATTCCCTAGTTGTGCGAGGATCCATGAGCGAACGGGTTGAGAAGGCTGGTCTTAAGGTCGATGCGGCGTTGGCCGCCTTTGTCGAGACTGAGGTTCTGGCGCCGCTGGGCAAGGATGCGGACGCATTCTGGTCTGGCTTTTCTGCGCTGCTCGATCGCTTCGTGCCCCGCAACCGCGCGCTGTTGGCCAAACGCGACGACCTGCAAGCGCAAATCGACGCCTGGCATGTGGCCCGCGCAGGCAAGCGGATCGATCAGGGCGAGTACCAGGCTTTTCTGCGTGAGATCGGCTACCTCGTGACCGAACCCGCGCCGTTCCAGATCGGCACGCAGAACGTCGATCCGGAAATCGCGACCATGGCCGGCCCGCAGCTGGTGGTGCCGGTGCTCAACGCCCGGTTCCTGCTCAACGCCGCCAATGCGCGTTGGGGCAGCCTCTACGACGCCTATTACGGCACCGATGCGCTCGATGCCCCGCCGGCCCGTCCCGGCGGCTATGACAAGGATCGCGGCGCGGCGGTGATCAAGGCTGCGCGCTCCTTCCTCGACGGCGCGATCCCCGGCTGGCAGGCCGCGCTAGAAGGGGGCAGCAGCGAGCATCTGGTTGCCAGGTGCGAAGGCGGTTTCCTGTTCCGCAACAATGGTCTGCACATCGAAGTTGTGATCGATCCTGCCAGCCCGGTTGGCCGTGACGATCCCCTGGGAATCGCCGATGTCCTGCTGGAAAGCGCGCTGACCACGATCTGCGACATGGAGGATTCGGTTGCGGCGGTGGACGGCGAGGACAAGCTGCTGGCCTATGCCAACTGGCTTGGCGTGATCCGCGGCGATCTGGCCGATACCTTCGAGAAGGGCGGCAAGACCGTTACCCGCCGGCTCAATGCCGACCGCGATTGGGGCGATGTTATTCTGCCGGGGCGCAGCCTGTTGTTCGTGCGCAACGTCGGTCACCTGATGACCAACCCGGCGATCCTGCTGGCCGATGGGGGCGAGATTCCGGAGGGGATTCTGGACGGGGTGATCACCAGCGCGATCGGGGCAATCGGGCTGGCGGGCAAGGGCGCTTTTGCCAACAGCCGCCAGGGCAGCATCTACATCGTCAAACCCAAGCAGCACGGGCCAGAAGAGTGCGGCTTCACCAACGACCTGTTCGATGGGATCGAGGACCTGCTCGGCCTGCCGCGCCACACCATCAAGGTCGGGGTGATGGATGAAGAGCGCCGGACCAGCGCCAACCTTGCCGCCTGCATCCATGCAGTGAAGGACCGGATCGTGTTCATCAACACCGGCTTCCTCGACCGCACCGGAGACGAGATTCACACCTCGATGCGGGCCGGACCGATGATCCGCAAGGGCGACATGAAGAAGAGCGCCTGGATTACCGCCTACGAGGCGCGCAACGTCCAGATCGGGCTGGCCTGCGGGCTTTCCGGCAAGGCGCAGATCGGCAAGGGCATGTGGGCCGCGCCCGACCTGATGAGCGAAATGATGGTCCAGAAGATTGGCCATCCCAGGGCCGGGGCCAACACCGCCTGGGTGCCTTCGCCGACCGCCGCGACGCTCCACGCGATGCATTACCACGCGGTTGATGTGTTCGCGGTGCAGAAGGAACTGGCGTTGCAGCCCACGCCGGGGCTTGAACCGCTGTTGACCGTGCCGCTGGCCGACGGGATCAACTGGTCGGACGAAGAAGTTCGCGCAGAGCTGGACAACAACGCCCAGGGCCTGCTGGGCTATGTCGTGCGGTGGATCGACCAGGGGGTCGGCTGCTCCAAGGTGCCGGACCTGGCTGACATCGGCCTGATGGAAGACCGCGCCACGCTGCGCATTTCAAGCCAGCACATGGCCAACTGGCTGCTCCACGGCGTGTGCAGCAAGGATCAGATCCTGGATTCGCTACGCCGCATGGCAGCCAAGGTGGACGTCCAGAACGCGGGCGATCCGCTTTACGAACCGCTGGTCGGCAAGGAGGACGGCCCGGCCTTCCGCGCCGCGCTCGACCTGGTGTTCAAGGGCGTGGAGCAGCCCAGCGGTTATACCGAGCCGCTGCTGCACCACTGGCGGCAGGTGAAGAAGGCGGGCTGATCCTTGATCAAGGGACCGTGGATCAAGCGATTGATCGCGGTCCTGGTTCTGACCGCCTTAGCCCTGCTGGGCGCGTCCTTGCTGGTTGACCAGCATCCCGGTTGGAACGCCCCCATTTCCAGCGCGAAGCGCTATTCGCGCGGTTCGTTTGATCGCTGGCTAGCGGAGGAGCCGGGTCGATCCGCAGCATTCACCGCCTTTGCGAGCTATCTTGCAGCGCAGGGTGTTTCGGGCGTCGTGCCGGATTGGCAACTGTTGCGAACCGACATGAACGATCGGATCGGCTGCCCGCGCCCGGCCTTCCTGATGCCGCCGCGCCGTGAATGGCCTCACATCGTTCCCGCGCTGCGTCTGCTGAAAGATCATGTTGTTCCGGCGGTCGGGCAGGTCGAAGTGGTGTCATCCTATCGCACGGAAGGGTTCAACGCCTGCGTCAACGGCGCTGCGCAAAGCCGCCACCTCGGCTTCGCTGCGGTGGATCTGGTCACCACGACCCCGATGGACAACCGCACCCTGTTTTCGCGCCTTTGCGCCTTGCATCAGCGGCTTGGTCCGAACAGCCGGTTCGGCTTGGGCGCCTACTTCGATCCAGAAAGCGACGCCCGCAATCGCAATGGGCGGTTCCATGTCGATGCCGCCGGGTTCCGCAGCTGGGGCTTCAGCAAGAAATCGGCGAGCAGCGGGTGCCGATTACTGTCCGGCGGATAGCAACCGCGCCACCGCCACGAACTCCGCCACGCTCAGCGTTTCGGCGCGGCGGGCCGGGTCTATCCCCAGCTGTTCCAGCGCTGCCAGCGCGCCGGGCACGCCCTTCAGGCTCTGGCGGAGCATCTTGCGGCGCTGACCAAAGGCGGCCTCGGTCAGTCGCTCGAGCATGCGGGCGGAAACGCCCTCGGGCATCGCGGCGGGCGTCACGTGGACAACCGCGCTCATCACCTTTGGCGGCGGGGTGAAGGCGCTGCGGTGAACCTTCATCGCGATCTTCGCGTTTGATCGCCACTGCGCCAGCACGGCCAGGCGGCCGTAAGCGTCGCTGCCCGCCTCGGCGATGATCCGCTGGGCGACTTCAAGCTGGAACATCAGCGTCAGGCTGGCCCAGGCAGGCGGCCAGGCCTGACCGCCCAGCCAGCCGACGAACAGCGCGGTGCCGACGTTGTAGGGCAGGTTTGCGACGACGTGGTATGGGCCTTCGATCCCGTGATCGATCTTGGTTGCGTCACCTTCGATTACCCGCAGTTTGCCGGGAAAGGCCTCGGCCAGCTCGGCCAGGGCGGGCAGGCAGCGCCGGTCCATCTCGATCGCGGTGACTTGCGCTCCGGCGCGCAGGAGCGCGCGGGTCAGTCCGCCGGGGCCGGGGCCGATCTCAAGCACCTGCGCACCGTCCAGCTTGCCGGGGATCGCGGCGATCCGGTCAAGCAGTTGTTCGTCGAACAGGAAATTCTGGCCCAGCGCCTTGCTGGCAAACAGTCCGTGCCGGTTGATGACGTCGCGCAGCGGGGGAAGATCAGTCATCATCGTGGCCATAGCGCCGCGCGGCGCATTCGCCCGCCATGCGGATCGCTGCAATCATCGCGCCCGGATCGGCATGGCCGGTTCCGGCAATGCCAAAGGCGGTGCCGTGGTCAGGGCTGGTGCGGATCACCGGCAGGCCCAATGTGACGTTGACGCCGCTGTCGAAATCGAGCGCTTTGAGCGGAATCAGCGCCTGATCGTGGTACATGCACAGCGCCGCATCATAGGTTTCGCGGGCGCGGGCGGTGAACAGTGCATCGGCCGGATGCGGGCCGGTAATGTCGATCCCTTCGGCCCTGAGTAGCGCGATCGCGGGGGCGATGATCCGGTCTTCCTCGTCACCCATCCGGCCTTCTTCGCCGGCATGTGGGTTGAGCGCGGCGACGGCGAGCCGTGGCGCGCAAATTCCGAAATCACGGATCAGCGCTCCGGCGACGATCCGCGCCTTGCGTTCGATCAACGCGCTGGTCAGCAATGCGGGAACTGCCGACAAGGCGACATGGACGGTCAGCGGCACGGCGCGCAGATGCGGCCCGGCCAGCATCATCACCGCGTCGCCGGGATGGTAGGAACAGGCCTCGGCTACGAATTCGGTTTGGCCGGGATGGACAAAGCCGACCTCGGCCAGGCGGGCCTTGCTGATCGGGGCCGTGACGATCGCTTCGACTTCGCCCGCAACCGCGAGCCGGGCCGCTTCTTCCAGACTGGCAAGCGCCAGTTCCGCCCCGGCTCGGTCAGGCGCGCCCGGACGATAGTCTCCATCGGCACCGGCCAGCACGGGCAGCGCATGACCGAAACAGTCGAACGCCTCCATCGGATGGAACACCTGCTGGACCGGGACGCTGAGGCCGCGTTGCCGTGCTGCTGCGGCTAGAATGTCCGCACCTCCTGCAACCACGAACGGCGGCAGGGCTTCAACCTCGCGCGCCACCCAGGCGGCGGCAATCAGTTCCGGGCCGACGCCGGCGGGGTCGCCCAGCGAAACCGCGAGCGGCGCCCCCCAGCTCATTCCGGCCTCAGTTGCCGTAGTCGATCACCGCGTCGCGGCGAAGATCGCGCAGATAGGTCTGGGCGCGGCGGTTGATCCGTTCATCCTCAAGCTGCGACTGGACTTCCTCGAAGTTGGGAGCGCTCGCTGCCTTGGGGTCGTCACGGCCGCACAGCATCAGGATCCGCACGCCGTCCTGGATCGAACCGAACGGCGGGGTGGTTTCGCCCAGCGACAGGCCCAGCACCATTGTCTGAAGCGGGCCCGGCAGATCGCGCGCTTTGATCGATTCGTTGTTGACTACTTCGGCGCCGAGTTGGGCGGCAACCTGGTCGGCTGCCGAACAGCCCTTGGCTCCCTTGATCCGGGTGGCGAAATCCTGGGCTTGCTGTGTCGCCTTGGCTTCGTTCGTCCCGGCCGGGAACGCGATGGAAATCTGCTTGAGGTTGAGCACCGCATCGCGCGGATCGGCGGTCAGCACCTGGCGCTTGTCGATCAGCAGGACGATCGAGAACCCACCGCGGACCTCGATCGGACCGGCGAGCTGGCTCGGCTGGAGCGTCTGGATTACCTGATCGAGTTCAGGCGGAAGCACGCCGGTACGGATCCAGCCCAGATCGCCGCCGACCGAGGCGGTCGACGCCTCGGAAAACTGACGGGCATAGCCGACGAAGCTGCCGCCCTTCTTGAGCTGATCGACGATCTTCGCCGCGTTTTGCCCCACGGCGTCGCGGTTCTCGCTGTTGGCCGACAGGAAGATTTCGCCGACGCGGTACTCTTCGGCGCCGCGCGATTCTTCCTGGCGCTTGATGTTCTCGCGCACTTCTTCGTCCGAAACGTTGACGAACGGGGTCACGTTGCGGCGCAAAAGGCGCTGCCACGACATTTCGCCGCGGATCTGGCGCTTCAGCGAGTTGGGGGAGGATCCGATCTTGACCAGATAGGCATCCAGCGCCTTCACGTCCTGTCCGAAATTCTGCTGCGCGACGCGGGCATAGCTCTGGTCAACTTCGTCATCGGCGATCGCGATGTCCTGGGCCTTGGCTTCCTGGATCTGCAGGGTTTCGTCCATCAGGTTGCGCAACACCTGCAGGCGCAGACGCTCAAGCTCTTCAGGGGCGATCTTGCCACCGCTGGCCGAAACGATCAGCGCCACGCGCTGGTCGATATCGGTGCCGGTAATCACTTCGCCATTGATGATGACGGTAGCGGTGCGGTGGTTGGGATCGTTCTTGCCGAAGATCACCGGATTATCAGGCAAGCCAAGATTGTTTTGCTGCGGCGCCTCGGCGTCCTGGGCGGGAAGGGCGGCTGGAAGGACCAGGGCGGCTGCGGCAAGGGAAGCTACGACAATTCGGTTGCCGGAGCGGAAGCGCATGGAGCGTGTCACCGTTTCAAAATTCCCAATTTCGACGCGGGAAAATCCGCGCCAGATTTGCCGGGGCCAATGCCGAACACCGGCTTAACCTTGGCTGAGCAAGGGCGGATAGCCTGTTTGCCACAGCCTGCCAATCCTCAGAGCCCGAGGTTGCGCACGGCAACGTGAACCTGGAAGATATTC
>JBJTMC010000229.1:0-4340 GCA_046063325.1 Novosphingobium sp.
ATCGTCGAAAAACCCATTTCGCTACTCCACATGTCGCGCGCCCGGAAAGCGGGGCAAGGCGCAGTTAATCCCGCTCTGGCGAACCGGTGATGAACGGATCGATCAATGCACGTGCCCGTCCGGCAGACTGCATTCGGTGTGGGCCCGTTCAACCTGGATCGTCGCGTGGTGAATGCCAAAGCGCACTTCCAGTTCGCTGGCGATCTTCCGCAGGAACGTGTCGTCGGGAACCCCGCCGGGCATCACCAGATGGGCAGTCAGTGCGCTTTCGGTGGTGCTCATCCCCCAGATATGCAGATCGTGGACCGTCTCGACCCCGTCATGGCCCGCAAGGAACGTGCGCACTGCTGTCTCGTCGATATGGCGCGGCACTGCCAGCAGGCCCATCTTGATCGCATCCTTCAGCAGGTCCCAGCTGCCCCAGGCCAGGCCTACGGTGATGATCAGACTGGTCAGCGGATCGATCCAGTCCTGCCCGGTCAAGAGGATCACAAGGCCCGCAAAGACCACACTGGCCGAAACCACGGCATCGGCCATCAGGTGCTGGAACGCGGCCCGCAGATTAAGGTCGTTCTTGCTGCCCCGCGCGAACAGCAAGGCTGAGGCCACGTTGATCGCGATGCCGATCCCGGCCACCAGCATCACCTGCGGACCGTTGACCTCGGCCGGTTGCCACAGGCGTTGCAGCGTTTCGAGCAGCACGGCGCCCAGCGCCACCCACAACAGGGCGACATTGGCGATCGCGGCAAGGATCGAGGAACTCTTCAGGCCATAGGTGAAGCCAGGGCCTGCCGGTTTTGCGGCAAGCACGCTGGCGCCCCAGGCGAGGAGCAGCGAAAGCACGTCGCCCAGGTTGTGCCCCGCATCGGCCAGCAAGGCGGTCGACCCGCTGGTGAAGCTGGCGACGACTTCGGCGATGACGAAGCCGCCATTGAGCAGGACCGCCACGGCAAACGCCTTGCCATGGCTGCCTTGGGGCGGGGCATGGTGATGCCCGTGGCCATGCGAATGCCCGTGTCCGTGCGAATGCCCGTGTCCATGGCCGGAATGACCCGGCGAGGCATGGCTGTGCTCATGGCTTTCGCCATGGCCGTGCCCTGCATTGTGATTCTGATTTTCGCCGTGCATTGACCGTCCTTGCAGCAAGCGTTGCACAAATGCCGCAGTGCAGCAACAATCGACACGATCCAACCGGCGGAAAAATCGGTGAATCATTCCCGTAATGACCCAACCGGGAACGATCGTTACGTTTTGATCAGCAACGGGGAAACGACGTTTCGCGATTCGGGCCATGATGCGCTGCCGACGTCTCGATTGTCACAATCCTTACACAGGGGGGGTGTTTAGCCGCCTGCGCTGCGCTTGTATGACCATGCGCAGCGGTCCGATCCCGATGATTCGCGGGGCTTTTCGGACCTGGATTTTACGGATTTCTCAGCCTGCCGAAGCAGGTGAAAACGGGGACAGACGACATGCAGTTCAAATTCTTCCTTGCTGCCAGCACGGCCAGCGTATCGCTCGCCTGCGGTCTTGCCGCACCGGCCTATGCGCAGGAAACCTCTTCGGCCATTCGCGGCTCGGTTGAGGGGCCGAGCGGCCCGGTCGCCGGCGCGCAGGTAACCGTCGTCCACGAACCTTCGGGCACCACACTCAACACCACGACCGGGGCTGACGGCACCTTTGCCGCCAACGGCCTGCGGGTCGGTGGCCCGTTCACCGTCACGATCGACGCCCCCGGTTTCGAAACCGCGCAGGTCAGCGAAGTCTATCTCCAGGCCGGCCTTCCCGCCCGTCTGCCGATCAAGCTGGAAGGATCGCGCGAAATCGTGGTCACCGGCGCCTCGATCCAGCCCAAGATCGCGCTGACCGACGGCCCGACCACCGCGCTGGGCCGGGCCGAGATCGATGCCTCTGCCTCGGTCAACCGCGACATCCGCGACCTTGCCCGCCGCGATCCGCTCGCCACGATCGATCTGACCAACAGCCGCACGATCGAAATCGCCGGCAACAACGGCCGCCTCAACCGCTTCTCGGTTGACGGGATGCAGATGTCGGACGACTTCGGCCTCAACAACGGCGGCCTGCCGACCAGCCGCGGCCCGGTGCCGTTTGACGCGATCGAGCAGTTCTCGGTCAAGGTTGCGCCGTATGATATCGCCGAAGGCGACATGCAGGGCGGCGCGATCAACGTGGTGCTGCGTTCGGGCTCGAACAAGTTCCACGGCGGCGCATTCTTCGGCTATACCAACGATGGTCTGACCGGCAGCAAGAGCCGCAACAAGACCGTCTCGCTGGACTTCGATTCCAAACAATACGGTGGCTGGGCTTCGGGTCCGCTGATCAAGGACAAGCTGTTCTTCATGCTTGCCTATGAACGCACGAAGGAAGGCCAGCCGCTCGACGCCGGGTTCGGTCCCGGGTTCGCCAACCAGGTGCCGCTGCTGACCCAGAGCATGATCGACCAGGTCACCTCGGTCGCGAAGAGCCGCTATGGCTATGACACCCAGGGCCTGATCTCGACCACCAACGAGAAGGACGAAAAGATCGTCGCCCAGCTGGACTGGAACATCTCCGACCAGCACCGCGCTTCGGTCACCTACATCCGCAACGTCGGCACCAACCAGTTCCAGCAGAACACTTTCCTTACCCCGGTCTATGCGCTCGGCTATCAGTCGGACGGCTATGAACTGCGCGAGGAAGTCAACTCGGGCACCTTCGAGCTGAACTCGACCTGGTCGGACATTTTCTCGACCACGGCGCGCGTTTCCTACCGCGATTACAACCGTGACCAGAGCCCGTTCGGCGGCCGCAATTTCCCGCAGATGGCGGTGTGTCTGGACGACCTGATGGTGCCCGCTCCCGCCTCCACCGGCGGCGCCACCACCTGCGGCAGCGCGCGGCTGTTCTTCGGTCCTGACGTTTCGCGCCAGTCGAATGATCTCAACACCGAGAATCTGTCGATCGATTTCACCGCGCGGGTCGAACTGGGCCGCAACTCGCTGCGCCTGATGGCGGGTTACACCAACGTCCACGTCTACAACCTGTTCCTGCAGCGTTCGCTGGGCGACATCTACTTCGATTCGTTCGCGGACTTCCAGGCAGGCAAGGCAGCCCAGCTGATCTATTCCAACGCGGTGCCCTCGAACGATCCGAACAATGCCGCGGCGCGCTACAACACCCGCAACTGGACCTTCGGCATCCAGGACGATTTCCAGGTAACCGACAATCTTTCGATGTCGTTCGGCCTGCGTTACGACCTGTTTGACAACGGCCCGCTGCCCGCGCTCAACGCGAACTACACCGCGCGCTACGGCTTCAGCAACCGCGAGACCTTCAAGGGCCGCGGTTTGCTGCAACCGCGCATGGCGTTCAACTGGAACCCCACCAACCGTCTTGCAATCAAGGCCGGAATCGGGGTCTTCGGCGGCGGGACGCCCGACGTGTTCCTTTCGAACGTCTATTCGAACACTGGCCAGCTGACCAACTCGGTGACCATCACCCAGGCCAACTGCGCGGCTTCGAGCACCTGCAATGCCATCAACGGGATTACCGGCGGAACCATTCCGACCAGCGTGATCAACTACCTGACCACCAACACCGGGTCGCTGGCAACGGCGCCGACCGACGGGATTGATCCCGGTCTGAAGCTGGCCAGCAAGATGAAGCTGACCCTGGGCGTCGACTACGAGGCTGATCTCGGCCCGCTCGGTGACGGGTGGCTGTTCGGGGTCCAGTTTATCTACGATCACACCATGAACGGCTACCTGTGGACCGATCTGCGTTCGGTTCCGGTTGGTTTCCTGCCTGATGGTCGCACCCGTTATGGCGCTTTGGTGGCCGGCAGCACCAACCGCGACCTGCTGTTGACCAACACGCAGGACGGCCGCGGCATCTTCGAAACATTCCGGTTCGAAAAGCGCTTCGGCGATCTCAGCATCGACGGCAGCTATACCCATTCGAACGTCAAGGATCGTTCGTCGCTTACTTCGTCGACCTCGTCGTCGAACTACGGCAACAACGCGTTCGAAGATCCGAACCTGCCGGCCTATGGCCGTTCGATCTACGAATTCACCCACCAGGTGAAGTTCGGGGTCAACTATCGCCATGCCTTCTTCGGCGACAACAAGACCACTCTGGGGATCTTCGGTGAATACCGCACCGGGCGCCCCTACAGCCTGACCATGCTCGACAATTCGGGTACCCGCGGGGCCGTGTTCGGCACGGTCGGCAACCTGGGCAACATGCTGCTCTACGTGCCGAACCTGAACGATCCGCTGGTCAGCTTCGACACCACCACCAGCGAGACCAACTTCAACAACCTGGTCACCTCGCTGGGGCTG
>JBJTMC010000230.1:0-2588 GCA_046063325.1 Novosphingobium sp.
CGCGCTGCACCTTCAGGGCGGCGGGGTTGCGGTGATGTACCTGACGGTCTTCGCCGCGGCCCGGATCTACGATGTCATGCCGCCCCTGCCCGCGTTCCTGTTCATGATCCTGTTTGCCGGGCTTGGCGCGGCCCTGGCGGTGATGCAGGATTCGCGGGTGCTGGCGCTCGCCTCGTTCCTGGGCGGCTATGCCGTGCCGGTGCTGCTGGGCGGCAACGCGGAAACGCCGATCGGCCTGTTTACCTATATCACCATCCTCAACCTCGCGGTGATGGGGATCGCGTGGAAGAAAAGTTGGCGGGTGCTCAACCTGTTGGGGTTTTTCGCCACCTTCGGCCTGGCGACGGTCTGGGGGTTTGCCTCTTACCAGGACCGCCATTTCCTGGTCTGCGAGCTGTTCCTGGCAGTCTCGGTCGCGATCTATCTCGGTACTGCCCTGCTCTATGCCCACAACACCCCCGGCAAGCTGGGCAACTTTGCGGATTCGACCCTGCTGTTCGGCACCGCGCTGGCCGGGTTCGGGCTGCAAGCCGGGTTGGTCCATGACAAGCCCTACGCCGCGGCATGGTCCGCGCTGGCTTTTGGCGCGGTCTATCTGGCGGTCGCGGCCTGGGCGCTGCGCCGCCGACAGCAGGGCATGGGCCTGCTTTCGGAATGCGTGCTGGCGATCGGGGTCGGCTTTGTCACCATGGCCATTCCGCTGGCGCTCGACGTGCGCTGGACGGGCGCGGCCTGGGCGCTCGAAGGCGCGGGCGCGTTCTGGGTCGGGGCGCGGCAGGCGCGGTGGATGCCGCGCGCCTTCGGCTTGCTGCTGCAAGGGCTTGGCGCGCTGCTGACTTTCATGGCGCTGCAACCCAATGTCTCGCCCGTGCCGATCGCCAACAACGGCTTTACCGGCCCGCTGCTGATCGCGGTCCCGCTGTTGTTTACCGCCTGGCTGCTGCGGCGCGATTGGCCGCATTCCGGGTCGGAGTGGGCCAAGGCCTATACCGCGATCGAACGCCAGATCGGTCCGCTGTGGTTCCTGGCCGGGTTCGGCTTTACCGCACTTGCCGCGCTGCAGGAGGTAACCCGCAGCCTTCCGCCCCAGACCAGCGAAGACTGGTCCACGCCGATCCTGGACTGGCACAACCAGATCCTGGCGGGCATGCTGGCGCTGCTGGGCCTGGCGGCTGTCGCGGACTGGTTCGGACGGCGGCGCGACTGGGCTGTGGCGACCTGGCCTGCCCGGCTCAGCCTGCCGCTGATCATCCTGGCTTACCCGGTCACCCTGATCATGGGGCGCCGAGTGCTGGATTGGCCGGATGGGCTGGTCTGGATCCTTGCCCTGGCGCTGCACTACTGGCTGCAATACCGCCGGGATCGCAGCACCGATGCCGGGCACCGGGTCTGGGATGGCGGGATGCACACCCTGGGCGTGCTGTTGCTGACCGCGATGCTGGCCGACTGCCTGTTCAAGCTGATCGATGCCGCCGACCTGTGGGATACGTCGTGGGCGGGCGTGGTCTTTCTGATCAGTTCCACCGCGATGCTGTTTGGCCTGACCCGCTGGGCCGGGCGCGCGGCACACGGCGAAACCGGGGGCATGCGCTGGCCGCTCGATCCCCACGCCCGCGCCTATTGGTGGCGCGCGGGCACGGTGCTGGCGGCATTGACCTGGTTCGGTGCCCTGACCGCGGCATGGTTCGCCGCGGGCGATGTGGCGCCGCTGCCCTATGTCCCGCTGCTCAATCCGATCGATCTGGCGGTCGGCCTGGCGATCGCCGCTCTGGCCTATCGCCGCCAACTGCTGGCAACCGCCGAACCGCAGCCGCGTCTGGCCGCCTGGATTGCGGGCAATGGCGGGTTGGGCATGCTGGCGCTGCTCGGCTTTGTTGCGCTCAACGGGATCTGGGTGCGCACCGCACACCACTGGATGGGCGTGCCGTGGGGTTACAGCACGCTTTCCAGCCCGACCGTGCTGACCGGCTTCTCGATCCTGTGGACCCTGATCGCCATGGGACTGATGCTGTTTGCCCAGCGCCGGGCGCTGCGCCTGCCGTGGTTGGCCGGGGCAACCCTGCTGGGGGTCGTCGTCGCCAAGCTGCTGTTCGTCGACATGTCACAAGCTGAAGGCATTGCCCGGATCATTGCGTTCATCGGAGTGGGTGTATTGATGCTGCTGATCGGCTATTTCGTGCCCCTGCCCCCGCGCAAGGGATCGGAAACGCCCCCGCGCAAGGGAACGGAAACCCCGCCCGGGACGGACGGACAGGAGAAGACTTGATGATTGCCCGCCTGGTCCGCAATGCGACCCTTGCCCTGTTAGCCGCAGCGCTGGCCGCCTGCACTGCCAGCGAACCGCCCGAACCCAAGAAACAGGACGATTACGCCCTGGTTCTGGCCGTAGCGCCGCAGGAGGAAGGCCGGTTGGGCCGGATCGTCCTGCCCGCCGCCGCGATGGCGGAAATCAAGCGTCCCGATCTGGGCGACGTGCGGATCTTCGACGCCAAGGGCCGGACCCTGTCGATCGCGCTGGGCCATGACCGATCGGGCGAATCGAGCATCCTCAAGACCAGCGATCTTGCCGCGATCCCGATCGCGGCCAA
>JBJTMC010000231.1:0-3080 GCA_046063325.1 Novosphingobium sp.
CGGTCGGGCTGGGGACTGTGGTTTCCGCGCTCGTCAAGCAGAAGGATTGAGATCAGGCATGCTTTACCTGATCGCGCACTATTTCCAGTTCGAAGGCCTCGCGAACCTCATCCGCTACCAGACATTCCGCGCGGGCGCGGCCTTGATGACGGCGCTGGTGATCGGTCTGATCATCGGCCCGCGCTTCATCGCCATGTTGCGGGTGCGCCAGGGCAAGGGCCAGCCGATCCGCGAGGACGGTCCGCAAAGCCATCTGGCCAAGCGCGGCACCCCGACCATGGGCGGGCTGATGATTCTGGTTTCGCTGATGATTTCGATGCTGCTGTGGATGGACCTGGGCGATCCGTTCGTCTGGGCCTGCATCGCGGTGACCGGCGGGTTCGGCCTGATCGGGTTCCTGGATGATTATGACAAGGTCAAGAAGCGCAGCACTGCGGGTGTTTCCGGGCGGGCGCGGCTGCTGGCCGAATTTGCCGTGGCGGGCGTCGCCAGCTGGATCATCGTCAGCCACACCGGGACCAATCTTTACGTGCCCGTGCTGAGCAACCACTACATTCCGCTGGGCTATGCCTATTATCCCTTCGCCGCGCTGGTGATGGTCGGCGCGGGCAACGCGGTGAACCTGACCGACGGACTGGACGGATTGGCGACGATGCCGGTGGTGATCGCTGCCGGGGCCTTTGCGATCATCGCCTACCTGGCGGGCCGGGTCGACTTTGCGCACTACCTCGGCATTCCGCACGTGCCCCGCGCCGGTGAACTGGCGATCCTGTGCGCCGCGATCATGGGGGCGTGCCTGGCGTTCCTGTGGTTCAACGCCCCGCCCGCCGCAGTGTTCATGGGCGATACCGGCAGCCTGGCCCTGGGCGGCGCGCTGGGCGCGATTGCGGTTGCCGCGCATCACGAAATCGTGCTGGCAATCGTCGGCGGGCTGTTCGTGCTGGAAGCCGTATCGGTGATCATTCAGGTGTTCTGGTACAAACGCACCGGCAAACGGGTGTTCAAGATGGCTCCGATCCATCACCATTTCGAACAACTCGGCTGGCAGGAATCGACCGTGGTCATCCGCTTCTGGATCGTCTCGATCATCCTTGCCCTGATCGGACTGTCGACTCTCAAACTGCGATGATCACCTCGCCCGCCTTTGCCGGCAAGCGCTTTGCCGTCCTCGGGCTGGCCCGCTCGGGGATGTCGGTTGTCGAAAGCCTGCTTGCGGGGGGCGCGCAGGTGACCGCCTGGGACAACCGCGAAGAACCGCGCCGCGCGGTTGAGGGGCGGGTGGAACTGGCCGATCCGGTCGGGATCGACCTGTCTGGCTTCAACGCCGTGGTGGTTTCGCCCGGGGTTCCGCTCAACCAGCATCCGATTGCCAAGGTCGCCGCCGCGGCCAACGTCCCGGTTATCGGCGATATCGAGCTGTTTTCCCATTGCCGCCCCAGCCTTCCGGCGCACCGCGTGGTCGGGATTACCGGGACCAACGGCAAATCGACCACCACCGCGCTGCTCCACCACATCCTGCAGTCGGCCGCGCTGCCGACCAGGATGGGCGGCAACATCGGCATCCCGATCCTCTCGACCACGCCGCTGGCGGCCGGGGGCGTCTATGTGCTCGAGCTGTCGAGCTACCAGATCGACCTGACCCGCAGTCTGGAATGCGATGTTGCGGCCCTGCTCAACCTGACCCCGGATCACCTCGATCGCTATGACGGGTTCACCGGCTATGCGGCATCCAAGGCGCGGCTGTTCGCGATGCAGCGGCGCGACCAGTTCGCGGTGTTCGGGATGAGCGACGCCAAGACCCAGGCAATCGCGGTGCGCGAGGCGCAGACCCGCGATCCTTCGCGGGTGTTCAATGTCGATGGACGCGATCTTGTTGGCCTGCAGGATCAGTGGCCCAGCCTGCAGGGACCCCACAACCTGCAGAACGCCGCCGTGGCGGTGGCGATTGCCGAGGCGCTGGGGCTGAGCGCGGCGCAATGGCGTCCGGCGCTGGCCAGCTTCCGCGGCCTGCCGCACCGGATGGAGCGGGTGGCCGATGCCGGCGGGGTGATGTTCATCAACGATAGCAAGGCCACCAACCCCGCTTCGACCGCACCGGCGCTGGCGGCCTTTCCGCCCAATCCCGAACGGCGGATTCACTGGATTCTGGGCGGGCTGCCCAAGGGCGACAACCTGGACGAATGCGCGCCGTGGTTCGGCAACATCGCGGGGGCCTATACGATCGGTGATGCCGGGCCGCTGTTTGCCGATCTCTTGTCGCCCTACATGAAGGTGACCCGCAGCGAGATGATGTGCGAGGCAATCCAGCAGGCAATGGCCGCGGCCAAGCCCGGCGATGTGGTGCTGCTGTCCCCGGCCTGCGCCAGCTTCGACCAGTTCCGCGACTATGAGGCGCGCGGTGATACCTTTCGCCAGATCGTCCAGACCCTGCTGACCGCAGACCCCGATGATGCCAGTGCAGGAGCGCGCAACTGATGGCCAGCAATCCGCCCCTGGTGCCGCGCGGCGGCAAGCTGGGCGCCGGTGCCGCCATGCAGCGCGGCCAGCGCAGCCGCCGCAGCGAATTCGCGATCTGGTGGCGCGAGATCGACCGGGTCCTGCTCGGCCTGGTCCTGACCCTGATGGCGATCGGCACGGCGGCAGTCGCGGCCAGTTCCCCGGCCAGCGCGCGGCGGCTTTCGACCGCGGCGGTGCGGCTCGATGACCTGCACTTCTTCTACCTTCACATCCGCTTCCAGTTCCTGGGCCTGATCGCGATGTTCGGAGCCTCGATGCTGCCCAAGGACATGGCCCGGCGCGCCGGGATCATGCTGTGCTTTGCCATGCTGGCCGCGCTGATGCTGGTCCCGGTACTGGGTTTCAGCGTCAATGGGGCGAAGCGCTGGCTCAACCTGGGCATGTCGCTGCAACCCTCGGAATTCCTCAAGCCCGCCTTCGCGATCGGGATGGCCTGGATCCTGTCATGGCGGGCGCGCGACCCGCACCTGCCGGTGATCGAGATCTGCACGGGCCTGATGATCCTGATCGGCGGATTGCTGATGCTCCAGCCCGATTTCGGATCGACCATCCTGTTCGGCGGG
>JBJTMC010000232.1:0-2856 GCA_046063325.1 Novosphingobium sp.
AACGTGCGACGAATTTGCAATCTACCGAATCGAGAGGTCGCGTCTCTGTTGAAAGGTGCTGGTGAGCTCCATGACTACTTTGACACGGGCCGATCTGGCTGAAGCGCTGAATCGGAAGTTGGGTCTGTCCCGCTCCGAATCACTTTCAATGGTCGAATCCATCCTCGATCACATGTCCGATGCGCTTGCGCAGGGGGACAATGTGAAGATTTCCGGGTTCGGAACCTTCATGCTGCGCGACAAGGCTCAGCGGATCGGTCGCAATCCCAAGACCGGGGTCGAAGTACCGATTACCCCGCGCCGGGTGCTGACCTTCCGGGCCAGCCAGATGCTCAAGGAACGGATCGCCAAGGGATGAGCGATGAAGACCTTTTCGGCGGGCCAGCGCCTGCGTCCGGATTTGCCGATGGCAAGGATCCGGAAGCGCTGCGCACCATCGGAGAGGTCGCCAAGGCGCTGAATATCCGTCAGCATGTCCTGCGCTATTGGGAAGAACAGTTCCCGATGCTCCGTCCGCTGAAGCGAAGCGGCGGGCGGCGATACTATCGCCCTGAGGATGTCCGGCTGGTCGAATCGATCGACCGGCTGGTGCACCGCGAGGGGTATACCCTGAAGGGTGCCAAAAAGGCCCTGCAATCCGGCGGACAGACTGCCGCCGCTGAGCCTGCGGCTGGTGCCGCAACGGCCGCCCCTGTGGCCACCCCGCCGCTTTCGGCGATGAGCGCAAACTTTGCCTTGCGGGCGCGGCTGATTTCGCTGCGCACCACACTGGTCAACGCGCTGCACGAGGCTTAAACCTCGCCTCACGAAAGTGAGGTAACTCCCCATGACTACCCAATATGACGCGGACCTCGCGTTGTTCATCAACGGCGGCTGGAAGATCGGCGAAGGACGCGACCTGTTCCCCGTTGTCAATCCCGCCAGCGGCGATACGATTGCCGAAGTTCCGCTTGCCACCCCGGCCGATCTGGATGCCGCGCTTGCCGCAGCCGAGGCTGGATTTGCCTTGTGGAAGGTCACCCCGGTCGAACAGCGCGCTGCCGTCCTGCGCAAAACCGCCGCCCTGCTGCGCGAACGGGTTGAGACCATCGCCACGCTGTTGACGCTCGAACAGGGCAAGGTGATCGCCGAAGCCCGTGCCGAAGTGTTGTCCAGCGCCCAGTTGTTCGATTGGTGTGCCGAAGAGGCCAGCCGGACCTATGGCCGGGTGCTGGTCCGCCCATCCGGCCAGCGGGCGATGGTGCTGAAGCAGCCGGTCGGCCCGGTTGCCGCGTTCAGCCCGTGGAACTTCCCGGTCTACCTGATGGCCAAGAAACTTGCCCCGGCGCTCGCCACCGGCTGTTCGGTGATCGCCAAGCCGCCCGAGGAAACCCCCGGCTGCACGGGCGCGCTGATGCGCTGCCTGGCCGATGCGGGGCTACCGGCCGGTGTCGCCCAACTGGTTCACGGCGTGCCCGATGCGGTCAGCCGCCACCTGATCGCCAGCCCGGTGATCCGCAAGATCAGCTTCACCGGCTCGGTTCCGGTCGGCCGTCACCTGATGCGGCTGGCCGCCGATGGGCCCAAGCGCGCGACGATGGAGCTGGGCGGCCATGCCCCGGTGCTGGTGTTCGAGGATTGCGATCTGGAAAAGACGCTGGATCTGGTGGTGCCGCAGAAGTTCCGCAATGCCGGGCAAGTCTGCGTCAGCCCGACCCGGTTCTATGTCCAGGAATCGATCTACCAACGCTTCGTCGATGGCTTTGCCGCACGCACCCAAGGGGTCAGCGCCGGATCCGGGATGGAAGCAGGCAGCAAGATGGGACCGCTGGCCAACGTCCGCCGCCCCGGCGCGATCGAGGCGCTGGTCGAGGATGCCGCCGCCAAGGGCGCCAAGGTGATGGCCGGGGGCAAGCGCGGCAACGCCGGGTTCTTTTTCCAGCCGACCTTGCTGGCCGATGTGCCCGATAGCGCCGACATCATGAACAACGAACCGTTCGGCCCGGTTGCGGTGGCGGCGCCGTTCTCCGACCTGGAAGACGCCTTGGCCAAGGCCAACCGGCTGCCTTACGGCCTGGCCGCCTTCGCCTTTACCCAGAACCTGCGAACCGCAAACCTGCTGGGCGACGGGATCGAGAGCGGGATGGTCGGGATCAACACCTTTGCGGTCAGCAGCGCCGATGCCCCGTTTGGCGGGGTCAAGGATTCGGGCTTTGGCAGCGAGGGCGGGCCCGAAGGGATGGACAGCTACATGGTGACCAAGGCGGTGCACCAGGCCTGAGCGTTCAGGCCAGCTGTGGTCCCAGCGCGGGATCGAGATCGCGCGGGCGGGTCAGGTGGACCAGGCGGGCGCATTTGTCCGCCAGGTCTGCCCAGCGGTCGATATCCAGCTCCAGCACTGCAAAGCTTGCGGTCGGGAACTTCACCTCGACCACATCGCGCAGCGGGCTGGAGCCGTCATCGGGAACCAGATCGAAGATCAGGTCCTCCAGCCCGGGATTGTGTCCGACCATGAGAACGGCCTTGGGATCGCCTTCGGTTTCGCGCAGCAGGTCTGCAAGGGTCGTGCTGCTGGCCAGGTATATCCGCCGGTCCCAGTTGACCGCCATCGGGCGGCCCGCGGCTTCGCAGGCGATCTCGATCGTCTCGGTGCAGCGCAGGGCTGGCGATGAGATGATCCGGTCCCAGGCAACGCCGTGATCGCGCACGTGCCTGCCCATCACCGCGGCGCCCTGGCGGCCGCGCTCGTTAAGCGGGCGGTCGAAATCGCGGGCGCGGGGATCTTGCCAGTCGGATTTGGCGTGGCGGAACAGGCCGAGGATTTTCACGGTGGGGTCTCTTGCTTGGCAGGCTGCCCTGAAACACCGGCAGCGACGC
>JBJTMC010000233.1:0-4392 GCA_046063325.1 Novosphingobium sp.
GGATCCGGCCGCTGCATGCTCAGCATGGAAAGGGCATCAATAGTCGGCCGCTGCCCTTCCGCGAACATCAGCGAAAGAACAGTCTGAAAAGTTTGACCAGCTATTGAAGCTGACTTGACTATGACTTTCCCCCCGACGGTAATGCCCGACTTATTGGCGCTTCCAATGACATTGAATCAAGCGGATAGTCGAGTCCCGCCGAAGCGAATATCTCTAATTTGGATCATTCGATCGATCTGGCGCCTCAGAAGATGCCCTGATCCAGACCGGCGGACAGCGCCGCGCCAAGCTCTGCCGCACGGGCAAGCTCTTCAGCAGGAACGTCTTTTTGCGCCAGAATTGCGGCCGGAGTCTGCGCCAAAAGGTTGACGATTATGGGCTCGCTGACCCGGCGCAAACGCCAGCCGGTTGCGATCCGGTCAAGCTGGCGCTGCGCTCCCGTCCCGTCGCTCCCGGCCGCGATGATGGTGGCATAGGCGCGGCCCTCGATCCGGCCAAGCACGGGGTAATAGCACCGATCAAACATCTCTTTCATCGCGCCGCTCATGGCCGCGAGATTTTCCGGACAGACGAAGAGATAGCCCTGCGCGGCAAGCAGGTCCTCGGGCGTGGTTCGCTCTGCCGCGATCAGGCAGCCGCCCGGACCAGCCCCGCGCGCCGCGGCCTCGGCCAGGGCGCGGCTTGCCCCGGTGCGGCTGTGCCAGACGATCGCCAGCATCATTCCGCTCCGCTCAGCAATCCTTGCCCAGCACGCCGCCGACAATCCCGCCAAGTCCGCCGCGCTTCTTGCATTTGGGCGGCGCGGTCTGGCCTTCCGGTGCCTGCTGCCCGGCCATCGCCCCCATTCCGGGCATGTCCATCCAGCTGGTCATCGAACGGTGCCGGATCCGCGCGGTCCATTGCAGGTTCCAGGCCGCCTTGGGATCAGCCGGACGCGCCGGATAGGCAAAGTCCTCTTCGGGTCCGAAAGCGGTCAGCATCCCCATCCGGAAATCGGGACCGGACTTGCGCACTTCGGCGGGTATCATGCAGCTGGTGGTTGCCGGGGTCATCACCGTGCGATCCCGGACCAGACCGGCCACCTGGCCCGGGCTGAGCCAATCCGAAAGCCCTCCGCCGAACTGGCGGCTGGCGCTGCTGGTCCACATCACCATATCGCCCATTTCGCCGCCCGGACCCATCTTGCCTGCGAACAGGAAGGCCAGATAGCCGGTCGTATCGGGCACGGCATTCCAGCTCAGCAAGCTGGCGCCGCTGGCCTGTTCGGCATTCGCGGCGTTGAGCGGGGCCATGAAGTCGCGGGTCAGGGTGAAGGCAATTTCCGGAGAATAGCTGCCGACCACTCGGTGCGCGCCAAGCAGCGAGCTATCGGGCTTGACGAACTTGCGGTCTTCCGCGGGCCAGCGTCCGAAGGTCTTGCTGTTCTGCAGGGTCGGGCCCCAATCGCGCAGAATCGTGCTGGTCCACAGACCCGGCGGCATCTGGCCCGCCGCCATCTTCGACAGGTCGATCACCACCGGCTGTCCCTTGGGCGCGTGTTCGCCGCAGCCCCAGTAGATCAGTATCCGGCCCTTGGGCTTCTGCGGAAGCTCATCGGTCAGGCCGCGCTCCTGGACCGGGGTGACCAATGCGACCGATTTGCCGAGCTTGGCCCCGGCCGGCATGAAGTGATCGGCCTTTGGCCCGCCCTTGGCTGGCGCATCGCTCGAACCCAGGCGCAGGTATAGCTCGTGCTGGGTCTTGCTGCCGCCGCCGCCGAACACCATGCCCATCGCGCCGCCCGCTCCGCCGCCCATCGCACTGAAGCCTGAAAGGGTTCCCGCCCGCATGTCATAGCGCGCGACCGGGCCGGTCGTCGGGCTTCGTTGGGCAAGAACCGGAATGGCGATCAGCGTGGCTGCTCCCAGTCCGAGCGCGAGGGCGTTGCGTCGATTGAAAGCCATGGCGGATACCTCCTGCACCGATCCACTCGCACAATAGCGGATCGTGGCAATCAGAATTGTCTATTATCGACAGCCCCCGCGCCGACCCTTTCGTCGCCGCGCTGGCCGGGCTAGGACAGGTCCATGGCAACTTCCGCATCGATCCTGGGGCTCGACCGTTCGCTTTCCGGGCGCGTCTGGCGTTGGCGCGGCGGGAACATGGACCTGGGCAACGGTGCCAGCCTCGATCACGATATCACGGCGCAGCTGCTGCTGGCGCGCGGCGTTGCGCCCGATGACCTCGATCGGCACCGCAACCCTTCGCTGCGGGCATTTCTGCCCGATCCATCGCTGTTCCGCGATATGGACCCGGCGGCGGAACGCCTTGCCCAGGCGGTCCTGACCCAGGAATCGGTCACCGTCTACGGCGATTATGACGTCGACGGCGCGACCAGCGCGGCGCTGCTGATCCGGCTGTTTCGGGAGCTGGGCCTCGATGCCCGCTACTACATTCCCGACCGGTTGCTCGAAGGCTATGGCCCTTCGGGAGAGGCGCTGGTGCGGCTGGCACAGGAAGGCTCCAGCCTGATCGTCACGGTTGATTGCGGGGCCATGGCCCACCAGGCGCTGGACATGGCGCACGACGCCGGGGTCGACGTGGTGGTGGTCGATCACCACAAATGCTCGGCCGAACTGCCGCGGGCCGCCGCGCTGGTGAACCCCAACCGGCTTGACGAAGCCGACGAAGCTGCCGTTCACGGCAACCTGGCCGCGGTCGGCGTTGCCTTTCTCCTCGCCATCGCAACCGTGCGCGCGCTGCGCCAGCGCGGCTTTTTCGAGACGCGGCCAGAGCCGGACCTGTTTTCGCTGCTCGATCTGGTCGCCCTGGGCACGGTCGCCGATGTCGCATCGCTCCACGGGCTTAACCGCGCGCTGGTGGCACAGGGGCTGAAGGTGATGGCCAAGCGCGAGGGCGTGGGCATGGCCGCGCTGATCGATGCCAGCCGCCTGAGCCGCGCTCCGGCCTGCAGCGACCTTGGCTTTGCCCTGGGGCCGCGGATCAATGCCGGCGGCCGGGTCGGCGAATCGACCCTTGGGGTCCGCCTTTTGACCACCCAGGATCCGGACGAAGCCCGGGCGATCGCCGCCCAGCTTTCGACCCTCAACGAAGAGCGCCGCGCGATCGAGGCGGAGGTCCAGGAAGCGGCTGAAGCGCAGATCGATTCCCAGCACAACCGCGCCGTCCTGACCCTCGCGGGCCGCGGCTGGCACCCGGGCGTGATCGGGATCGTCGCAGGGCGAATCAAGGAAAAGACCGGCAAACCGGCACTGGTCATTGCGCTCGATGCCGACGAGGCGGGCAACGGCAAGGGTTCCGGCCGCTCGATCGCCGGGGTAGACCTGGGCGCCGCGATCATTGCCGCGCGCGAGCACGGCCTGCTGCTGGCGGGCGGCGGGCACGCCATGGCTGCGGGCTTGACGGTCGAGCCGGGCAAGCTCGATGCGCTGGGCGAATGGCTTGATCAGCAGCTGGGCAGCGCCGTTACCGCAGCCATGACCAGTCAGGCGATGCTGCTCGACCTTGCGGTCGCGCCGGGCGGCCTGACACCGTCGCTGGTAGAAAGCCTGGAAAGCGCCGGGCCCTATGGCATGGGCTGGCCGGGGCCGCGCGTCGCGGTCGGACCGGTGCGGCTGGTCAAGGCGGATCTTGTCGGCACCGATCACGTCCGCCTGATCGTGCGCGGCGATGATGGCGCCGGCTTCAAGGCGATCGCCTTTCGCGCAGCCTCGACCGAGCTGGGCCAGACCCTGCTTCACGCCACCCACCAGCGCCGCCTGTGGCTGGCCGGACGGGCCCGGATCGACGATTGGGCCAGCCGCCCCGCCGCCGAACTCCATGTCGACGACGCGGCCTTTGCGGACTGACGGGGAGAGAGGCCGTGTTCAGCCATGTCACCCTGGGTACGAACGACTGGGCGGCAGCGCGGCCCTTCTGGATCGCGGTGATGGAGGCGCTGGGGCATCCGGTCCTGTTCGAGTTTGACGGCGGCATGGCATTTGGAGACGCGGCGGGACCCAAGACCTTTATCGGCGCGCCCTTTGATGGTCAGGCAGCCCGCGCGGGCAACGGGGTCCACATTGCCTACATCGCCGCTTCGCGCCGCCAGGTTGATGCCTTCCATGCCGCCGCGCTCGCAAATGGGGGCAGCGATGAAGGCGCGCCGGGGCTTCGGCCGCATTACCACCCCCATTACTACGGCGCCTATGTCCGCGATCCGGACGGCAACAAGCTGCAGGCGGTGTGCCATTCCGCGCGCGGATGAGCCCGACGCAAGATTGTTGCAGACGGGGCTTGACCCCCAAGGCGCGCTTCCCTAAAGGCGCGGCCTGCCCACGGCGCAGCCGGTGTGGCCCCTTCGTCTAGCGGTCTAGGACGCGGCCCTTTCACGGCTGAAACACGGGTTCGATT
>JBJTMC010000234.1:0-9110 GCA_046063325.1 Novosphingobium sp.
CCGCCTAGCACCGCTCGATTGCCCGGTCCACAAGCCGCAATCACTGCGCTGCGGACTGTTTCGCAATGAATTTATCAAGATCCTTGAGGCGCGTTGCCAGATCGGCCCGCCACGGGGCATCGGCCGGAGCCCGGGCCAGCAGATCGGCCCACAGGGCGCGTCCTTCGGCCAGCTTGCCGTTCTGCGCCAGCGCCAGACCAAGGAAGAAATAGGGGCCCGGATGCTGCGGATCGGCCGCCGCCGCGCGGCGATAGGCATAGAGCGCGGCCGGGGTCAGCGCACCGTCGGCGTGGGCGGTCAGGTTGTTGGCGATCGACAGCCACGCGTCGGCGTTGCGCGGGTCCTTTTCCACCGCGCCAAGCGCCACGCTGGCCGCATCGCCGAACTGGCCGCGCCGCGACATTGCATCGGAAATGATCATCCAGCTGTTGACCTGCCCGGGATTGGCCGAAAGCGCCTTGCGGGCATCGATCAAGGCCTCGCCCGACTGGTCGTGCCGCTCCGCGGCCTGCTTGGGCGCGCCGGGCTGACCCGAACTGGCCTGAAACGCGAATCCGGCCAGCCCCACGGCAAGCGCCGCACCGATCGCTTCCCATCCGGCGCGCGGCGTCTTGAGCAGCCATGCCAAGGCGGCAAAGGCGGCCAAGGCAAGCAACACTACCAGCAGCCAGGTCATTGCCCACTACCCCTCGAAAAGCGGCGACGCAGCACGAAGGCGGCGAAGGCCAGAAACAGCAGAGGCGCCGCGAAGAGCGGCCAGGTCGCCGCGCTCAGACGCGGTGTATAGCTGACATAGTCGCCATAGCGGTCGATTAGCCAGGCGCGGATCGCCTCGGGATCCTCGCCCGCCTTGATCCGCTGGCGCACCTGGTTGCGCATGTCGCCGGCGATCGGCGCATCCGAATCGGCGATCGACTGACCCTGGCACTGCAGGCAGCGCAGCGATTCCATCAGAGCCTTGGCGCGCGCTTCCTGGCCTGCGTCCTCCAGCTGGCGATAGGCATAGGGCGCGGGCGGCAATTTGTCCTGCGCAGCGGCCGGAACCGCCAGAATCAGGGCCAGAACCGGCAGCAACACACGTTTCATCGCGCTGCCTCCTGCACCCTGGCCAGGATCATCTCGACCTGTTCCGGGCGGATATCGCCAATGTGCTGATAGCGGATCACCCCCTGGCCATCGACCACGAAGCTTTCCGGCACGCCGGAGGAACCAAGATCGAACTGGATCGCGCTGACCTTGTCCGATCCGATCCGGCTGAACGGATTGCCGTTGCGGGACAGAAACGCCGCGACATCGTCCGGCTTGTCGCGGATCGCCACGCCGACGACATCAACCCCGGCTTGCCGCAATTGCGCCAGTTGCGGCGCTTCGACCGCGCAGGGGACACACCAGCTGGCGAAGATGTTGACCAGGTGAACCTTGCCGTTGGCCAGGTCGGCACGGGCCAGACCCGGTTGCCCGGGGACCGCCGCAGGCAGAGTGAATTCGGGCATCGGCTTGCCTATCATCGCGCTGCGCACTTCACGCTCACCCGGATTGCGCAGGCCATAACCGACCAGCGCGATAAAGGAGGCAAAGACCAGCGCCGGAACCCACAGCAGCCAGGTGCGCGAAGGGGTAGCCTCGCTCATCGGCCCTGCCTCTTGCGGCGGTAGGCGATCTTGTCGGTGGCGATCAGACGGCGCAGGTCACTCGCGACCCGGCCCAGCAGGGCGAAGACGCCGCCCAGCGCGATCAGCAGCCCGCCCAGCCAGATCAGCGTCACGAACGGCTTCCACCAGAGCCGCACCTGCCACCGCCCGTCCTCGGCTTGCTCGCCCAGCACGGTGTAAAGCTGGCCATTCCAGCGGGTCGACAGCTCGCTTTCGCTGGTTTGCTGTGGCGGCGCCCAGAAACTGCGCGACTGCGGCTTGAGCAGGGTGGGCGAGCCGCCCTCGTAGCGCGCGGAAAGCGTCGCTTGCAGGGCGGTCCAGTTGGGCCCGGCGATCGGTTCGATGCTTTGCAGCTCAACCTGCCACGGACCGACCTGGGTGGTCTCACCCACTTCAAGCGCGATCAGCCGCTCCTGCGTGAAGGCGCTGTCCGCGGCCATTCCGAACAGGGCGACCGCCACCCCGGCGTGGGCGACGACCATCCCCCACAGCGGCAGCTTGACCGTGCGCAGCTTGCGCCCGTGGAGCGGCAGAAGGCTGGCGATGAACAGGCCGGGCGCGATGGCGAAACCCAGCAACGGCAACAGCTTGAGCCCAAGCAGCGCCGCCATCACTCCGGACCCGAACGAAACCAGCGCGGGCAGGACCAGGATCGGCCGAATCCGGGCAAAGCGATCGCGCCGCCAGCGCAGCAGTGGTCCGATCGCCAGCACGACCAGCATCGGCACGACGAACACCGCGGTCATCGGGTTGAAATAGGGCGGGCCGACCGAAACCTTGGTGCCCATCGCCTCCGCCACCAGCGGATAGAGCGTGCCGATCAGGATGATCCCCAGCGCGCCGGTCAGCATCACGTTGTTGAACACCAATGCGCCTTCGCGGCTGGTCACGGAAAAGCGCTGCCCTTCGGTGATCGTCGCCGCGCGGATCGCGAACAGGTTGAGCGCGCCGCCGATGTAGATCGCCAGCAGCGCCAGGATAAAGGCGCCGCGGGTTGGATCGACGGCAAAGGCATGTACGCTGGTCAGGATGCCGGAGCGGACCAGGAAAGTCCCGACCATCGACATCGAGAAGGCGACCACCCCCAACATCACCGTCCAGGCCCGCAAGGCGTTGCGCGATGCCAGCACCGAGGCCGAATGGAGCAGCGCGGTTGCCGCCAGCCACGGCATCAGGCTGGCGTTCTCAACCGGGTCCCAGAACCACCAGCCGCCCCAACCCAGTTCATAATAGGCCCAATAGGATCCGGCCGTGATCCCGATGGTCAGGAATATCCATGCGCCCAGCACCCACGGTCGCATCGCCTTGGCAAAGGCCGGTCCGACTTCGCGGGTCAGCAGCGCGCCAACCGCAAAGCTGAAGGCGATCGAAAGCCCGACGTAGCCGATGTAAAGCGTCGGCGGATGGAACGCGAGGCCGGGATCCTGGAGCAGCGGATTGAGCCCCGCTCCTTCCTCCGGCACCGGAAATGTCCGGGCAAACGGGTTCGAGGCGAACAGCAAAAAGGCGTAGAAGCCCAGGCTGACAAAGGCCTGCGCGGCCAGCGTCGCCAGCATCGTCCGTTCGGGCAGGCGCCGGTCAACCAGCGCGACAAAGCCCCCGGCCAGACCCATGATCGTCACCCACAGCAGCATCGAGCCCTCGTGGTTCCCCCAGGCCCCGGCGAACTTGTAGAGCAGCGGCTTGGCCGAATGCGAATTGTTGGCGACCAGCGCGACCGAAAGGTCGGTGCGGCAGAACAGCACGATCAGCGCGGCAAAGGCGAACAGCGCCAGCACCCCCTGGACGATCGCCACCGGACGGACGCTCTTGCCCAGATCTCCGCCGCGCCCGGCCACGGCTAGCCCGCCCGCGATCAGCTGCAGCGCCGCCAGAGCCGCTGCAAACCACAGCGCAGCAAGGCCGAAATTGGCGATCACCGGGTTTCTTCCACCGTCTTGCGGGCCTGGGTCTGCGTCATGTCCTTCATCTCGCGCGGCACGTATTTCTCATCGTGCTTGGCCAGCAGGTTGTCGGCGGTGAAGGTTCCATCCGCACCGCGCTTGCCTTCGGCCACCACGCCGGAGCCTTCCTTGAACAGGTCGGGCGCGATGCCCTTGAACATCACCGGCACCCGCGCCTTGCCGTCTCCGACCACGAACCGGATCGTCACCCCGTCGGCGTCTGTCTTGAGCGAGCCCACTTCGACCATCCCGCCCAATCGCACCGCTCGGTCTGCCGCGGGCGGGTTGGCCGCCATTTCCGCAGGCAGGTAAAAGAACGACGCCTGGCTGCGCAGCGCCCACATCGCCAGCAGGCCAGCGCCGATCAGCGCGGTCAGCGCGATCACCACCAGCACGAGCCGCTGGTGCTTTGCCTTGATCGCGCCGGTCATCGTTCGCGCGCCTGATCACGGCGGGCCTCGGCCCGGCGCATGGCAAGCAAGCTGGAAATCACCAGGATAGCGGTTCCGGCCACTGCAATCGCGTAGCTGGCGATCACGAATGTCCAGTGGTTCAGGCCTTCATGCATCAGCTGCCTCCATCGCCCGACGGCGCAGGCGCGTTTCGGCCTGGGTATCGGCCAGGATCGCGCGCATCCGCATCAGCACCACCGCGCCGAATACAAGCGAAAATCCGATCGTCGCGGCCAGCAAACCATAAAGAAAGGCCGGGGCCATCTCGCTCTTGCCCATGGTGATCGACGGTGGTTGGTGCAGGCTGTTCCACCACAGCACCGAATAGTGGATGATCGGGATGTTGACTGCTCCGACCAGCCCGAAGATCGCGGGCAAGCGCGATCCGCCTTCTCCGTCGCGGTTGGCGGCATCGGCCAGGGCCATGTAGGAACAGTACAGGAAGAACAGCACCAGCATGCTGGTCAGTCGGCCATCCCACACCCACCAGGTTCCCCAGGCCGGGCGGCCCCACAGCGAACCGGTCACCAGGCAGAGCAGCGCAAAGAACGCACCCGGCAGAGCCACCGCGCGAGCGGCGATCCCTGCCAGCGGATGCCGCCAGACAAGTTCGGTCAGGCTGGCGATCGCAATCGCGCTCCAACCACCCATGCCAAGCCAGGCCGCGGGCACGTGGATGAACAGGATCCGCACCGAATCGCCCTGCAGCCGTTCCGCCGGCGCCCCGAACAGACCCCAGCCCAGCGAAGCCAGGCAAAGCACGATCCCGGCGATCAGCAGGGGACCGGTAAGGGCACGCGCAAGACGCAGGAAACGGGCAGGATTGGCGAAGCCGTGCATGGACGCTTTCGTGGTTTCATCAGCCTTGCGGCCGCCGGTCCCTCTGCCACGCGGCGCAGTGCCGGGCAAGCGCATTGCCGCGTTTGCGCAGCGGTATTTCGCCCCGCTGCCAGCCTGTGGTCAGGCTTTGCAAAACAAACCGATCAAAGAGAGAAAATGGGGCGATCGATGGGGTTCGAACCCACGACCTCCGGTACCACAAACCGGCGCTCTAACCAACTGAGCTACGATCGCCATGACCCACCTGCTATACGCTGGAACGGGCAGGCGCGCGCCTTTGCACAAGACCCGCGCGAAGGGAAGGGAAAACTGCTAAACGCGCGCCATGCTTCCCTCAGTCGATGCCGCCCGGGCGCACCTTGCTTCCGTTCCGGGGATCCAGCGGGTCCCGTCAGCGCGGCTGGACCTGTTCGTGCTCCGCAATTTCCTCAATCCCCAGCTGTGCGATCAACTGATCGCTTTGATCGAGGCTGAGCACCGCCCATCAACCATCGCCGATGCCAACGGCGACGGTGCTTTCCGGACCAGCACGACTTGCGATCTGGCTCCTGCCCCTGCACCGGTCCTGGCACTGGAGGCCAGATTAGCCGCTGTGTCGGGGATCGATCCGGCCTTTGGCGAACCGCTGCAAGGGCAGCGTTATGAGGAAGGTCAGGAGTTCAAGGCCCATACCGACTACTTCGAGCCTGACGGCGCCGATTTTCGGCGGTTCTGCACGTTATCCGGGCAGCGGACATGGACTTTCATGGTCTATCTCAACACCGTGGCGGCCGGGGGAACGACGCGGTTCAAGCAGATCGACAAGACCGTCCAGCCCGAGCAAGGCAAACTGATCGCCTGGAACAACCGCCTGCCCGATGGCCGGGTCAATCCGGCGACGCTGCATCACGCAATGAAGGTGCGTAAAGGGCGGAAATACGTGATTACCCGGTGGTACCGCGAAAAACCGTGGGTTGGTTGAACCGCATCCTCTTCAAATGCGTCCAAATAATTAACCAACAGCGATTAGCCTACTGGCGAACCAGGGCCAGGCAGGGGACTTCGCGTGGCAGCACGATTGAAACTTGAAAGCGTCACGAGCCGATTGACCCGGGTCAACACCCGGCGGACATCGCGCTTTCAGTCACAGACCAAGGCGACCATAAAGTCGAACCACGGCGAGCGCAGCAAGGCGCTGGTCTGTGATGCTTCGGTCTATGGATGCTCGCTTCAGTGCGATGCCGGGTGGCTGCGCACCGGAATGTTCATTTCCATCAGCTTTGCCGCGGACTGGTCGGTCCAGGCGATCGTTCGCTGGTTCCGCGATGGCCGCGCCGGGGTGGAGTTCCTTCGCCCGATCAGCGATCAGGAAGCTCGCCAGCTGGGCGAATAATTCCGCCGATCCGGCATACAAAAAAGGGCGGCCCGCAAAGGCCGCCCGTTTTGTTTGTGAGGCTGAAGCCCGGGCTCAATTCTTCTTGAGCGAAAGCCCGCCAAAGCGCTTGTTGAACTGTGCCACACGGCCGCCCTGGTCAACCTGACGGGTGCCGCCGGTCCACGCCGGGTGCGAGGTCGGATCGATTTCGAGCACCAGCGTATCGCCTTCCTTGCCCCAAGTGGAGCGGGTTTCGAACACGGTGCCATCGGTCATCTGGACCTTGATGGTGTGGTAGTCGGGATGTCCTTCGGCCTTCATGGCAATTCTCTTTCGCTAGTGACCGGTTCCGACCGGCCTGGAATGGGAAGCGCGGCCCCTAGCCGCCAATTCCCGAAAAATCAAGCGTCGGCGATCATCGCAGTGAACTGCACTTCGCAGGTCACCTTGTCCTCGATGGAAGCCTTGCCCCAGAACTTGCACACCCGGCTGCGCTTCTGGACGAAGCCGGCCTCAAGCGTCAGCAACACCCCCGGTTCCACCGGAGCGCGGAACTTGGCTTCCTCGATCGCCATGAAATAGACCAGCTTGCCGGTGCCCGCCAGGCCGAGGCTTTCGATCGCCAGGATCCCGGCGGCCTGGGCAAGCGCTTCGATCTGGAGCACCCCGGGCATGATCGGACGGCCCGGAAAATGCCCCTGAAAGAAACCCTCGTTGAAACTGACCGCCTTGACGGCCTTGATCGTTTCGTCGCCGACTTCCAGCACCCGGTCGACCAGCAGCATCGGATAGCGATGCGGCAGCGCCGCCAGGATCTTCGGAATATCGTAGGCCGAAGCGGCGCTGTTCTCGCTCATTGCTGCCCCCCTGCCTTCGATTAGCGGCCGTCGGGCTGCGGACCGGCGGGACGCGGCGCCGGAGCAGTTGCGGGCGCACCGGCAGCGGGAGCGGCAGCCGGACGCTGGCCCTGCTGCGCAGCCTGCTGTTCGCGCACCTGACGCGGCACCCAGCCCTGCGGCGGAACGAGATTGGCAGTCGGGAGCAGCACGTTGAGTTCGGCAACGACGGCGGCGGTCAGATCGTAGGCGCCGGTACGGGCGATCACGGCATCGGGATTCAGCAGCAGGGTGACGTTGCGCTTGGTCATCGCGTTCTGCACGGCCTGGTCCAGCTTATCTGTGATCTGTTCGGTCACATAGGCTTCCGAAAGCATCACCGGCATCAGCAGGCGCTGTACTTCCTGCTTTCCGTTTTCCTGGGTCTGCTGGATCGCGGCATATTCCTGCTGCAAAACCGCATCGGGCTTCTTGGCCGCACGATCGGCCTGGAACTTGTCGACCAGACCCTTGAGCGTGGCATCGATCTGGTTGGCGCGGGCCTGAGCCGAATCGTAAGTCGCCTTGTAAGTGGTCTGACGCTGCTGCGCGGCCACCTGATACGCGTTCGAATTGGCAACCGCGGCTTCGAGGTTGGCGACGCCAAGCCCGGGGACAACCGTTCCCGAAGTGGGCGCAGCGACCGGAGCCGGCGCTGGGGCAGCCTTGTCCTTGTCCTTGGCGGCAAGCGGCGAAACGAGAGTGAGCGCGAGGGCAGTACCGCAAAGCGCCTTGAAAATCTTGGTCATCAGAATTGGGTTCCTACGTTGAAAGTGAAAGATTTGGTGTCGTCCCCATCAACCTTCAAAAGTGTCTTGGCAAAATCGATCCGGAACGGGCCGAACGGCGAATTCCAGTTGACCCCGATGCCGACCGCGATGCGCGGTTTGGGCGAATTGCCCAGGAAGGTTTCCTTGTAGGCCGGAATGGTCTGACCGATCTGGGTGTTGGCCAGTGTCGGCGTTCCATAACAAGTCGGCGGCGCGGAATTCACCGGGTTGGTAACCACCGACGTTGCCGTGGGGGTGCAAACCGTGCCGACAAGGGTCGCCTGATCGACCTGGGTGTAGATCAACTGCCCGGCGGTGTTCCGGGATTCAATGAAGATGCCGGTTGTGTATTGGCTCTTGAAGTCGTCGGTGACCGGGCGGGTGATCCCCCAGACCGCACCGGCATCGAGGAAGATCGACGGCCGCAGGCCCAGCTCGCGCGCGCCGGAGCCGAGCGGAATTTCAAGCTCGGCATGGCCGAGATAGTAATAGCGGCCGCCCAGGGCATCATCGACCATCTTTTTCCGGTCGCCCAGCAGGACCGGATTGCCGGCGCCATCATCGGTGTAGAACTCGCGCAGCACGCGCGGGCCGATGCCGCGGATATCGAAACCGCGCATCTGCGGCTCACCAAGGTAGAAGCGGTCGGTCAAGCGGACATCATCGACCCCCAGGGCAGCGTTGCCGTGGTGATCGAACGGGAAGATCGCGCCGCCTTCCCCGCGAAGCGAAAAGACGAAGCCCTTGCCCATCGGGAAATACTGCGCCGCGTTGCCGCGGATTCGGCCGTATTTGACCGAACCACCCAGCCCGGCAAATTCGGTGGTCACCGAGAACGAGCGGCCGCGGGTCGGGCGATAGCGGTTGTCGAGCGTATCGTAGACCAGCGACAGGCCCAGGATCGAGCTGGTCCGCTTGCCCAGCGCGTCGCACAGATAGCGCCCCGCGATCAGCGGATCGCAGCGCAGCGTACCGTCGGCGCGGGTCGAATAATACTGGGTCGGATCAACGCTGATGTCATCGTAGTTGAGCGTATAGCTTGCTACGGCAGAGACATATTCGGTCACCGGAATGCCCGCGCGCACCTGGAAGCCGGTGGTGGCCTGCTGGTAGATCGTGTTGCGGGCGTTGTTGTAGTAGTTGAAGCTGTTGAGGTCGCGCCGGTAGACGTTGACCCCCAGGCTGACGTTCTTGTCGAACACGTAGGGTTCGGTGAAGCTGACG
>JBJTMC010000235.1:0-5694 GCA_046063325.1 Novosphingobium sp.
TGGCACCATCACGAAACGGGGTAACCAGAGCCGGTATCGAGCCGGAGAACATGGACTTCTTCCCTGCTTATGCGCCATAGGAGGCTTCGTTCATCCCGCCATAAGGAGCCTTTGCGCAGAATGTCCAGCATGCACCGTACCACTCTTGCCTCGCTGCTGGCCCTTTTCGCGCTTTACCCCGCCTGCGCCCACGCGCAGGACGAGCCTGCTATGGGCGAAGACGGGCGCCAGTGGGATCAGGCCCGCGCCGCCCTGCAATCCGTTCCGCCCGGCGACATGGTGATGGCGGTGGCGCGCTGGAAGTTGCTGCGGGCGAACGGAGGCTTCACTTTCGGCGACTATGCCGGTTTCCTCCTGTCCTATCCCGGTTTGCCCGAAGAAGGGAAGATTCGCGGCTATGCCGAAGGCGCCCTGACCCGCGAAGCGGTTGCTCCGCAGCAGGTCGCGGCCTTTTTCGATCGTTTCCCGCCGCAAACCAATCCCGGGCGCGCGGCCTTTGCCCAGGCGCTCTATGCCCTGGGGCGGAGCGACGCGGACAGGGTTGCGCTGGACGCCTGGCGTGGCGGCGCGATGAGCGACACGGCCGAATACGCGATCTTTTCGCGGATTGCCGGAAAGCTCAGTCCTGCCGATCACGATGTGCGGATGGACGCGCTGTTGTGGGCCGGTGCTTCAGCCCAGGCCGAACGCCAACTGGCCTTCGTCTCGCCCGACAAGCGCACGGTCTACGCCGCGCGGCTTGGCCTTGTGAACGGCAAGGATCCATCCAGTCTGGGCATCGAGCTTTCGCCCGATGTCCTGCGCGATGCCGGCTATGTCTACAACCGGTCGCGGATGCTGCGGTCCGGTGGCAACCTGCCCAGCGCGGTGAATTTGCTGGCCAACCGCCCCGCCTTGTCGGCCCCTCCGCGTGAGCCGCGCAAGTGGATTGCCGAGTTGCTGGCCGTCGCCAAGGGGGCGGATTCGAACAGTGCGGCGCGGATCGCGGCTGCGATCGACGATACCTTTCCGGCCGGGACCGACGTTTCGCTGCAAAGCTTTGCGATCCGCGACGATTACACATCGCTGATGTGGCTGGGCGGAACGCGGGCACTGTGGAATCTGGGCGACGGCAACCGCGCCGCGCCGCTGTTCTGGCGCTATGGCAGCGCGGCGCGCACGCCGCAGACCCGATCCAAGGGCTTCTACTGGGCCGGACGGGCCATGGCCCGCGCCAGCAACATGGCCGAGGCCAACCGCTATTTCGAGATGGCCGCGGCCTATCCCGACCAGTTCTATGGCATGCTTGCGCTGGAACGGCTCGGTCGGCCGATCCCGCCGCTCGATACGGTGCCAGACGCCGTGCCTTCCGCCAACGAACGGGCTGTCTTCAACGCCAGCCCGCTGACCCAAGCCGTGCGCGAAGTGGCACGTGAAAGCGACTGGCCAACAGCCGTGCGCTTTTTCAAGGAGATCGCCGAACAGGCGGAAAGCGAAGCCCAGCATGTGCTGGTCGCCGATCTCGCGCGGGAGCTGGGCCGCCGCGATCTGGGCGTGATTCTGGGACAAGCCGCCCATGCCGACGGCCACGGCGTGTTCCGCCGCACCAGCTTTCCGTTGATACCGGTACCTCCGGGCGCCAGCTGGACGATGGATCATGCGATCAGCCGGCAGGAAAGCCAGTTTGCGATGAACGCGGTCAGCCATGCCGGGGCGCGGGGGCTGATGCAGTTGATGCCGGGAACTGCACGCGAACAGGCCGGGAAACTGGGCCTCACTTACGATCCGCAGGCCTTGATGAGCGACGCGGGATACAATCTAAGGCTGGGGGATGCCTATTTCAGCCGGATGATGGATTATTTCGGCGGCTCCTACCCGCTTGCAGTTGCGGCCTACAACGCAGGGCCAGGCAACGTGAACCGCTGGCTCCGCGACAACGGGGATCCCCGCACCGGCTCGGTCGACTGGATCGACTGGGTCGAGAAGATCCCCCTGTCCGAAACCCGCAACTACGTGCAGCGGGTGCTGGAAAATGCCGTGGTTTATGAAGCCATGTATCCGGGCCGCGCCAGCTACACCGGCACCAACCCGCTCAGCCACTTCCTCGGAAAGCGGTATCCCGGATGAAGCCGGAAGGCCCGCCGATATCGCCCGCCGGGATGGCGGCGCTGCGGGCGCGGTATGACCATCTGCTTGGCACCGAACGCCCCGCGATCGTCGAAATCGTCAGCTGGGCGGCGGGAAACGGCGATCGCAGCGAGAACGGCGATTACCTCTATGGTCGCAAACGGATGCGCGAGATCGACCGCGAACTGGCACACCTTGCGCGGCGGATGAAGGTATCCCGGGTGGTCGATCCGGCCCGCCAGAACGACCGCGGCCGTGCCTGGTTCGGCGCCACCGTCATCATCGCTGACGAGGATGACAACCAGCGCACCCTGACCCTGATCGGCGATGACGAGCAGGACGCCTCGGCCGGCAAGATCGGCTGGAGCGCGCCGCTTGCCCGCGCCCTGCGCGGCGCGGCGGTGGGGGACTTGCGCAAAGTTATCCTGCCCGGCGGCGAAAAGGAATGGGAAGTGCTGGCCATCTCTTATCCGGAAAGCGCCTGACCATGGCCGAAGTCATCAACCTGCGCATGGCGCGCAAGGCCAAGGCGCGGGCCGCGGCCACAAAGGATGCGGCCGAAAACCGGGTCCGGCATGGCCAGACCAAGGCGGAGCGTGCGCGCGCCAAGGCCGAAGCTGCGCAGGCCGCAAGGCTGCTGGGCGGGGCCCTGCGCGAGGAGCCCCGGTAATGCGCACCACTTTCGACAGCGTCACGGTCCGCCTTTATCACCTCGACGATGCCGCAGAGGGCGGGCTGGCCGCGACCCTGATGTACGGCCCGCTCAGCGAAGCGCTACGGCTCGCGGCCGAGCAGCCCGAAGAGGTACAGGCCGGGTTGTTCATCGCGACCGACAACGATGTGGTTGCCTATCTCGACCTGATCGGGGATTAGCGGCGGCAATGCTGCGCCGCTTGCTGATCCTGGCTGCCTTGGTGGCAAGCCCCGCCCTCGCCCGCGACAGTCTGGGCATGTTCGGCGCCTGGGCAGCCTTTCGCGACCCCCAGACGCCGCGCTGCCATGCGATCGCTATGGCGGCGCCGTCGACCATGCAGCGCGACTTTCAGCCCTACGCCGACGTAGCCTGGTGGCCGCGGCAGGCCGTGCACGGCCAGGTGCACTTCCGCCTTTCGCGCAAGCTTCAGCCCAATGCGCCGATCTCGCTTTCGATCGGCGGGCAGCGCATCGCGCTGGTCGGCGGCGGCGGCGATGCCTGGGCACCCGACAAGCGCGGTGATGCGGCGATCATGGCAGCGATGCGATCCGCCCGGGAAATGACAGTAAACGCCCGCGATGTTGCCGGCCGCGGCTTCTCCAACAGCTATGCGCTGGATGGCGCGGCGACCGCGATGGATGCTGCTGCAGTGGGCTGCGCGCAGCTGCGCTAGCTTTTCCGACCCGTGCACCCTATATCGCGCCCCCTTATGGCCGACACCCCACTCATGCCGATCCCGGGATTGATCGATCCCGTCCCTGCCCCGCGCGACATCACTCCGCGCGCGGATGGCCGGGTCGATCTGATCGGTCTGCCGCGCGAGCGCATCCGCGAACTGTTCGAGGCCGCCGGGCTTGACGCCAAGGCCGCCAAGCTGCGCGCCAAGCAGGTGTTCCACTGGCTCTATCACCGCGGCGTCACCGATTTCGACGCGATGACCGACATTTCCAAGACCATGCGGCCGTGGCTGACCGAACGCTTCGTGATCGGCCGCCCGGATATCGTCCTGGCCCAGCATTCCAGCGACGGCACCCGCAAGTGGCTGCTTTCGACCGCCGACGGCCACGAGTTCGAGATGGTCTTCATCCCCGATGCCGATCGCGGCACGCTGTGCGTTTCCAGCCAGGTCGGCTGCACGCTCAACTGCCGATTCTGCCACACCGGAACGATGCGGCTGGTGCGCAACCTGACCCCGGGTGAGATCGTGGGCCAGGTCATGCTGGCGCGCGATGCGCTGGGCGAATGGCCGCGCGCCGGACAGGCCGATCTGGCCGCGCTCGGCGACGATCTGGTTGATGATGACGGCGGCTATTCTTCCGATGGTCGCCTGCTGACAAACATCGTGATGATGGGCATGGGCGAGCCACTCTACAACTTCGACAACGTCCGCGATGCGCTGAAGCTGGTGATGGACGGCGATGGATTGGCCCTGTCAAAGCGCCGCATCACCCTTTCGACCAGCGGCGTGGTGCCGATGATGGCCCGCGCGGGCGAGGAAATCGGCGTAAAACTGGCCGTTTCGCTCCACGCCACCAGCAAGGAGGTGCGCGACGAGATCGTGCCGATCAACCGCAAGTACGGGCTGGAGGAATTGCTTGCCGCCTGCGCCGCCTATCCCGGCGCCTCCAACGCCCGCCGCATCACCTTCGAATACGTCATGCTGAAGGACAAGAACGACAGCGACGCGGACGCGCACGAACTGGTCCGCCTGATCAAGCAGCACAAGCTGCCCGCCAAGGTCAACCTGATCCCGTTCAACCCCTGGCCGGGCGCGCTCTACGAATGCTCAAGCCCCGAGCGGATCCGGCGCTTTTCCGAGATCGTGTTCGAAGCCGGGATCAGCGCCCCGGTCCGCACCCCGCGCGGGCGCGACATCGATGCCGCCTGCGGGCAGCTCAAGACCGCGGCCAAGAAGATGAGCCGCGCCGAGCTGGACCGGCTGGCCGAGGAAAAGCAGGCCGCGCTCGGCTGACGGAAACCGCCTGTTAGGCCCTTGGCGCTATGCCGGGGCCGCAACGGAGGTTTTTTAAGCCATGAAGCGGTTCGTCATCGTCATTTCTGCAGCGCTCGCGCTTGCCGGGTGCTCGGGCAAGGGCAAGGAAGCCGAAGCGGCTGACAAGAAGCCCGCTCCAGCGGCAGCCAGCGCGAAAAAGGGCGGCAAGGTGGAACCGCACGTCAATCCCTGGGCCAAGGGTGCCCCGGCTGATGGCGCGACCGCGGCCAAGGCGCCCGACAAGAAAAAAGCGCCCGACCCCAAGGCCAAGCCGGTCGCGAATCCCTGGGCCAAGGACGGCGCAACCCCCGCCACCGAACCGGCCAAGGACGCAAAAAAGTAAGCCGGAAAACGGCTGACCTTGGTTGAGGCACGGTTCGCCATGGAGTGAAATCTGGCGTTCATTCTCGGACGCACACTGTGTTCTAGTGACGAAATCAACAAGGGAGCACGACCGATGAAAAAGGTCCTCACCGCCAGCATCATGGCGGCCACGATGTTTGCAGCGGCGGCGCCAGCGATGGCCGATCCGCCGCGCTGGGCCCCGGCCCACGGCTGGCGCGCCAAAAACGGCGACATCCAGTATCGCCGCACCGACAACGGCGTCCGTTATTGGCGCGGCGAAGACGATCGCTACTACTGCCGCCGCGGCGACGGAACCGTCGGTCTGCTGGCAGGCGCTGCGCTGGGCGCGCTGCTGGGCCGCGCGGTCGATACCCGCGGTGAACGGGCGACCGGCACCATCCTTGGCGCGGCCGCAGGCGCGCTGATCGGCAACGAGCTGGCCAAGGGCCCGACCCGCTGCCGCTGACCTTCGGAACCAGCCCTCGGGCTTGACCCGGCGGGCCATCCTCCGCAAAGCCACGGAGGATGGCCCGACCCGCAATCCTCATCACCGGAG
>JBJTMC010000236.1:0-7911 GCA_046063325.1 Novosphingobium sp.
CGACTTCGGCGGCCGCGCCGAATTCGCCCATCTTGGGCCGAGCGGTCTTGATGTTGACCACGCCCGATGTCGCGTTTCGGCCGAACAGGGTGCCCTGCGGCCCGCGCAGCACTTCGATCTGCGCCATGTCGAAGAACTCGCCTTCGAACAGGCGCGTGGCGAACAGCGGCGCATCATTCATGTGAATGGCGGTGGCGCTGTCGCAGCTGACGCCGACGCACAAGTCGCCGATGCCGCGGATGGTGAAGCTCGACGAGGTAAAGTTGGTCTTGGTGAAGGTAACGTTGGGCAGGGACAGCTGCAGGTCCGACGTGTTCTTGATCTGCTGCTTTTCAAGCGCTTCGGTGTTGAAGGCGCTGACCGCGATCGGAACGTCCTGAAGGCGCTGGTTGGTGCGCTGCGCGGTAACGATGATTTCGGAACTGCTGGTGTCTTCTTCAGCAGCGTTCTGCGCATAGGCAGGAAACGCGATTGCGCCGGCGCATACGCTTGCCAGCAGGGTCAGCTTACCCCTCATTAGCCCACTCTCCTTTGTTGCCCGTCCCTTTTTCGGGTGGTTGCGAAAGTGAATAGAACACCGTCCGGCACGATTGACAACCGCTTTTAATCGACTGGTTAGATCGCCCCTGAACCGTATCCCTTCTGCCACACCTGCTATCGCCGCAACATTGTTGCTTTTGCCAAATGGATACGACAAGTTCGCTCCAAACAGTGGGGTCTCAATGGTTCAGGCAGCACAAGGCCTCGCCAAGCCAAAATACCGGGCTTTCGTAAGTTACAGCCACGCCGATGCGCGCATTGCGAGCTGGTTGCACCGCAGACTGGAGGCCTTGCGGCTTCCCGATGGCGAGCGGCTGACGCCGATTTTCATCGACCGCGCCGAGCTGGTAGCGGGACCGGACCTTTCGGCCCAGGTCCGCACCGCCCTTGCCGAATCCGCCATGTTGCTGGTGATAGCCAGCCCTTCGGCCAAGGCCAGTCGCTGGGTCGCGCAGGAAATCGCCCTGTTCCGCGAACTCAATCCCGATCGTCCGATTCTGGCCGCGCTGATCGAAGGCGAGCCTGAGGCCGCTTTTCCGACCTTGCTGACCAGCCATGCCGGACAGGAGATCGAACCGCTTGCCGCCGATTTCCGCAAGGGCCAGGACGGCAGGCGGCTGGGCCTGCTCAAGATTGCTGCCGGTCTTTCCGGCCAACCGCTTGACCGGCTGGTCCAGCGCGATGCCCAGGCCCGTCAGCGGCGCGTGATGGCCGTCACGGCGGGGGCGGTGCTTCTCAGTCTAGTCCTTGCCGCCCTGCTGGTGGCTGCGCTGCGCGCCCGCAACGAAGCCCGGCACCAGCGCGCCGAAGCCGAAGGACTGGTGGAGTTCATGCTGACCGACTTGCGTGACAGATTGAAGGGCGTCGGCCGGCTCGACGTGATGGACGCGGTCAACCAGCGCGCAATGGTCCACTATGCCGGCGCAACCACCCTGCAATCGTCGGGTGACGATGAGCTGCGCCGCCGCGCGAAGCTGTTCCTCGCCATGGCCGAGGACGACCTCTCGTCGACCGCCCGCCAGAACGAAGGCCGCGATGAGGCCCGGCTGGCCGGGCAGGTATCCGACACTTTGCTGAGGCGGGAGCCCGACGATTCGCGCAACCTGTTCCTGAAGGGGCAGAGCGAGTTCTGGATCGGCTATTCGTCTTACCGCAAGGGTGATCGCGCGCAGGCTGGCCTCCACTGGAATGCCTATCATGCGCTCGCCACGCGGCTTGTCGCCAAGGATCCGCGGGGTAAGGAAGCGCGATCGGAACTGGGCTACGCGGAAAGCAACCTCTGCGCCCTGGCACTGATAAAGCCGCCTCGGCCTGCTGATGCGCTAAAGCATTGCGATTCCGCGAAAAAGATTGCGGGTGCGCTCGCCGCGGAAAGTGCGGACGACCTGCAGCGCCAGCTGGACTACCTGAACCGGCTCGGATGGCTCTCCGATGCAAATATGGCGAACGGAAAGCGGGACGCCGCGGTTGCGCTGCGTCACGAACAGGTTGAATTTGCCGAAGCCCTGATGGCCCGCCAGCCGAAGGACTACCGCGTTCACGAAGCATTGCTGCGATCCGAGCTTGGCCTGGCGGCAACGCTCAAGGAAGCGGGGCAGGCGGCGCATTCCACCGCGGCTGCGCGCCGGGCACTGACCATCGCCGATGAGCTTCACCGCCACGATCCGGCCAACAAGGACTGGACGTCGTGGCGCGAAGAGGCCCGGAAATTTTCCCAATGATTTCGACCCGCTGCAACCAGGGAGAGATTGAGATGTATGACCTATCGATCATCGACGAGAAAGGGCTGCAATCGGTGGACGGCGCTCCGTTTCCGGATCCTGCCAAGGAACTGCACGGACGGGTGATCCTGTCGATCAAGCCCGACCTGACCTTCGTCATGGCCGACGATCCGGCCAATCCGCCGGAATTCGGCTCGTTCGTGCACGAGCGCGACGGCGAGATCTATATTGCCGTGCTTGAAGATTCGGTCATCGAATTCGTGCTCGATCCCAGCGGACTCTGGGAATACGACATCAAGAAGGGATTGCTGGCGTTCAAGGTGCCGGGTGACCGAAAGTATTATCAGGTGCAGTACCTTCCTGGCCAGAACCCGCAGCGCAGCCTGGTCCTGCATGCCCATGCGACTGGCAACCCGCAGACCGATCCGCAGACCCATCCTTTCAACCTGTACGTGTTGATACCGCAACAAGGAGGCAAGCCGTTACCTGTGAGGATCGATCCCGAGGTCAAGAATCCTCCGCCACCGGGCGGCTAGGTCGTGCAGGTCTGAAACCCGGATGACGCCGTCACTTCCCTCCATTGCCGCGCTGGTTCGCGCCGGCGCGGTGGAGCGTGCCTGGGAGCTGTTCGAAGCTGGCGGGTTCGCCGCGCGATCTGCCAATCCAGCGTCCCTTGCGCTCAAGGGACGGCTGCTCAAGGCGCGCGCCCGGGGGGCCGCGCCGACTGTCCAGAGCCGCCTGTTCTCGGAAGCCGCGGCGGCCTATCGCAGCGCCAATTCGCTGGCCCCCGCGCCCTATCTGGCGATCAATGCCGCGACCCTTGAACTGCTGGCCGGCAATCCCGACGCGGCGCGCGAAGCAGCGCGAAGCGTCCTCGCCATGTTGGGCAGCGACCCTCCGCCGCTTGACACCCCGTATTTTCTGGCGGCGACCCGGGCCGAAGCGATGCTGCTTCTGGGCGACCAGGCCGCCGCGCGCCAGACGCTTGAACTGGCCATCGCCGAAAATCCGTCCGGGTGGGATGATCGCGCGGCGACGATCACCCAATTGCGAGAGATTGTTGCCGCCCAGGGCGACGACAGTGCCTGGCTGCTCCCCTATGCGGTCCCCGCAAGTCTGCATTTTGCCGGACATATCGGCATCCGATCGGGCGGATCGAGCGAAGCGGACCTGCACCGTGCGCTCGACTCCTGGCTGGCACAGCAGCGCATCGGGTTCGCCTGGGGTGCGCTGGCCGCCGGAGTTGATATCGTGATTGCCGAACGGTTGCTGGCCCACGGCGCCGAACTGCATGTCGTCCTGCCCTGTCCGGTCGATGCGTTCGAGGCCCAGTCGGTACTTCCGGCCGGATCGGAATGGGCCGCTCGGTTCCGCGCGGCGCTGGCTGCGGCCGCTTCGGTGCGCGTGGCTGGGGTCGATTCGACATCGCTGCACGATCCGATCGCAACGGACCATGCGGGCGAGCTGGCGATCGGCGGAGCGCTGGCCGGAGCCGCCCGCCGGGCGAGCGCCGTTTGCCAACTCATCGTAACCGACGCGGCCGGCGGAGGCGCCAACACCGCGCGCCAGGCGCACATGTGGCCGCCCGGCGCGGGCGAGCAAGTCCGGCTGACGATCCCGCGCGATGCCGCCGTCGAAGCACTGTTCCCCCCCGAAACGCCAGACCCGGCCCGGCATCTGGCCGCGCACGTTGCGATCGGGATCGCCGAACTTGCCGACGGAACGACCGGCGATCCGGCCCGAATCGAGGCGCTGGGCCGCGCGATTGCCGAAGCACTTCACGCGGTTCCCCCGGCCGCGATCCGGGCCGGAGCAGGCCTGTGGGAGTTCGCGCTTCCGGACCTGCGCACCGCGCTCGATGCTGCCGCACGGGTTCAAGGCTCGCTCGGTCTGGTCGATGACGCCAAGGCCTCGATCGGTATCCACCTCGAAATAGCCAGGCTGGTTGCGGATCCGGCCAGCGGCACGCAGCTGGTCTATGGTCCGGCACCGACCCTTGCCCGCCGTCTCATGCACTATGCCCCGCCCGGGGTTATCTTTGCCAGCGATGCCCTGGCGGTGGCACTGGCCGCGCGCGGGACCATGCCGCTGCGCAGCGAGCTTTACCTGCCTGATGAAAAGGACCTGGGCGGCTCGGTTCACATCCTGCTGCCGGCAGCCTAGCCCGTAAACTCATGAACGGCGCCTCGGCCGCGCCTTACGGCCTAGTAGACCAGATCCTCCAGGCGGTGCCGGGCGACCACCTGCAGCCCGCCTTCGACCCGGCGCAGCAAGCCGCGCTTTTCCCATTGCGACACCGTGCGGGAAACCGTTTCGCGGGTGGATTGAACGCTTGCCGCCAGTTCGGCAAAGACCGGCATCGGCCGGATGATCCCGCCTTCGCCCTGGCCGCTTCGGCGCAGCAGTTCGGCCGCGATCCGCCCAGTGGCGGACAGCATGGCCGCCTCGACCATGCGGCGGCGCAGCGCTGTCAGCCGCGCGGCCAGATGGCGGGTGATCGCCACGGCAACGATCGCATAGCCTTCCATCAAGCGCATGACAGCGGCATCGGAAAAGTGCGCCGCGGCGCCGCTGCTTACCGCCTCGATCCGGGTATCGCCATCGGACATGCCGACCAGGCTGCCATAGAAGTCTCCCGGTCCAAGTGGCAGCAGAACCAGCATCGTGCCATCGCGGCCATAGGCAACCTCCTGCGCAAAGCCATCGAGAAGCAGGGTGGTTTCATCCCGGTCGGGCAGCGGCCACAGCATCGCGCCGCGGCCGTGCGCGCCTTGCCGGGCCAGTCCGGCAATCGTCAGGCCAAGCGCATCCCCGCAGCCAAAGGCCGCTTGGATGGTTTCCAGCAGTTCCGGTGGGTGCCCAATATCCCCCATGGCGACAAGCTATCATGGCTGCAGGCGCTGGAAAAGCGTCTCGACCACCCAAAGATTCGGCTCGGCCCGGTGCTTTGAATCCCCGCCGGACCCAAGCCCCGGCACGGGAAAGTGCGAACCTTGCGTTAACCGTGTCGGGTGACAGGGCATTGAGGTTGACGTGTCATTCAGCATTCCGACCAAATTTCGGAAGGCCGAAACATGAAGATCATCAAGTTCGCACTGATTGCCGCCGGTCTTTGCGCGACCGTTGCCCCCGCCAGTGGCTTTCAGCCCGCCGTTGCGGTTGGTTCAAACCAGTTCACGATCGGCGTGGTCGGCTATGTGCCGGTAATCTGCCGCGCCAACGTCGAAGCCAGCCTGGTTGCCCCGGTGGCCGGCACCGTTTCGCTCGGCACGCTCAAGGAATTCTGCAACAGCCCGGCCGGTTACCGCGTGGTCGCCGATTACTCGCCTGCCCTGGCCGATGCCAGGCTGGTGGTCGATGGCCGGGAAATCGCGCTGAGTGACGGGGGTTCGGTGGTTGTCTCGCAATCCGATCAGGCCGCCATCACCAACCGCTCGGTTGACCTGATGCTGGCCAAGGACGGCCAGACCGGTTCGCTCAGCTTCCGGATCGAACCGCGCTAACCCGCCGCCCAGCCGTCCCCGATCAGGGGACGGTGAAGCTGCCGCAATCGTCAACGCCCGTGATGGCATAGGCCAGCGGCGTGATCGTGACAGTCAGGATATCCGAATAGTTCGGCGACGGGTTCTTGAACTGCCCGCCGTCGATCAGCGTCGCCTGGATCGGCAAATGCTGACCGCTGGCGGCCATCCCGGCCCGCATGCACTGGTGGTTGATCGCGGTTTGCCCTGGAGTCGGGGTGGTGGCGGTGCTGCGCGTATCACCCAAGAACTTCAGGCTGTAGCGGATCTCGTCGTTGACAGAGACCGCGCCCGGCTTTTTCATCTTGAAGGCGTTCTGTGACGAAAGCGTCACCGAATAGGCGCCAGAGCTTTGCACGAACACATAGTTGCCGGCATCGGTCCGCACGGGCGACAGCGGCACCGCCGGGATCGCACCAATCTCGCCAAAAGCAAGCGCCGTGCCCGCATAGTAGGTGCGCAGCGCCGAAAGCACCGTCACCGGGAACACCACGGCGTTTGAACTCGTGCCAGGAAGAGTTTGCTTGTTGTACGACCCGCCTGAGACTTTGCACACGAACTGGGCATCAAATGCCAGGGTCTGCGATGCATTGACGTTCAAATTGGGCGGGATAACCACATTGAACGTAATGGTCACGCTGTCGGCGGAGTCGGCGTTGCCGTTGAAGTTCACCTTCAAGAATCGATTGCCAGAAGTCGGCGAGAGCTCAGCCGGCGTCAAAGTTGGCTGTGAGACTGGCGTATCGTAGAAAATATTGAGCCCCTGCCCTTCTATCGAGCCCTGACCTGACAGGGAAATGGGAATGAGCTGGATGCCATTGGCCGCGGTTCCAGTCGATGGGCTCGCCCTGAGGAAAAGGTTCAGCGTGTCGGTCTTGCCGCCTCCCGAGATGTTTACGCGGCTGATTGTCATCACGACCGAAGAGCTCGACAAACCGGTCGGATTGAAGGGATCGTATGCCACCGGCGTAGCGTTCGCGCTGATCCCGATGACGCCGCAGGGCGACGTCTGAGCATGTGCGCCAGAGGCAAGGCCAGCTGCAGTCACGCCAATCAGCGCAGCGAAGTAACGGAGGATTTTGGTCAGACTGGACATCTTGATCATTCCTTCACCGCGGTGATCTCGCCAAGGCGGACCACGCCATCGGCGCTTTCCGGTATGGTGATAACATAAACGGACTTTTTCTGGTCGAGCATTTCGAGCCGCCACCGTCCCGGAGCGAGACCGGTGGCGCCGAACCGGCCCTGGCGGTTGGTGAACAGGGTCACCGCATTGCGGTCCGGGTGCGCCAGTTCCGTGGCTTTGCCCGAAACCAGCGAAACCGGCTGGCCGTCGATGTCGAGCATCGTGCCCAGCGCGGTGATGTGATAGTCCGATCCCACTTCGAGGAAATAGCCGCTGCGGTAGGCCGGGAAGACCTTGAAGGTCCCCTGCCCGATATCGACCCCCGGCGCCACGCCTTCGGCATCCACGGTAATCACGCGGTCGCTGTAAGAGGACAGGCTGGGCAGGGTCGCCATGCCGGTCTTGCCGGTATTCGCGGTGTAGCCAAGCGGGGTCGGCTCAACGATGATATTGGCCTGCTTCAGGCTGTTGTGCGGCTGGATGATCGCAAAGCTGTCATAGATCGGCCGTCCGACCGAGAATTCGCCGCCGGCATAGGCCAGCGATGCGCCCAGGCGGAAGGTGGTGCGCTGGCTGCTGCTGTCCCCGAAATCGCCGTTGAAGGTGCCGTAGTGGCTGATCCCGAGTTCGGCCCGGTTGGTGAAATAGTTGGCATTAAGGCCAACATTGCTGCCGAAATCGGAACGTTCGACATCGGCGGTGACATTGTAACTGCCCACCCCGGTGCCATGCATCGTCTGGTAGGACAGCCGCGCCCGGTTATCCCGGGTATCGTATTCGCTGCGGATGCTCGATGCGCGGCCCAGCCGCACGGTCAGGGTCAGGAAACCGCTGACAAAATCGCCCCGGGTATCCTGGTTGTACCGTGTCTCTGCGGTCAGGGTTGCGCGCGGCGACAGCCGCCAGCCGCCGCTAAGGGTGTAGGCATGAACGTCGGTGTTGGTCCCGCGTCCCTTCGAGAATCGCGCATCGACGCCCATGTAGAGGTCGGAGCTGAAGGCGT
>JBJTMC010000037.1:0-3304 GCA_046063325.1 Novosphingobium sp.
CAACGCGGTTTCGCCGGCCTGGCGCAAGATCGTGTTCGGGATGAGCAAGGAACAGGTCAAGCAGATCGCGATCGACGGCGCCAAGGTGCTGCGCGACCAGGCCGCCAAGTATCCGCAGACCGACTGGCATTTCGAATACAGTCCCGAAACCTTCTCGACCGCGGAAGTCGAATTCTCGGTCGAGGTCTGCGCCGCGGTGATGGATGTGCTCCAGCCCAGCGCCGACCACCCGATCCTGTTCAACCTGCCCGCCACGGTCGAATGCGCGACGCCAAACGTCTATGCCGACCAGATCGAGCTGTTCGGGCGAATGATCCCCAACCGCGAGGCGGTGGTGATCAGCCTGCACACCCACAACGATCGCGGCACCGGCATCGCGGCCTGCGAGCTGGGGCTGATGGCCGGAGCCGACCGGGTTGAAGGCTGCCTGTTCGGCAACGGTGAGCGTACCGGCAACTGCGACATCGTGACGGTCGCGCTCAACATGTACACCCAGGGGGTCGATCCGGGTCTGGACTTCTCCGACATTGATGCGATCGCAAAGACGGTTGAATACTGCAACCAGCTGCCGATCCACCCGCGCCACCCCTATGTTGGCGAGCTGGTCTACACCTCGTTCTCCGGCAGTCATCAGGACGCGATCAAAAAGGGCTTCGCCGCGCGCGAGACCCAGAATGATGAAACCTGGTCGATGCCCTACCTGCCGATCGACCCGGCCGATCTGGGCCGCGATTACGAGGCGGTGATCCGGGTCAATTCACAGTCCGGCAAGGGCGGTTTCGCTTGGGTGCTCGAACAGGACCAGGGCCTGAAACTGCCCAAGAAGATGCAGGCGCACTTTTCCGGCCATGTCCAGCAGCTTGCCGACGAGGTCGGGCGTGAACTGTTTGCCGACGATATCTGGCAGGTGTTCCAGCGGGTCTATCATGTGGGTACCCCGCAGCACTTCCAGCTGGTCGACTACGAGGAAACGAAAGCGCCCGACGGCACCCGGGTTTTTGCCGGCAAGATCGCGATCGATGACAAGGAACAGTCGGTTTCGGGCCGCGGCAACGGCCTGATCAGTTCGGTCGTCGCGACCATCGGCGAAACCTTCGGCGTGCAGCTTGAGGTCAAGGACTACACCGAACACGCGATGACCGCCGGGTCTGATGCCCGCGCGGCGGCCTACGTCGAATGTGTCACCCCCGATGGCAAGACCATCTGGGGCGTCGGAATGGACGAGGATATCGCCACGGCGAGCGTGCGCGCAGTGCTGAGCGCTGCGAACGAGGCCAGCACACGCTAATTCCTCCCCTTCAGGGGAGGGGAACCATGCGCAACATGGTGGAGGGGCACGGGCGCGTGGTCATGACGTCGAAAGTGCGGGACCACCGGCCTGTGCCCCTCCACCACCTTCGGTGGTCCCCCTCCCCGTTCCGGGGAGGAGTTAGGGCAGCATCACCATCTTGAGCGCCCCGGCTTCGCGCGCCTCGAACAGGCGGTAGGCTTCCGCCCCCTCGCTCAGCGGCAGGCGGTGGCTGATATAGCGTTCGGGGCGCAGCCGACCCGACTGGACCAGCGGGAACAACGCGGGCAGTTCCTCGGGCACCGAACAGGTGCCGATGCGGAAGGTAAGACCCGCGGCGAAGGCACGCTCCAGCGGGAAGGCAAAGCGGCGGCTCTGCTGAACGCCGATCACCGAGACGGTGCCGCGCCGCCGGACCAGCCGCAGCGCGAGATCGACCGTGGCATCGCTGCCGACCACTTCAACCACGCAATCCAGCTTGTTGCCCCTGGTATCCGCCTTGATCCGTTCCAGCGCCTCGTCGGGATGCAGCGCGATCGCCCCCGATGCTTCGGCCAAGGCGCGGCGTTCGGCGATCGGGTCGATCGCATAGACCACGTGCGCACCCAGCACGAAGGCGCTGTCGACCGCCATCAGGCCGATCGGCCCCAGTCCGATCACGGCCACGGACGATCCCGGCCTGATATCGGCATTGCGCGCGCCGTACCAGGCCGTGGCCAGCGCGTCGGTCATCATCAACGCCTGTTCCATGCTGACGCCGTCAGGCACCGAAACCGCGTTCATGTCGGCAGCGGGCACCCGCACCGCCTCGGCCTGCGAACCCTGCAGCCGGGCGGACAGGCCATAGCACGATCCGGCGTTGAACTCGCAGTTGGCGACATTACCGGCCAGGCACGAACGGCACGCCCCGCAGCCCACTGCGGCGGGCAGCATGACCCTGTCACCAACCTTCAGCCGGTGGACGCCGCATCCGACCTCCACCACCTCGCCCACCGCCTCGTGCCCGACGCAGAAGCCCAGGTCTTCGGAAAAGCCGTGGCCATGGTAGATATGCAGGTCCGATCCGCAGATTGAGCAGGCGGTTACCTTCACGATCGCATCGCGGTCCGATTGCGGGGTGGGATCGTCCATCCCTTCAAAGCGCACGTCGCGCGCGCCGTAGTAACGCAGGGCTTTCATCGGCCTACCGCTCGTTCATCGCGACATATTCCTTGATCTTGGATTTGCCGAGCTGGCTCATGTGGACCTCGTCCGGGCCGTCGGCGATCCGCACGAAGCGGTTGAGCGTGAAGAACCGCGCGATCGGGGTATCGTCGGAAACCCCCATCCCGCCATGGACCTGGATCGCGCGGTCGCAGACGGTCTGGGCCATCTGCGGGGCGACCACCTTGATCGCGGCGATCAGGTCCTTGGCCACCTTGTTGCCATAGCGGTCCATCGCATCGGCGGCCTTGAGCGTCAGCAGCCGGGCCATCTCGATCTCGCAAAAGCTTCTGGCGATATCCTGGCGGATGCTCGACTGGTCAGCCAGCTTCTTGCCGAAAGCGGTGCGGCTGTCGGCCCGGCGGGCCATGATCTCCAGCGCGCGCTGGGCCTGGCCGATCGAGCGCATGCAGTGATGGATGCGGCCCGGCCCAAGTCGGCCCTGCGCGATCTCGAACCCGCGCCCTTCGCCCAGGATCAGGTTTTCGCGTGGCACGCGAACATTGTCGAACCGCAGTTCGCATTCGCCGCCGGGCGAATTGTGTGATCCGAACACGGTCAGGTGGCGGACGATGGTGATTCCAGGTGTGTTGGGTTCGACCAGGATCTGCGAATGCTGGGCGTGGCGCGGGGCGCTGAAATCGGTCTTGCCCATCACGATCCAGATGTCGCAGCGCGGGTGCATCGCGTTGGAGATCCACCACTTGCGGCCATTCAGAACGTAATCGTCGCCGTCAGGCGTGATCGACAGTTCCAGGTTGGTCGCGTCAGACGAGGCGACTTGCGGTTCGGTCATCACGTAGGCCGAGCGGA
>JBJTMC010000038.1:0-6650 GCA_046063325.1 Novosphingobium sp.
CGGCGACCGCATCGGGATTGCCGCGCGCAATTCGATCAACTGGATCATCGCCTATCTCGGCACGCTGATGGCGGGCGGCTGCGCCACGCTGCTCAACGGCTGGTGGAGCGGCGAGGAACTGGCCGACGGCGTGCGCCTCGCTGGCTGCACGCTGACGCTGGCTGACGAACAGCGCGCCGCGCGGCTCGACGGGCAGGACTATCCCGGCGCCCTCGTCGTCTTCGGTCACGACGCCGACTGGCGCGCCGGCCTTGCCCCGCTGCTTGCCAAGGGCGGTGATGAGGCGACGCCGCTGCCGGAACTGACCGGCGATGATCTTGCCACCATTCTCTACACCTCGGGCTCCACGGGCCAGTCCAAGGGCGCCTATTCGGACCACCGCGGGGTGGTGCAGGGCACGATGAGCTATGCGGCGCAGTCGCTGATGGTGCTCAGCTATCTGACCGCCCGCGGCGAAGCGCCGGCCGAAGGCTCGCAGCCGTGCAGCCTCGTCAACGTGCCGCTGTTTCACGTCACCGGCGAAGTGCCGCTGTTCCTGCAAAGCTTCGCCATCGGCCGCAAGCTGGTGCTGATGCCCAAGTGGAACGCCGAAGAAGCGATGCGCCTGATCGAGAAGGAGAAGGTCACCTACTTCGTCGGCGTGCCGCTGATGAGCTTCGAGATCGCCACTCATCCCAATCGCGACCAATACGACCTGTCGTCCTGCGTGTCCTTTGCCGCAGGCGGCGCGCCGCGCACGGTCGATCACGTGACCCGTATCCGCGAGGCGCTGCCCCATGCCTTCCCGCTGCTCGGATATGGTCTGACCGAAACCAACGGCGTCGGATGCGGCAACTTCAACGAGAACTACCTGGCCAAGCCCGGTTCGACCGGCACCGCGTCCAAGCCGCTGGTCGAACTCGGCATTCTCGACGACGCGGGCAAGGAACTGCCGGCGGGCGAAATCGGCGAGGTGTCGATCCGCACGATCTGCAATTTCCTCGGCTACTGGAACAATACCGAGGCGACCCAGGCGGCAATCATGCCCGACGGCTGGTTCCGTTCGGGCGATCTCGGCTATCTGGACGAGGACGGCTACCTGTTCATCGTCGACCGCAAGAAGGACATCATCATCCGCGGCGGCGAAAACATCACCTGCATCGAAGTCGAAGAGGCGATCTACGCCCATCCCGACGTGGCCGAGACCAGCGTGTTCGGCATGCCGGACGAGAAATTCGGCGAACAGCCGACCGGGGTCTACCTGGTCGAGGAGGGGCGCAGCCTGTCCGAAGCCGATCTCAAGGCCTTCCTGCTGCAGCACATCGCGCCGTTCAAGGTGCCGGTGAGGCTGTGGGAAGAGAAGCAGGCGCTGCCCCGGCTCGGCACCGAAAAGGTTGACAAGCGCGCGCTGAAGGCCCGTTACCTGCCAGTGTGGCAAGACGAGCAGAAGACGAAGGGCTGAGCCCGAACCGCATCCCCAACCAGCGCGCGGTGATCGATCGCCGCGCGCTGGCGGGCGCGATCGCCGAACTGGTCGAACGGCACGGCGCGGCCAAGGCCCGCCTCCAGGTGGTAGAGCTGCTGCGCGGGGCCTTGGCCGACGGGCGCGAGGAAATTGCCCGGCGGCTGAGCGAAAAGCCCTCTGCCGGACATCTCAGCGCCGAGGCCCAGGCCTTCCTGATCGATCAGCTGGTGCGCCTGATCCACGATCACGTCACCCACGATGTCTATCCTTCGGCCAACCGGTCTTCGGGCGAACGCCTGACGATCATGGCGGTCGGCGGCTATGGCCGGGGTGAAATGGCGCCGCATTCGGACGTCGATATCGCCTTCATCACCCCGATCAAGCAGACCGCCTGGTGCGAACAGGTGATCGAAGCGATGCTCTATTTCCTGTGGGACCTGGGGCTGAAGGTCGGGCACTCAAGCCGCTCGCTCGACGAGATGGTGCGGATGGCCAAGAGCGACCTGACGATCCGCACCGCCCAGCTTGAAGGGCGCTATGTCTGGGGCGATCAGGCCCTGTTCGACGAGGCGCAGAGCCGGTTCTGGAGCGATGTCGTGGCCGGGACCGAACGCCAGTACGTGTCCGAAAAGCTGGCCGAGCGCAACGAGCGGCACAAGCGGCTGGGCGACAGCCGCTATGTGGTCGAACCCAACGTGAAAGAGGGCAAAGGCGGGCTGCGCGATCTGCACACGCTCTACTGGATCGGCAAATACATCCACCACGTCCGCGGCGCCTCCGAACTGGTCCGGGTCGGGCTGCTGACCCCGGCGGAGTACCGCGCGTTCCGCCGCGCCGAGGATTTCTTCTGGGCGGTGCGCTGCCACCTCCACACCATCACCCGGCGCGCCGAAGACCGGCTGACCTTCGATCTGCAACGCGAAGTGGCGGCGCGGATGCAGTTTGCCGACCGCCCGGGCAAGAGCGCGGTCGAGCGTTTCATGCAGTACTTCTTCCTGCAGGCGAAGCGGGTCGGCCATCTCACCGGGCTGTTCCTGGCCCAGCTGGACGACCAGTTCGCCAAGAAGCAGCCGCGCGGCCTGCTCGCAGGGTTCCGCGCCCGGCGGCGCATGGTCCGCGGCTATCCGGTGTTCGGCGGGCGGATCAACGTGCCTTCGGATACCTGGTTCGCCGAAGACCCGGCGCGGCTGATCGAGATCTTCGTGGTGGCCGATGCCGAAGGGCTGGAACTGCACCCCGATGCCATGCGGCTGGCGGTGCGCGATGCCCGGCTGATCGACAGCGTTCGCACCGATCCCCGCGCCAACGCGCTGTTCATGGATCTGTTGTCGAGCCGCAACGATCCCGAAACCGCGCTGCGCTGGTTCAACGAGGCCGGGGTGTTCGGCCGGTTCGTGCCCGACTTCGGCCGGGTCAACGCGCAGATGCAGTTCGACATGTACCACCACTACACGGTCGACGAGCACACCATCCGCGCGATCGGACTGATGGCCAAGATCGAGAAGGGCGAGATGAAAGCGGACCATCCGCTCGCGACGGGGATCATCCACAAGATCGTCAACCGCCGTGCGCTCTACGTCTCTGTCCTGCTGCACGACATCGCCAAGGGGCGGCGCGGCGATCATTCGGTGCTGGGTGCGGAGGTTGCGCTGAAACTGTGTCCGCGGCTGGGGCTGAGCGCGGAAGAGACCGAACATGTCGCCTGGCTGGTGCGCCACCACCTGCTGATGAGCGCCACCGCCTTCAAGCGCGACCTGGCCGATTGGAAGACGATCACCGACTTCGTCGCGGTGGTGCAATCAGTCGAGCGGCTGCGGTTGCTTTCGATGCTGACCATCGTCGATATCCGCGCGGTCGGCCCGGGGGTGTGGAACGGATGGAAGCGCCAGCTGATCCACGAGCTTTACGAGGCCGCCGAGGAACGCCTGCGGCTGGGCCACGTCCAGCGCGGCCGGACCGAGCGGATCGCCGCCAAGCAGCGGAACGTTGCCGAGCGGATGGGTAGCCAGGGCAAACTGGTCGAAAAGTACGCCCGGCAGCTCAACGATGCCTACTGGATCGCCGAACCCGACGATGTGATCGCCAAGAACCTGGCCCAGCTTGACGCCGCCAAGGGCAAGGCGCTCGACGTCCAGACCGAATACTATGCCGCGCGCGGAGCGACGCTGGTGACCGTGATCGCTGCCGATCATCCCGGGCTGTTCTACCGCATTGCCGGGGGAATCCACCTGGCGGGCGGCAACATCATCGATGCGCGGATCCACACCGCGCGCAACGGCATGGCGGTGGACAACTTCCTGGTCCAGGATCCGCTTGGAAGGCCCTTCTCCGAAGACAGCCAGCTCGCCCGGATCGAGACGATGATCGCCGATGCGCTGGGCGGCAAGATCAAGCTGGTCCCCCAGCTGGCCGCACGCCCGCTGGCGCGCCCGCGCTCCGATGCTTTCGAAGTGCGCCCCCGGGTGGAATTCGACAGCGCCGCCTCGAACCGCTTCACCGTGGTCGAAGTCAACGCGCGCGACCGGCCGGCCTTGCTCAACCGGCTTGCCCGCGCACTGTTCGAAGCCAAGCTGATGGTCCATTCCGCGCACATCGCCACCTATGGCGAACGCGCGGTCGATACCTTCTACGTCACTGACCTGCTGGGCGAAAAGGTCGATGCTCCGGGTCGGCTGCGGGCGGTGGAGAAGAAGCTGCTCGAAGCGGCCGACGAAGAGACGATCGAGGTGGCGGCAGCCTAATTTCGATGTTGTCCAAGGAAAATTAAGGGCTTGGCGCTATTGTCAGGGCATGACCTTGCTGCTCGCCTCGCCGATCGCCGCCCTGTCGCGCGCCGTACCGTTCGAACGCGGGCGCTGGCGGATCGGCGCGCTGGCACAGCGGCTGGTCCGGCCCGAGGCCTTGCGGGGCGAGCGCAGGACCATTGCCACCCGCCACGGATTCCGGATGAACCTGGACCTGGCCGAACTGGTCGACCGAACGATCTGGAGCAGCGGCGAATGGGAACCGCTTGAAACGGACTTGATCCGCCAGGTCTTGCGCCCCGGTGACAGTTTCGCCGATGTCGGCGCCAACATCGGCTATTTCTCGCTGCTGGCTGCGCAGCTGGTCGGCCCGGCGGGCAAGGTTCACGCGTTCGAAGCCAACCCGCGCACCTTCGACCTGCTCTGCGCCAATATCGCGCTTAACGGCGGGCCGATTTCGCCGCATCTGGTCGCGCTGGGGGAAAGCAGCGGAACGGCCTGGGTCGCGCACCCGGAAGAGGGCAACGCCGGGGCGGACTTCATGGTATTCGAGGATCCCGGCCACGGGCAGGCAATCGGTCTGGCGCGGCTGGATGCGCTGCTTGCCGATCCGGCGCTGCGGCTGATCAAGATCGATATCGAGGGTGCGGAAGCCAAGGCGATCCGCGGGGCCGAGGCGCTGCTGTTGCGCGCCGATGCGCCCGACCTGGTGTTCGAATTCACCCCCGATTTCCTGCGCCGCGCGGGCGATGATCCGGCGCAGCTGCCCGTCTTTCTGGCATCGCGGGGCTATCACCTGCAGGAAATCGGCAAGGGCGGCCTGGGCGCGCTGCCCGCAGACCTGCTGACCCGGCGCCAGACCTATATCTACGCCAGCAAGCGATCGGCCAGCTGAGCCTGGCAATGCCCAAGACTTGATCCGGTTGAACCCGTGCCCAAGTAAGGGAAAGGTTCAATCGAAGGTAACCCGATGCCCGATCCCGCCCTTGTGGTCTGCCCGCAATGCACCGCGCTCAACCGGGTGCCCGCCAATCGACTCGCCGCCGCGCCGACCTGCGGCAAATGCAAGGCACCGCTGTTTGCGGGCAAGCCGCTGGACGTTGAAACGGCAGCCTTCGACCGTCACGTCCTGAAGGGCAGTCTACCCGTGCTGGTTGATTTCTGGGCGGAATGGTGCGGCCCGTGCAAGGCCATGGCCCCGGCCTTCGCCCAGGCCGCGCGCGAGCTTGAGCCGCAGGCCCGGTTGCTCAAGGTGGAAACCGACCGCGTGCCCGAACTGGCCCGGCGTTATGGCATCCAGTCGATCCCGACGATGATCCTGTTTTCCGGCGGGCGGGAAATGGCGCGGCAATCCGGTGCCATGCCCGCCCGGGGAATCGTCGATTTTACCCGATCAGCGCTTCAGCGATCTGCACCGCGTTAAGGGCGGCGCCCTTGCGCAGGTTGTCACCAACCACGAACAGCGCCAGGCCATGCTCCGCCGTCGGGTCCTGCCGCACCCGGCCGACGAAGACCGGGTCCTGCCCGGTCGCCTCAAGCGGGTTGGGCACATCGCAAACCACCACGCCGGGGGCCTGGCCCAGCAGCTCGAGCGCGCGCGCGGCGCTGATCGGGCGTTCGAATTCGGCGTTGATCGACAGCGAATGCCCGGTGAACACCGGCACCCGCACGCAGGTGCCCGAAACCGGCAGGCCGGGAATTTCCAGGATCTTTCGGCTTTCGGCGACCAGCTTGGCCTCTTCCTCGGTGTAGCCGTCTTCGCCCAGCACATAGTTCAGGGGCACCACGTTATGCGCGATCGGCACGGCCCACTTTTCCGCCGCGGGCAGCAGATCGCCGTGCCCGCCGGTGGCCAGCAGCGCCGCCTTGTCGCCGACATGGGCCAACTGGCGCGCCAGCACATCAATCCCTTCCTGACCCCCGCCCGACACCGCCTGGTAGGTCGAGACGATCAGCTTCTTGAGACCGGCCTCGTCGTGCAGCGGCTTCAGGACCGGCATCGCCGCCATGGTGGTGCAGTTAGGATTGGCGACGATCCCCTTGGGCAGATTGGCCATGGCGTGGGCGTTCACTTCGGCGACCACCAGCGGAACTTCGGGATCGGAACGCCAGGCCGACGAGTTGTCGATCACGATCGCCCCGGCTGCGGCAACCTTGGGTGCCAAGGCCTTCGAGGTGGAGCCCCCGGCGCTGAACAGCACCACGTCGAGGCCCGAAAAATCCGCGGTCGCCGCGTCCTCGATCGTCACGCCGTCGATCTGCTTGCCCGCCGATCGCGCCGAGGCGAACAGGCGCAAAGTGCCGATCGGGAACGCGCGTTGCTTCAGGATCGCCAGCATGGCCGATCCGACCACGCCGGTCGCGCCGACCAGGCCGACATTCAGTTGCTGACCCTTGGCGAAACGATGAACCATGATGCTACTCCTTCGATTGGGGAGAGCAGCGCGGGGGTTCTGATGTCC
>JBJTMC010000005.1:0-3020 GCA_046063325.1 Novosphingobium sp.
CAGGGCAATCTGGTACATCGCCTCGGCCTTGGCAGCATCGTCGTAGCTCAGGAAGGCATCGCCCGCAGCCATCGCGGTGGCGGCGGTGCCGTTGGCAGCGCGGGCATCCCGCTCAAGCCCAGGAAGCGAGGCCTTGTCCGCTGCGATGCGCCCGGACGAGATCGTCTTGGCATCGGTGACGAACGGATCGGACGCTTGCAGCTTGCCAGAAGCCAGGCCAAGATTGACGATCTTGAGCGCTTCTCCGGGTAGACGGCGCGGATCGGCGGCCTGGATGTATTCGATGTAATCGCGCGCTTCCGACCAGCTGTTGGTCCGCTGGGTCAGGCGCAGCAGGTCGATGCTTTCCTGGTTCTGGAACTTGCTCATGTCGCGCACAACAGCGATCGCCAGCGACCAGTTTTCCTGGTTGGGATAGGCCTGGACCAGCCGGGTCGAATAGAGCACGGCCTGGTCGGGCAGCCTGGCCTTGTAGGCCACGACGATGCCCTTGCGCAGCCAGTCTTCAGGCGCAGCGGTGCTGCGCTTGGCAATCGCGGCATCCAGCACCTTCAGGCCTTCAGCGGGCTGGTTGTCGTTGAAATAGGTGTCCGCCAGCAGGCCTTCGATCCCGCCTTCGGTGTAGCCACCGGCCATAGCCGCCTGAAGCGCCGTTCGCGCACCGGGAAAGTCCCGCATGTCATAGGCAAGGCCGCCGATGAAATAATTGAACTTGGCGGTATCAGCCGGGCTGGCCTTGCCGCTGTCAACCATGGACTGAAGCCCGCGGCGCTGCATCTTCTTGTCGAAGGCGACGTTGCCGAGGTTCAGGCCAAGCTGACCGGCAAAGAGCTTGTCATCAGGGACGGTTGCGGCCGCATAAGCCTGGTCGACTGCAGCGGTTTCCGGAGCGAGCAGCGAACCGAGCGCGGCCACGGCAGCGTCATACTTGGTGCGGGCCGCATCGCGCGCTGCCTTGCCCTGCGCGCTGCGATAGGCTGTTTCGGCAGTCGACACGTTGGTCCGCGCCTGCAGCACGTCCGGGCGCTTGGCAGCGGCGTCGATCGCGGTCTTTGCGGCCATGTAGACCGGGACGAATGCCTTCGACGGGGCTACCTTGGGCGCTTCGGGCTTCTTGTCCTTGGCCAGTGCGGGGGTGGACAGGCCACCGGCAGCTCCCAGCGCAAGCGCCAGACCCAGTGCGGTACGGGCGAAAAACTTGGCACGGACCATCTATCTCTTCTCCTTGGCAACCGCTGAAAACGCCCGGAATGTAGCGTTCAGCGGGGCAACATCCTCGCATTCGCCATAGGCGCTGGAACGCCTCCTTGGCAACAGCCGAGCGCACTAGGTGGCGGTGGTTGAACGGCAATTGAATGGACCTTGGTCCAGATGTTCAGTTTGGCCACGCAAGGTGTGGAAAAAGCACCTATCGGGGCCACTCAAACCGACCCCGCGCTGGCCTTAGTCAGGCCGTTCGCCTAGGGCAGTTGCGATCGATTGAACGCCAACAGAACAAGTGAAACCTCCCGCGTGAGCGACGAACCCGAAATCCCCGAATCTTCACCTGAACCCACCGGCCCGCTGGGTGAGTTCCAGCGCATCGACATCGTCGATGAAATGAAGACCAGCTACCTCGATTACGCAATGAGCGTGATTGTCAGCCGCGCGTTGCCTGATGTGCGCGACGGGCTCAAGCCGGTCCACCGCCGGATCCTGTTCGCCAGCCAGGAAGGCGGGTTCGTCGCCGGGCGGCCCTATCGCAAGAGCGCCAAGATCGTCGGCGACGTGATGGGCAACTATCATCCCCACGGCGACAGCGCGATCTACGATGCGCTGGCCCGCATGACCCAGGACTGGTCGATGCGCCTGCCGCTGGTCGATGGCCAGGGCAACTTCGGATCGATGGACCCTGATCCGCCAGCCTCGATGCGCTATACCGAGGCGCGGCTCGCCAAGGTCGCCAATTCCCTGCTCGAGGATCTCGACAAGGATACAGTCGATTTCACCGACAACTATGACGGCTCGCGTCAGGAGCCGTCGGTTCTTCCGGCGCGGTTTCCCAACCTGCTGGTCAACGGCGCGGGCGGCATTGCGGTCGGCATGGCGACCAACATTCCGCCGCACAATCTGGGCGAAGTGATCGACGCTTGCCTAGCCACGATCGAAAACCCGGCGATCACCAACGACGAACTGATCCAGATCGTCCCGGCCCCCGATTTTCCGACGGCGCCGATGATCCTGGGCCTTTCGGGCGCGCGCAAGGCCTATTCCGAAGGGCGTGGCAGCATCATCCAGCGGTGCCGCTACGAGATCGAGGAAGGCCGCGGCGATCGCCGTTCGATCGTGCTGACCTCGATCCCCTATCAGGTCGGCAAGTCCGGCCTGGTTGAAAAGATTGCCGAGGCTGCCAAGGACAAGCGGATCGAGGGCGTATCCGATATCCGCGACGAATCGAGCCGCCTTGGCATGCGGGTGGTGATCGATCTCAAGCGCGACGCGACCCCCGAAGTCGTGCTCAACCAGCTGTGGCGCAACACCCCGGCGCAATCGAGTTTCCCGGCAAATATGCTGGCAATCCGTGGCGGGCGGCCCGAAGTGCTGACGCTGCGCGATATCATCACCAGCTTCATCGCCTTCCGCGAAGAGGTGATCACCCGCCGCACCAAGTTCGAACTGAACAAGGCACGTGACCGGGCCCATATCCTGCTTGGCCTGGTGGTCGCGGTGACCAACCTTGACGAGGTGGTGAAGATCATTCGCGGATCGCCCAATCCGGCGGCGGCGCGCGAAGCCCTGCTGCGGCGCGAATGGCCGATCGGAGAGATCGCTCCATACATCAAGCTGGTCGAAGCGATCGAACCCAACGCGGAACAGGAAGGCGGAACCTATCGCCTGTCCGAGGTTCAGGTGAAGGCGATCCTCGACCTGCGCCTGCACCGCCTGACTGCGCTGGGCCGTGACGAAATCGGCGACGAGCTCAAGGAACTGGCCGCCGCGATCGCCGAATACCTCTCGATCCTGGCTGACCGGGTCAAGCT
>JBJTMC010000039.1:0-34500 GCA_046063325.1 Novosphingobium sp.
GTGCGTTCATCGACGGGCAGGGCCAGCCCCGGGGTCAGGGTCACGTAGGCAGCGTGATAGGCCCCCGCGCCCGCACCGCAGATCATGTTGGTCGGCGCGTCTTCGCTGACCAGGTAGAGCGCCATCGGTGCGACGTTTTCCGGCTTGAGTGCGTTGAACAGCGCTTCGGGCATGCCAAGGTCTTCGGTCATGCGGGTGCCCGCGACCGGGGCCAGGGTGTTGACCCGAACGTTGTACTTCGCGCCTTCCAGCGCCAGCGTCTTGGTGAAGCCCGCCAGGCCCAGCTTGGCCGCGCCGTAGTTGGCCTGACCGAAGTTGCCGAACAGGCCGGTGCTGCTGGCGGTCATCAGGATGCGGCCATAGGCCTGCTCGCGCATCAGGTCCCACACCGCCTTGGTGCAGTTGGCGCTGCCGTTAAGGTGGACGTCGACCACCAGTTTCCAATCGTCCATGGTCATCTTGGCGAAGCTCTTGTCGCGCAGGATCCCGGCGTTGTTGATCAGGATGTGGACGCCGCCCCAGGCTTCCTTCGCCTTGGCGACCATCTCGACCATCTGTTCGTATTCGGTGACCGAGCCGCCATTCGACATGGCTTCGCCGCCAGCCGCCTTGATTTCCTCGACCACTTTGAGCGCGGCGTCGGAATGGCCGGTGCCGTCACGGCTGCCGCCCAGGTCGTTGACGACAACCTTGGCGCCCCGCTTGGCGAGTTCGAGCGCATAGCTGCGGCCCAGCCCGCCGCCGGCGCCGGTGACGATCGCGACGCGATCCTTGTACGAAATGGTCATGGGTCTTTCTCCGCAAAAAAGGCGTGATCCCGGGGGAAGCGCGGGGGGCATGGCATGGCCTTGGCTGCCTTGCAATATGCCGCAATGCAGCACTGCCGTTCCCTAGCGTCAAGTGCGGTGGGCCCCATGCGCGGGGCGCCGCGACTCGGAAAATCAGAGGCGGGAGAGCGCCGGGATCAGGTCGTCGAAATGGTCGATCACCGCGTCGGCTCCCAATTCGTCAGGAGGCAGATCGTTGAAGCCGAAGCTGACCGCCACGCTAGGCAATCCGGCGGCGCGGGCGGCGCGGGTATCGTAGGTGGTATCGCCGACAAAAGCGGCGGACCCGCCGCCACACGCAGCGACCATCGCGTGCAGCGCATCGGGCGCGGGCTTGAGCGGGTAGGTTCCCGCACCGATGATGCAGGCGAAGCGCGAAGTCAGACCCAGCGCGTCGAACAGCACCCGGGTCATCGGCTCGCGCTTGTTGGTGACCACGGCGATCCTGGTGCCCGCCGCAGCCAGAGCGTCAAGCATCTCCGCCGCGCCGGGATAGAGCGCGGTGTGGACAGCGATATTGGCCTCGTAGAAAGCCAGCAGCCTGGCAAACAGCGCGTCCTGGTCGATCCCGGTATCGCCCCCGGTCAGCGCGAGCGCCCGTTCCAGCATCAGGCGCGCGCCGCCGCCGATCAGGCCGGATATGGCGGCGTCCGGTACCGGATCCCGGCCGATCAGGGCGAGGGTGTGATTGACCGCCGCGCCCAGATCGCCCGACGTATCCAGCAGGGTGCCGTCAAGGTCGAAGCCGACAATGGCAAAGCGGTGCGCGGTCATGTTCGGGCCAGTGGCGCAGCATTGTGGAAACGGCAAGCATTTGGTGGCATGGCGCCTAACCATGAGCGCTACCGACATTCCCCTGGCCGTCATCGTCCTTGCCGCGGGCAAGGGCACCCGCATGAAAAGCGACCTGCACAAGGTGCTTCACCCGATCGCCGGGCGCCCGATGCTGCTGCATCTGCTGGGCAATCTGGGCAAACTGGACCCGGCGCGGCAGGTCATCGTTGCGGGCGACCGGGCCGAGCAGATCGAAACGGCGCTGGCTGAAACCGGCGCACGGATCGTGCTGCAGGAGCCGCAGCTTGGCACTGCCCACGCGGCGCTGCAGGCCAGGCAGGCCCTGGCCGATTTTACCGGACTGGTGCTGGTCTGCTTTGGCGACGTGCCGTTCCTGGCCAGCGACACCGTAGCGCGGCTGTGCGCGCTGCTCGATGCGGCCAAGGTGGCGGTGCTGGGCTTCCGCCCCGCCGAAACCGCTGCTTATGGCCGGATCATCGCCGATGCCGATGGCACCGTCCGCAAGATGGTGGAGCACAAGGACGCCTCGGATCAGGAACGTGCGGTGGACCTGTGCAATTCGGGCGTATTGGTGGCCCACAGCGACGATATCTGGCGGCTGCTGGACAAGGTGGACGATAACAACGCGGCCAAGGAATTCTACCTGCCCGACGTTGCCACCCATGCGATTGCCGAAGGATCGCGCGTGGCCGTGGCAGAGGCCGGCGAAGATGAGATGATGGGGATCAATTCCCGGGCCGAACTCGCTGCTGCCGAAGCGGTCTGGCAAGGCTACAAGCGCGAAGAGGCGATGGCTGGCGGGGCCAGCCTGCGCGCGCCCGAAACCGTATTCTTCAGCTGGGATACCGAGCTGGGCCGCGACGTGACCATCGAGCCAAGCGTGGTGTTCGGTCCGGGCGTCAGGATCGCGGACCGGGTCACGATCCGGGCCTTCAGCCATCTCGAGGGCGCCCAGGTGGCCGAGGGCTGCGAGATCGGCCCCTTTGCCCGGCTGCGGCCCGGCACGGTGCTGGACGAAAAGGCCAAGATCGGCAACTTCGTCGAGGTCAAGAAAGCGACAATCGGCAAGGGCGCCAAAGCCAACCACCTGTCCTATATCGGCGATGCCGAGGTCGGGGCGGGGGCTAACATCGGTGCGGGCACGATCACTTGCAATTACGACGGCTACTTCAAGTACAAGACCGTGATCGGCGAGCGCGCCTTCATCGGATCGAATTCATCGCTGGTCGCACCGGTCAAGATCGGCGCGGACGCGATCGTCGCGGCCGGCAGCGCGGTAACCCGCGATGTCGCGGCGGGCGAATTGCGGATCGTGCGCGGCGAACAGCTGGTCAAGCCAGGCTGGGCTGACCGGTTTCACGATGCGATGAAAAAGAAGAAGGCGGAGAAGGAGGGCTAACGCTTGGCGCGCTGCTGGGCGATGAACTGAAGCTCGGCATTGACCTTGCCTGCCGCCTCCGGCTCGTATTCCAGCGATTGCTTGTAGAGCTGCTCGGCCCGGTCAAGGTCGCCCAGTTCGATCTGGTTGTAAGCCATGCCGCGCAGCGCGCGCGCCGCGACCGTGCGGTTCGGACCCTTGGAATCGTGATCCACCGTCCGCCAGGCGCGTTCGAACAGGGCGTAGCTGGTCTTCCAGTCGCGCCGCGGTTTGTACCATTCGGCATATTCGTTGATGTAGTGGGCGTTGACGGGTGCCATTTCGACCGAGCGGGCCAGGAAGGTCCCGGCCTCATCGGATCGATTGAGGTCGATCAGCGCGAATCCCTTGCCCCACAGCGCCACGCACCAGACGTCGCCGCCCAAAGTGAACGGCTTCCCCTTCAGGTCTTCCAACGTATAGGCGATGGTCGCCTTGGCCGTGTCGGAATAGGCGCAGCGATAGGGCAGGGCTGGATCGTGAGTCTTCTCGAAGTCCGCGATGATCGCGGAAAAGATCGCTTCGGCTTCCTTGGGCTTGCCGGCCAGGAGCAGATTGACGGCTTGATCCAGCTCGTCGGCATGGGGCCGACCGGCCTCAAGCTTGATCGCGCTGGACAGCGGCGCGGGATCGGCCTGTGCCAGCAGCGGCTGCGCCGTGGAGAACAAGGCCAGGATTGCGGATCCTGCAAGGGTCTGGAATTTGCGCATGATTGGCCCCTCTGCCGATAATCGACCGGACCGGAAGGTGCCGGACACATCGATCGCATGCAAGGTGCTTGACGTGATATCATGATATGATATCAGTATATCAATGACTCGCATCCTTGCCGATCTGCCCGAAGGGGACATCAAGTGGCTCGATGCGCGCGCGGCAGAGCAGGGCAAATCGCGCGCCTCGGTGTTGCGTGACGCTGTGAGCGCGTACAGGGCGCAGTCGTCGACGCAGGAAAACAAGGCCTGGATCCAGCGCGGCCGCGGATACTGGAAGGGTCGCGAGGATATCGGTGACGGTCTCGAATATCAGCAGGCAATCCGCGAGGATCGCCCGTCGTGTGAAGATTGTTGACCGGTGTCGGACCCGTTCTTCGATACCAATATCCTGATCGACTGGCTCAAGGGCAGTCCTCATGCGATTGCTGAGATATCGCGTTATCAGCGTCACCGCATCAGTCGACTGGTCTGGTCCGAACTCCTCGCAATTGAGCCACTTGAAACCCGCGATCGTGTCCAACAGTTAATCTCACCGTTCGAAATCGTTGAGCTTGATGGTCGTATCGCGGCAGCGGCAGCGGATATTTGTCGACGCCTCAAGATTAGCATGATTGATGCCATGGTTCTTGCTACCGCGCAGGTTAACGGGGCAATCCTCATTACACGAAATACCAAGGATTTTCCGGCAGCTATGCCCGGGATCCGGGTACCCTACACTCTCTAAGGCAAGGTTTGGTCGCATGTGTGGCATTATCGGCATCGTCGGCAAGGAACAGGTGGCGGATCGGCTGGTCGATGGACTGCGCCGGATGGAATACCGCGGCTATGACAGCGCAGGGGTTTGCACCGTCCACGATGGCCGGCTGGTGCGCCGCCGCGCGCCGGGCAAGCTGGTGGGCCTGGTGCACGAGCTGGCGCGCGACCCCGCACCGGGCACCACCGGGATCGCCCACACGCGCTGGGCCACCCACGGCGCGCCGACTGCGGCCAATGCCCACCCGCATGCCACGGCCGAACTGGCCCTGGTCCACAACGGGATCATCGAGAATTTCAAGCAGTTGAAGGAAGCGCTCGCCGCGCGCGGACGGCACTTTGAAAGCGATACCGATACCGAAGTTGTCGCCCATCTTGTGTCGGAGCGGGTCGAGGCGGGCGAGGACCCGGTCGAGGCGGTCCGGCAAACGCTGCCGCTGCTGCGTGGGGCCTTTGCGCTGGCAATCGCCTTTCGCACCCATCCCGACATGCTGATCGGCGCGCGGCTCGGCTCGCCGCTGGTGGTCGGTTATGGAGACGGGGAAACCTATCTGGGCTCGGATGCGCTTGCTCTGGCCCCGCTGACCCAGAAGATCAGCTACCTTGATGAGGGTGACTGGGTGATCATCACCCGCGAGGGCGCCCAGGTTTTCGACAAGAACAACACGCCTGTCACCCGCGAAATCACCACGTCGGGCGCCTCGGCTGCCGAGATCGAGAAGGGCAATTTCCGCCACTTCATGCAGAAGGAGATCTTCGAACAGCCGACCGTGGTGGCGCAGACCCTGCGCAGCTATATCCGCCAGGTCGACCAGACCGTGGCGCTGCCGCAGTTCGATTTCGACCTGTCGAGCATCAACCGGGTCACGATCGTTGCCTGCGGCACCAGTTTCTACGCCGGGATGGTAGCGAAGTACTGGTTCGAGCAGTTCGCGCGGCTACCCGCCGACATCGATTTCGCCAGCGAGTTCCGTTACCGTCAGCCAGTGCTGGAACCGGGCGGCTTGGCGCTGTTCATCTCGCAATCGGGCGAGACGGCGGACACTCTTGCCGCGCTGCGCCACTGCAAGGAAAACGGCCAGACTATCGCCGTGGTGGTCAATGTCCCGACCAGCTCGATGGCCCGCGAGGCCGACTTGCTGCTGCCAACCCATGCCGGGCCGGAAATCGGCGTTGCCAGCACCAAGGCCTTCACCTGCCAGCTGGCGGTGCTTGCGGCACTGGCTGCGCACATGGCGGTGAAGCGCGGGTTGCTCAACCGGGCGGAAGAGGCAGAGGTGGTCAAGCACCTGCTCGAGGCGCCCGCCAGCCTCAACGCCGCGCTGGTCCACGATGACGAGATTGCGGCGATGGCGCACCTGATCGCGCCGGCCCGCGACGTGCTCTATCTGGGCCGCGGCCAGGATTATCCGCTGGCGCTGGAAGGTGCGCTGAAACTCAAGGAAATCAGCTATATCCATGCCGAAGGTTATGCATCGGGCGAAATGAAGCACGGCCCGATCGCCTTGATCGACGAGGCGGTGCCGGTGATCGTTCTCGCGCCGTCGGGGCCGCTGTTCGAAAAGACGGTGAGCAACATGCAGGAGGTGCGCGCGCGCGGCGGCAAGATCGTGCTGATCAGCGACCGCGAGGGCCTCGACGAAGCCGGGGAGGGCTGCCTTGCGACGATCGAGATGCCCAAGGTCCACCCGCTGATCGCCCCGCTGGTCTACGCTATCCCGGTCCAGCTCCTGGCCTATCATGTCGCCTGCGTGAAGGGCACCGATGTCGACCAGCCACGCAACCTGGCCAAGTCGGTGACGGTGGAATGAGGCTGGAAGGCGGGTGCCACTGCGGCGCGGTGCGCTTTGCCGTCGCGGTCGAGCCACCGCTTGAAGTGCTCGATTGCAACTGCTCGATTTGCGACGCCACCGGCTTTCGGCACCTGATCGTCCCGCACGGCCGTTTCGAGCTGATCTCAGGCGGAGGCTGCCTGACTTCCTACCGCTTCGGCACCGGGGCGGCCGAACATCTGTTTTGCAGCACCTGCGGCATCAAGAGCTTCTACCAGCCGCGTTCGCACCCCGACGCCTGGAGCGTCAATTTCCGTTGCATCGACCCCGGGCACGGCCTTGAGCCGGTGGTCAGCAGCTTTGACGGACGCAATTGGGAGCAGGCCCGCGCCGAACTTGGTGAGAACTAGGCCTGCGCTGTTCATCGTAAATCGCGCCTAACCTTTACGCGGCGCTAACGATTCGCCGGGTAAGTCCGGCACGTGACCAGATCCGCCCGAAATATGCCTTCAGTCCTGCCGACAAAGCTTCCGATCATGGCCGTTCTCGGCCTCAACGATCCGGGCGACGGCGATTGGGGGCGGATGCGCGGTTTGCAGTATTCCAGTCTGGCGCGGGTCAGCGCCGCGCGGATGCTGGCCCACGGGATCGCTGCGCTGGCGGTGCTGCGGCTTTACTATGGCACCGTCCATATCGCCGCGGTGCTGGCCTGGCTGGCGGTGCTGGCCGGCAGCCTCTATTACGGTGCGACGATCGACAAGGGCCTCGGCGACGCCGACCGCCGCCGCATCACGCGCGAGGAAGTCAACCGCCAGACCATCAGCTCGATCGGCAATGCGCTGGTTTGGGTGGTGCCGTTGGCGGCGTTTGCCCCGTTCGGCAGCCCCAGCGAACATCTGGAATTGTGGGCAGTCTGCGCGATGCTGATGACCGCGTCGGCGGTGCTTTTGCCCGCGGTTCCGCTGGGCAACCTGCTGTTTGCAGTAATCGTCGGCGGTGCGGCGCTGGTCAGCTTCCTGTTCGGCTCAAGCCTGGAAATGGCGATCCTCTCGCTGGTCTTCATGGTGGTGGTCGGGCTGGGCGCGATCGAAAACGCCCGCTCATTCCTGATGGCGCGGATCGCCGAATCCGCGATGGCGGAGAAGAGCGAAGTCGTCTCGATGCTGCTGCGCGAGTTCGAAGAAGGCGAGGCCGACTGGCTGTGGCAGATCGACACCTCGCGCCGAGTTCGTTCGACCAGTCCGCGTTTCGCCTTCGCCCTGGGCCTGGCGCCCGAGGAGATCGAGGGCAAGCCCTTCATCCAGCTGATCGCCGGTCCTGCCTGGGAAACCGGCCAGTTTCCTTCAAGCCTTCACGACCTGGCCGAACGGCTCAAGCGGCGGGAAAGCTTCTCGAACCTGTTGGTGCGGGTAACAATTGGCGGCCACCAGCGCTGGTGGGAACTGTCCGGCACGTCAAAACTGGACGAGAACGGCAATTTCGACGGGTTCCGCGGGGTCGGCTCAGACGTGACCGAACAGCGCGAATCGAGCGAGAAGATCGCGCACATGGCGCGCTATGACACGCTGACCGGCTTGCCCAACCGGATGATGATCACCGAGGCGCTGGGAGAAGCGATGCGCTATGCCGACCAGTGGCGGACCCGCTGCGCCTTTCTGATGATCGACCTGGACCGGTTCAAGGCGGTCAACGATACACTTGGCCACCTGATCGGCGATACCCTGTTGGCGCGCGTTTCGGAACGGCTCAAGTCGATCATGACCGACAACGAGCTGTGTGGCCGTCTGGGCGGCGACGAATTCGCGATCGTGATCCGCGATGCGTCCGATCACAACCGCGTCGTGCGCGTCGCTGAAGTGGTCATCGAACGGCTGTCGCGGCCATACGAGGTTGACCATCACACGCTCTACATCGGGGCCTCGGTCGGCTCTGCGATTGGTCCGCGTGATGGATCGACGGTCGAAACACTGATGCGCAACGCCGACCTCGCGCTTTACCGCTCGAAGGAAGAAGGTGGCGGGGTCCACAATGGTTACGAGCCGGCCCTGCACCAGGAGGCGGAAGAACGCCGCAAGCTCGAATTCTCGCTGCGCCGCGCGCTCGAGAAGAACGAGATGATGTTGCACTACCAGCCGGTGGTCGATTCGCACGACGAACAGATCGTCAGTTTCGAAGCCCTGCTGCGCTGGAACAGCGACGAACATGGCATGGTCAGCCCGGCCAAGTTCATTCCGCTGGCGGAAGATACCCGGCTGATCGTGCCGATTGGTGAATGGGTGATCCGCGAGGCCTGCCGCGAGGCAGTGCGCTGGCCGCACAACGTCAAGGTGGCGGTAAACGTTTCGGGTGAGCAATTGCTTGATCCCGGCTTTGTCGGCACCGTGGTCGGTGCGCTTAGCGCAAGCGGACTGCCGGCCCAGCGGCTGGAAATCGAAGTGACCGAATCGATCTTTGTGCGCGACGCGGTGACAGCGCGCAATGCGCTGGAACAGATCATGTCGCTGGGCTGCGGGATTGCGCTCGACGATTTCGGCACGGGCTATTCCTCGCTAGCCTACATCCGCAATCTGCGTTTCTCGACCATCAAGGTCGACCGCAGCTTTGTTCAGGGCGCGGCGACTGGCAATGTCGAAAGCCTGGCGATCATCCGCGCCGTGGTTGCGATGGCAGAAAGCCTTGAAATGTCGACCACGGCCGAAGGCGTCGAGACCGAGCACGAGCTTGAGGTTGTCCGCCAGCTGGGCTGCCGCAAGATCCAGGGCTATTACTTTGGCCGACCGATGGCCGCCGCCGATGCGCGCGGGCTGTTCATGGGCGCCTCGTTGCAGCGCGCCACCGCCTAGGCGCTGACCCTAGACACTGACCAGAGCTTCTATCGCGCTTTCAAACAGGGCCCTGCCGTCGGTCCCGCCCTGTTCGGGCTCGATCATGCGTTCGGGGTGCGGCATCATGCCCAGTACGTTGCCCGCCGCGTTGAGCACGCCCGCGATTGACCGGGCCGATCCGTTGACGTCTTCGGCATAGCGGAACGCGACCCGGCCTTCGCCTTCAAGCCGGTCGAGCGTGGTATCGTCGGCAAAGTAGTTGCCGTCGTGGTGGGCCACGGGGATCGTGATCCGCTGTCCGGCGCTGTACCCGGCCGTGAACAGGCTCTGGCTGTTTTCGACGCTGAGCGCCACTTCGCGGCAGACGAAATTCATGCCCGCGTTGCGCAGCAGCGCGCCGGGCAGCAGACCGCTTTCGGTCAGCACCTGAAAGCCGTTGCAGACGCCCAGCACCGGCACGCCCCGGTTCGCCGCAGCGATCACCGCCTGCATGATCGGGCTGCGCGCGGCCATTGCGCCGGACCGCAGGTAGTCGCCATAGGAAAAACCGCCGGGCAGGGCGATGAAGTCCAGCCCGTCCGGCAGATCGGCATCGCCGTGCCAGACGCGGGCAACTGGCGTGCCCGAAACCTTCTCCAGCGCGTCGGCCATGTCCCGGTCGCAGTTGGAACCGGGGAAGGTGATGACGGCGCTGCGGAAGCTCATGCGGCAAGCCTTTCGATCCGGTAGTTCTCGATCACCATGTTGGCGAGCAATTGCCTGCACATCGTTTCAAGCTGGTCGTCGGTGACGGTTTCGTCCACCTCCAGCTCGATCATCTTGCCGGCGCGGACGTCCTTGACCCCGTGGATCCCCAGTCCCTCGATCGAATGCTGGATCGCGCGGCCCTGGGGATCGAGAACCCCGTTCTTGAGGGAAACGAAAACGCGGACCTTCATGAGGCAACCTTTCGAACGGGGAGGGATTCGCTTGGCGCGCCTATGCCCTTGCGCGGCCCTGGGGGCAAGCATCCAGACATGGCATTTCACAACCGCGTGCGCGCGGCTGATGACACGCATGAAAGTTGCGAAATGGAACGATTTGCATGGTATAACATTTCATATTAGCCTGCGAATCCTCACCGGAAGAGGAGGCGATTGAATGGCTTGTCAACGTCACCCGCGGTCCCGCCTTGCGGGCCTTGCACTTACCCTTTCCTTCGCGCTGCTGGCGCCGCCTGCCTGGGGGCAGAACACCGGCATCGACGATCAGGATGACTCGGATCAATCGATCGTCGTCACTGCAACTGCGGTCCGGCAGGGCGGAGCCCAGGACATTCGCCACTTCCGTTCCGTCGCCCTGGATGGTGATTTCCTGCCGCAGACTTTTGATCTGACGATGGAAGGGCTGATGGGCGAACACGACCTGACCCTGCCCGAATCCAGTCCCTGCAAGCAAACCTTCTGCCTGACCGGGGCGGCCATGCCTGCCGCGCTGGCGCTTCGTTCGGATGACCAATGGTTCGTCGGGCTGGGTTTTGCCAGCAACATCGATGCCGGGACATACCGCGCCGAGCCGGTGAGTCTGGTGATCGTGGTCGACCGATCCGGATCGATGAGCGGCTGGCCGATCGAGCAGGTCAAGGGCGCGCTCCACACCCTGGTGGGCAAGCTGCGCAAGGGTGACCGGATCGGGATCATCACTTACGGGTCCGAGCCGCAGACGCACCTTGAAATGACCGAGTACGCGGGCAACCGCGCCCGGATCGATAAGGCGATCGACGGCATCGCGATCGAAGGTTCGACCGCGATGGAGGAAGGCCTTGCCGCCGGGTACGAAATGGCCCAGGCGGAACTGCCGCACAGCCACGGCAAGACCAGCGTCATGCTGTTCACCGACGAGAACCCCAACGTCGGCGATACCAGCGCCGAAGGGTTCATGGGCCAGGCCGAGGAGGGATCGCGCAAGGGTATCGGCCTGACCACTTTCGGAGTGGGTGTGCATTTCGATGCGGCGCTTGCGACCAGGGTTTCAAGCGTGCGCGGCGGCAACCTGTTCTTCGTCGACAACCAGGGTTCGGCCCGGCAGATCTTCGACCGCGAGTTCTTCAACATGGTCAGCGAAGTCGCCCATGATATCGACCTCGTCCTTGCGCCGCCGCCAGGCTACCGCGTGACCGGGGTGTTCGGGGTGCCCGATGATCTGATGACCACCGAGCCGGAAGGCGTGGTCAAGGTCCATATCTCCACCGCGTTCCTGTCCAGCAACGGCGGCGGAATCTACGTCACTCTGGGCAGCGATAGAGCGCACGCCAATCTGTCTGCGGCGAACCTGGCGGCCAACGCGCCGCTGCTCACCGGAACGCTGCGCTATACTGAAGGCCGCAACGGCCAGGTTGGAACGGACCGCATCGTCGTCGCGCAACCGGGTCAAAGTGCAGCCCCGGTTCCGCTGCGCGCTGCCCATTTGCTGGTCGATGAATTCGTAACCCTGCAAACCGCGCTGACCGGATACCATGCTGGCGGTGACAAGAAAGCGGCGTTCCAGCTGATCGACGGACTGGCGAAACGAATGGCGCGCAGCGATGTGCCCGGGATGGGCGAGGAGCTCAAGCTTGTGACCGGTCTGCGCAACCGCGCCGCTTATGTCGCGGGCTATGCCGGGGAAGTGCCCAAGGAACTGCATCCGCTGGCGCTGAAGGGCGAATGGAAGGTGGTCAGCCAGTACGGGCTGGAAGACATTGCCAGCGGTGACAGCGTCGAGATCACGAGCGAGGGAGAGTTCGTGACAACCCGCAACAGCGGCCGCCATTCCGGAGAGGACATCACCCAGTCGATCCAGGTCAACGAGGACCAGATCCACATTCCCGAGGCCAAGCTGGTGTTCAATTACAACCTGCGCGGCAACCGGTTGAGCCTGTTCACGCCTGACGGCCTCAGCACGCTCGAACTGCGCCGGGCGCGCGCGGAATAGGCGGGAGGCCGAACGATCCACCCTGACGGGGCGGGCTGCCACGCGCAGTCCGCCTCCTTTTTCGGACTTGCGGTATAACTGACTGGTCAGTTATATACCTTTCATGCCCCGCCCCGCCGTCCCCAGCCGCCGCGCCGATATTTTGCTGGCGGCGCGCGACGTGTTCAGCGCGCGGGGTTTTGCCGGAACCCGCATGGACGACATTGCGCGGGCGGTCGGGATTTCCAAGGCCGCGCTTTATCTGCAGTTCGCCTCGAAGGAGGCGCTGTTCGAGGCGCTGGTGACCGAACTGATCGAACGGATGCTGCCCCAGGCCGCGCCGACCGACTTTGGCGATGTTTCCGCTGCGGAGATCCTGCGCCGGTTCACCGGGTTCATGGCCGATCGCCTGATCCAGCCCGAAATGGCCTTTGTCCCGCGGGTCATCATTGGCGAAGGGGCCAATTTCCCGGAGCTTGCCCGGTTCTACCACGACCACGTGATCACGCGCGGCATGGCGATCGTCGAGCGGATCATGCGCCATGGGATCGCGCGCGGGGAGTTCACCTGCCCGGACATTGCCCAGGCCGGCCGGACGCTGATCGGCGGCATGCTGATCGGCGCGATCTGGCAGACCGTGCTGGTTCCCGCCGGGGCTGAGCCGCTTGACCCGGCGTCCATGGCCCGGTCCCACGCCGATACGGTTCTCAACGGACTTCTCGTCAGAAAGGACAGCGCATGAGCGGGCCGCCCAAACCCCTGATCGCCGCGGCACTGGTCGTGTTGACCGGAAGCGCGGCGTGGTATTTTACCCGTCAACCCGCGCAGGAAAACTGGCTCGGCTATGTCGAGGCCGAGACGATGTATGTCGCCGCGCCGGTATCGGGACGGCTGGCCGAGCGGCCGGTTGAGCGCGGGGCCAGCGTGACGGCGGGTGCGGTGCTATTCTCGCTCGATCCGGAAAGCACCGATGCCGATACCGCCCGGCTGGAAGCGCAAGTTGCAGCCGCCCGGGCCGAGGCCGCGGATCTGACCCAGGCCCGCCAGCGGCAGGCGGAAATCGACGTGTCGCGCGCGGCCGAAGCTGCCGCGGTTGCCGGGCTGACCAAGGCGCAAAAGGATTTTGACCGGGTTGCGGCGCTGCAAGCGCGCGGCTTTGCCAGCCGCTCGCAGCTCGATGCCGCCCGCGCGGCGCGTGACGGGGCTTCGGCCAACCTGTCCCAGACCCGCGCCCAGATCCGCTCGGGCGAGCTTTCCGCCGGGCGCGCGGGCCAGCAGGCCGCCGCAGGAGCCGAAATCGCCGCGTCCGAAGCGGCGCTGCGCGGCCAGCGCCAGCGCCGCCGCGAAATCACCCCGGTCGCGCCGGCCAGCGGGGTGATCGAACAGACCTTTTACAACCCCGGCGAATGGGTTCCGGCCAATTCACCGGTCGTTTCGGTGCTTCCCGCCGACAAGCGCAAGTTGCGGTTTTACGTACCAGAGGGCCGGATTGCCGGTCTGAAACCGGGGGATACGGTCACGTATTCCTGCGATGGTTGCGGCGCGGCGCAGCGGGCAAGGATCAGCTACATTTCCCCCCGCGCCGAATTCAGCCCGCCGGTGATCTATTCCGAAAGCGCCCGGGCCAAGCTGGTGTTCCTGGTCGAGGCTGCCCTGCCGGTCAGCGACAAGCCGCTGCCGCCGGGGCTTCCGATTGCTGTGACCGCACCGTGAGCGAGGCCCCCGCAATTGCCGTGCGCGGGCTGACCAAGCGCTTTGGCGCGCGCACGGTGGTCGATCATGTCGATCTGACGGTCCAGCCGGGGCGGATCTGCGGCTTTCTGGGCCCCAACGGTTCGGGCAAGACCACGACGCTGCGGATGATCTGTGGGCTGCTGATCCCGGACGAGGGCGAAGGCGAGGTGCTGGGGCTGGACCTGCGCACCCGGCGCCACGCGATCAAGCACCAGATCGGCTACATGACACAGAAGTTCGGCCTGTTCGGCGACCTTACCATTGCCGAGAACCTGGAATTCATCGCCCGGGTCTATGGCCTTGATCGCCGGGCCGAGCGGGTGGCTCAGGCGCTCGACAAGCTTGGCCTGACCAGCCGCGCCGACCAGCTTGCCGAGAAGCTTTCCGGCGGCTGGAAGCAGCGGCTCGCCTTGGCCGCCGCGGTGCTGCACGATCCAAAAATCCTCTTGCTGGACGAGCCGACAGCCGGGGTCGATCCGCAGGCCCGGCGCGAATTCTGGGACCAGATCCACGCATTGGCCCGCGACGGGATGACCGTGCTGGTTTCGACCCATTACATGGACGAGGCCGAGCGCTGCCACGAGATCGCCTATATCGCCTATGGCGTGATGCTGGCGCGCGGCACGACCGAACAGGTAATCGCCGTTTCCGGACTTTACGCGCTGCAGGGGGAGGGGCCGGGGGCCGACCGCCTGGCCGCAGAGATCGAGGCCCAGCCGGGGGTGGCGATGGCCGCGCCGTTCGGCACGACGCTCCATGTCTGCGGACCCGATCTCGCCGCGCTGCGCCGAGCCGTCGCGCCCTTTGCCGGGGCGGTCCGCTTTACCGAGAGCAAGCCGACATTGGAGGACGTCTTCATTCACCTGATGAAGCAGGCGCCCGACCATTCGGTGCTGGAGAGCGCGTGATGTGGGAGCGGATCGGCGCGATGGTGTTCAAGGAACTGCGCCAGATGGGGCGAGATCCGGGCACGATCGCGATGATGTTCTTCTTCCCGATCATCCAGTTGCTGATTTTCGGCGTGGCGATCAACAACGACCCGCGCCACCTGCCGCTGGTGGTGGAAAGCAACGACAATTCCGTGTTTTCGCGTTCGATCCTCAGTTCGCTTCGCACCACCGGCTATTTCGACCTGACCGAAGTGGCCAGCCGTTACGGCGAGGGGGAGCGGTTGATCGCCGAAGGCAAGGCGCAGTTCGTGCTGACCATCCCGACCGACTTTGCCCGCGCCCTGGTTCGCGGCGAGCATCCGCAGATGCTGCTGACGGCTGACGCCACCGATCCGGCCAGCACCGGCCCGGCGGTCGCCGCAGTCAGCGAAGCGGTCAACCAGGCCCTGGCGCGCGAGCTGAAAGGGCCGCTTGCGGCGCGGCTGCCGGGGCCAGCGCCGGTCAACCTGGTGCTGCACCGCAGCTATAATCCCGAAGCGATCACCAGCCACAACACCGTCCCGGGGCTGCTCGCGATCATCCTGTCGATGACCATGGTCGCGCTGACCGCAATGTCGGTGACCCGCGAAACCGAGCAGGGGACGATGGAGAACCTGCTCGCCACCCCGCTGCGCCCGATCGAGGTGATGGTGGGCAAGATCGTGCCTTATTTCGGCATGGGCTTTGTCCAGGTTCTGGTGATCCTGGCCGCAGCCAAATTCATCTTTGCCGTGCCGTTCATGGGCTCGATGGTCCTGTTGCTGGCGGTGACGCTGCTGTTCACGCTGGTTTGCCTGGCGCTGGGCTTCACCATGTCGACCCTGGTCAGCAGCCAGGTCCAGGCGATGCAGATGAGCATGTTCTACCTGATGCCATCGATCCTGCTGTCGGGCTTTGCCTTTCCGTTTCGCGGGATGCCGGTGCCGGTGCAGTGGATGGCCGAAATCCTGCCGCCGACCCACTACATCCGGCTGGTGCGCGGAATCATGCTGAAAGGCTGGGACTGGCGCCTGGCCGTGCCGGAAAGCGCGGTGCTGCTGTTCATGCTTCTGGCTTTCGGCACGATCGCGGTGCGCCGTTACCGCGATACGGTGGCTTAGTTCGCAGCCACCGGATCGGGCACGCCTTCGGGCAGCACATCAACCTCAACCGCGCCGTCAGCGGTCAGATACCGCCTGGCCAGCGCCTGGATCTCGGCCGGACTTACCGCCTGTAGTCGTTCCCGGGACTTGACGTAGCGGTCGATCCGGTCCGGCTCGGTCTGGGCGCGGTCAACGAAGGTCAGCCAGCCCGAATTGGTCTTGAGCACGTTGTCGAGGCTCTCAAGCAGCGGCTCACGGGCGCGCAGCAGTATATCGTCCGTCACCGGCGCATCGCGCAAGGCGCCGATCGTTTCCGCAATCGCCGCGCGGGTGGCAGGCACTTCCTTCACATCGACCGAGGCGTTCACGCTGAAGCTGCCATAGCCGCGCCAGGTGCGCGAGGCGTTGCTGTTTGCGCCGGGGGAATAGGCCTTGCCCAGCTTTTCGCGCAGTGTGTCGGTCATTGCGATCCGCGCCACCCGTTCCAGCAGTTCGAGCTGGAGCGCGGCCCTGGGATCCTCTCCGTCGCGGGTCGGCCAGACGTAGAGCACCACGGCCTGGTCCTTCGCCCCGGTATGACGCAGGACATTGCGCTTGCGGTCCTTGGTGAAGGGCCGGTCGCGGCGGTCGGCGTAGGGACGGAACTCCGCTTCGCGCTGGGGCAGGGCGCCAAAGGTCTTGCCGACCAGTGCGATGGCCGCAGCCTCGTCGACATCGCCGACGATCCCGATTTCGATCGCACCATGCTGAAATCGGTCGCTGACCGTCGCGCTGAGCTGCTTGAAATCGAGCACGCGATAGTCCTCGACCTGGCCCAGGCTGAAACGCGGATCGTCGCCCGACACGATTGTGCCAAGATCGGCCGACAGCGCCGAACCGGGCGTCGCCCGCAACGATGCGAACAGGTTGTTGATCGTCTGCTTGAACAGCACTTCGCCTTCGGCCCGGTAGCCGGGATCGGTGATCTGCGCGGCGGCGAGCTGCAACTCAAGTTCCAGATCGCGCGGGGTGGTTCCCGCCAGAACGATGAAGGTTTCGTCGCTCGACGCAAGATTGGCGGACACCGTCCTGCCGGCCAGCATCGTATCAAGTTCATCCTTGCTGTGCTTGCCAAGGCCGCCGATCGAGATCACCGGAACCATCCGGGTCGCCAGAGGGTTGCTGCGCGAGGCGAGCATTTCGCCGCCATCGACCGACACCTGAACCAGAACCTGATCCTTCTTGAGATCGGTGCGCTTGAGATTGAGCCGCACCCCGTTCGCAAACCGGATCTCGCGGATCCCCAGCAGCGGTTCGGTAACATCGCTGACGACCCTGCCGGCCTGGCCGAAGTCGGTATAGCCAAAGGCCGCACCGGCCTTTTGCTCAAGCGGCCGGACCGGCGCGGCCATCGCCTCGTCCCAAGCGGCTCGCAGGGCGTTCTTGTCATCGCTGGGCGGCGTGCGGCCCTGAAAGCGGATCAGCGGGGCTTCCAGCGGCAGCGCCTCCTTCTTCATCGCGCCAATCACCAGTTCGGGCGTGATTTCGGGAATGAAGGCGTCCAGCCGGGTCAGCGCCTTGCTCGGCAATTCGGGCACGCGCTCATCGATGATCAGATTCTGAGCCCCGCCGAACAGCTGGGCGTTGCTGCGGGTTGCCTCACCCTGGGCCGCGTTGGCCTGCGCATTGCGGATGATCGCAACCTGTTCTGCGACTTCTTCCCTGCTGAAGCCGAAAGTCATCGCCCGGCGATACTCGATCGCGGATTCGATCAGACCGCGGCGCCACTTGCCGTCGACCGTGTCGATCGTCAGCTCGGTCTGGCGGCCTTCCTTGAACAGATCGCTCGATCCGAAACTGGCGTTGCGGAACGGCGCGGCCGCCTCACGCGTGCGGCGCAGCAGGCGGCGGTTGATGATCCCGTAGCCGATCTGGCGCAGCAGCGATTCCTTGCGCCAGGCGACCGAATCCGGCTCATCCATGTAGAGGCCCTTGCGGGTGACGGTGATCCGTTCGGACAGCGCCGGATCGATGTACACTTCGCTAAGGCCCTGTGCGTCCAGCGTGACCGGCCCGACCTTGGGCTGCTGGACGGCCGGAGCCGCCTTCCAGTCGGCAAACTTCGCCTTGATCTTATCTTCGACCAGCGCGGGATCGAAATCGCCGATCACGTAGAGCGTGGTATGCGCCGGAACATATTCGCGGCTCCAGAAGGTCTTGAGGCCCGCCGGGGTGGCCCCGGCCAGCGATTCCGGGGTTCCGATCGGCAGGCGCTGCGCCAACCGCGATCCCGGCAAGAGGAAGTCCAGCTGGTCCTGGTACTGTTTCAGCGCGAAGGTGTTGCGATCGCGCATTTCGGCCTGGACCACGCCGCGTTCGCGGTCGACCGCCTGGGCATTGAAGCTCAGTTCGCCCGCCGTCTCGCGCATCAGCATCAGCGCAATGTCGAGCACGGCCGGATCGTTGCGCGGCAGATCGAGCATGTAAGTGGTGCGTTCATACCCGGTCGAGGCGTTGGTATCCGCGCCAAAGGCCAGGCCGTGGCGTTCAAGCAGCTTGACCATTTCGCCCTCGGGCACATGGGTCGATCCGTTGAAGGCCATATGCTCGACATAGTGGGCAAAGCCGCGCTCGTTGTCTTCCTCGTCCAGCGAACCGGCATCGACCTGCATCCGCACGACAGCGGTGCCCTTGGGCGTGGCGTTCTGGCGGATGATGTAGCGCATCCCGTTTGGCAGTTTGCCGAACCGGTAACCGGGATCGACTTCGACATCGCTGGCCTGGAACGCCCAGTCAGGCTTGGCCGGGGCGGTGCTCGCAATCCCGTGGGCACGCGGCGCGCAGGCAGACAGGGCAAGGGTGGAAATCGAAAGGGCGAACAGCAGCTTGCGGTTTTTCATCGCGCCTTGGTGGCGGATTGCAATATCGCGGGCAAGCGCTTCGTTGGCGCTTTACCCGGCAAAGCCGCCGTCATCGAGGAAAGCCTGTTCCTCTGCCGTGGATTCGCGGCCCAGCATTGCGTTGCGATGGGGAAAGCGACCGAAGCGGACGATGATGTCGCGGTGCAGCGCGGCCCATTTCGACCATTCGCTGCCGCTTGTCGCATCCAGCGCTGCGCACAGTTTCAGGCAGCGATCCTGATCGACCAGAGCTTCGGAATGTTCGAACGGCAGGTAGAAGAACACCCGCAGGTCCGCGGGGGCAACCTGGTCCAGCCCCGCTGCGACCGCCTTGCGGGCCAGCGAGAGCGCCAGCGGATCGGTCGCGAAGGCGTGGGCGGATCCGCGGAACAGGTTGCGCGGGAACTGATCGAGCAGGATCAGGAGGGCGAGCGCACCCTCCCAATCAAGGCTCCAGTGCGCAAATTCACCGCGCGCCGCGGCGTGGTGCGCCGCTTCGAAGCGGGCGTGGATCGCGGCGTCGAACGCCTCGTCCTTGGCAAACCACCTTGGCGCTCCGGCTTCGCGCCAGAAGGCAATCACCTCGGCCGCGGTCACGCTCGGCACCGCGCGCGGCCTTACTTGCCGCGAAGCTTGCGGTGCACCGACAGGTCGAAAACCTCGCTCGGCCCGTCGCTTTCAAGCAGGCCGAGGCGGCGGGCGACTTCCTGGTAGGCTTCTTCCTCGCCGCCCAGATCGCGGCGGAAGCGGTCCTTGTCGAGCTTTTCGCCGGTGGTCATGTCCCACAGGCGGCAGCCGTCGGGGCTGATCTCGTCCGCCAGGATCACCCGGCTGTAGTCACCGTCCCAAATCCGCCCGAATTCCAGTTTGAAATCGACCAGCCGGATGTTGATCCCGGCGAACATCCCGCACATGAAATCGTTGATCCGGATTGCCATGGCGGAGATGTCCTGCATCTCCTCGTTGCTCGCCCAGCCGAAGCAGGCGATGTGCTCTTCGGCGATCATCGGATCGCCCAGCGCATCGTCCTTGTAGTAGTATTCGATCAGGGTGTGGGGCAGCGGCTCGCCCTCGGGGATGCCAAGGCGCTTGGAGATCGAACCGGCCGCGACATTGCGGACCACCACTTCGATCGGAATGATCTCGACCTGGCGGACAAGCTGTTCGCGCATGTTGAGTCGCTTGATGAAATGGGTCGGGATGCCGATGTGCGAAAGGCGGGTGAAGACGTACTCGCTGATGCGGTTGTTGATCACGCCCTTGCCGTTGATCGTACCCTTCTTCTGGGCGTTGAAAGCGGTCGCATCGTCCTTGAAATACTGGATGATGGTGCCCGGTTCGGGGCCTTCATAAAGGATCTTGGCCTTGCCTTCGTAGATCTGGCGGCGACGGGACATGCGTGAACTTCCTTGTGCGCGAAACAGCAAGCCCCGGCCTTTGCGGATTCGGTGAGGAATCGCGCGGCCGGGGCGGTCTGCCGCGCCTTACGCCAAAATGCGCAGGCGTGCAACGCGGGCTAATTGCCGCCCAGCAGGTTCGCCTTCCAGAACTGCAACTCGGTCCAGAACTGGTAGTCCTGGTTCTCCTTTTTGCCGAAACCGTGCCCCTCGTTCAGGCCCACCAGATGCCAGGCGGTGCGGCCCTTGGCGCGCACGGCGGCGACCATTTGGTCGGCCTCGCTCTTGGGTACGCGCGGATCGTTGCCGCCGGTTACCACCAGCAGCGGGATCGACAGCCGCGCGACGCTAGTCAGGGGCGAGATTTCCATCAGCTTGGCGCGCTGCTTGGGGTCGCGCTCATCCCCGTATTCGACCCGGCGCAGGTCGCGGCGGTAGGACTGGGTGTTCTCCAGGAAGGTGACGAAATTGCTGATCGCGACAATGCAGTCCGCGGCCTTGAGCCGATCGCCGTAACGGATCGCCACGGCATAGCACATATAGCCGCCATAGGACCCGCCGGTCACCGCCATCCGCGCGGCATCGATCGCCGGATCGGCCTGCAAGCGGTCGAGGAACGCACCGATGTCCTTGACCGAATTTTCGCGCAGGAACGGTCCGTTATCCAGGCTTACGAAGCGTTTGCCGAAGCCTGTCGATCCGCGCACGTTGGAATAGAAGATCGCCACGCCCAACTCGTTCAGCAGATAGTTTGAACGCCCGCGAAAGCCCGGGGTGGACTGGCTTTCCGGCCCGCCGTGGATCGAAACCAGCAGCGGGCGCTTGCCGGGAAACTTCTTCGGATCGGGGCGGTAGAGGAACCCGCTTATCGCTTCCCCATCGAAGCTCTTCACTTCGACGAATTCCGGCTCGACATTGGCGGCGGGGTCAAGCCCGCCGGTTTCGCTTTCCGTCCAGCGGGACACTGCCAGCGTTGCCGGATCGACCGAGAAGGCATCGGCCGGCACGCGGGCCGCCGATACCGTCAGGCCAATCGTGCCCCACGGCGCGATCCGCACACCCCCGAACGTGCCCTTTGGCAGGCCGGTCACTTCGCGCACGGCGCCGGACTTGGGATCGAGCAGCCGCAACTTCGACATACCGGCTTCGTTCACGGTGTAGGCGATGAAACTGCCGTCGTCGGCAATCTCGAAGTCGTCGATGTCCCAGCGCGCTTCCGGGCTTCTGGCGGTGAATTTGCCGGACTTGGGATCAAGCGTGCCCAGCCGCTGGAAATCGCTGCCCTCGTCGCTCGTCACCCACAGGGTCCCGTCTGGGGCAAAGCGAGCGCCGCCATAGGCCACGGCCTCCTTGTGATCCCCGATCGGGGTCAGCCTGGAACTGGCGAAATCGAGCCAGTAGAGATCGGTCTTCTGCACCGAGACGTAGTTTGCGACCACGGCCGCGGCATTGCCTGGTGCAAACCCGGCAATTGCCCAGCCACCACCTTTCACCTGGGCAACCAGGCGGGTCGTTGATGGATCGCGCGGATCGACCACATAGAGGTCCGCATCGGCACCGTTGCGGCGGGTTGAGCTGTAGGCGATCCACTTGCCGTCGGCGCTGCGGGAGTTGAGCTCGTTGCGGCTCTTGCCGTCGGTCAGCTGGGTCAGCCGTCCGTCCCTGAGAGTGTAGAGCTGGTAGAATTCGTCGCCGCCCTTGTCCTTGCGGACCACCATCGTTCCGTCACCGGCCATGTAAAACCCGCTGAGCGGTTCCGGCTCGAAGCTGATCTGGCGGCGCGCCATGCCCGGTCCCTTCACGGTGTGGAGCTGGGCAACGTTGCCGAACCGGGTCGAAACCAGCATTGCGCGGCTGACCGGATCCCAATCGAGGAAACTGGCGGTGCGGAATTCCATATAGGGCCGGGTCGCTTCGACCAGGCTGAGCGGGACCGCGGGCACGCCATCGGCTTCGATCGCGGCAGGCTTGGGCGCGACCGGGGCGGCATCTTCGGCATGGGCCGCGGCGGGCAGGGCAAGGGCAGTGAAAGCTAAGAGCAGATGACGCATGGCGTGGTCCCCTATGAATGGCAGGCCGCAACGGTGGACCGGGAGACCTGGCGCGGCAACCGGGCAATCGATGAAGCGCCCATGCGGCTCCGCCAAGGTGCCGCCCAGATTAGCCGGATATTTACCACTTTGGCCCAGCATCGTGCGGAGAGCGGCGTGCCAGCGCCCACCGAACCAGTTCGGGACAAGCCAGGAAGCGGGGGTATCGATATGAAATTTCTATACAAACTTCGCCGCGATACGGCCGGTGCAACGGCCATCGAATACGGTCTGATTGCCGCGCTGATCGCGGTTGCGGCGATTACCGCGCTTCAGGGTGCCGGCAGCGAGCTGCAAACAACCTTCAACACCAGTTCGAGCGCGATGGCCGGCGGCAACGCCGCCTGATCGCAGCAACTCCCGATAAACGGGTCGGCACATTCGGCCAGGCAGCGGGCGCCCTTGCGGCGTCCGCCTTGCGTTTGGGGCAATGTTTGGCAAAATTGCCACAGTTTACAAGCAACTGGCATCCGCAATGGGTCAATTGTCGATCAGACAATTGATCTTCTAGCGGCGCGCGCTTAGGGCAGGTTCACCACAAGAAGCAGAATGTCTTCTCCCCAGGCTGGCATTTAGAGGTTCTTGTTGTGAAGTTTTCAGGGAGTGAATCATGAAATTTTCGGTTGCCCTTGGCACCGGCGTGTCCGCCGCGGCCCTCATGCTTTTGCCGGTTTCGCCCGCACTGGCGCAGACCGCGCCCGATGCAGCAACTGCTGAAGAAGAGGCCCCCGTTTCCGACGCCGATATCGTCGTCATGGCTCAGGGCCGCGCCCAGGCGCTGGCCGACGTCCCGGTCGCGATTTCGGCAGTCAATGCCGAAACCTTGCAGAACAGCGGCGCGAACGACATTCGCCAGCTAAACCAGGTTGCTCCCTCGCTGATCGTTTCGTCGACCGGTTCGGAAGCCAACGGTTCGGCGCGTATCCGCGGCATCGGCACGGTGGGTGACAACCCGGGTCTGGAAAGCTCGGTTCCGGTGTTCATCGACGGCGTCTACCGCTCGCGTTCGGGCATCGGCCTGAACGAACTGGGAGAGATCGACCGGGTTGAAGTGCAGCGCGGCCCGCAGGGTACGCTGGGCGGCCGCAACTCGTCGGCCGGCCTGATCAGCATCTATTCGAAGAAGCCGCAGTTCCAGTTCGGCGCGTCCGGTGAAGCGACCTATGGCAACTTCGACCTGGTCCGCCTTGCCGGTTCGATCACGGGGCCGATCACCGACAAGGTCGCCGCGCGGATCGACGGCGTTTACGTGCGCCGCGACGGTTTCCTGCACGATGCGACCAACAACATCGACGTCAACAACCGCAACCGCTTCTTCGTGCGCGGCCAGCTGCTGTTCGAACCGACCAGCGACCTTACCGTCCGTCTGATCGCCGACTACACCTGGCGCAAGGAACGCTGCTGCGGCGCGGTCTATGTCGACAGCTCGGTCAACCCGTACATCGGCAACCTGAACAACCTGTCGACCCCGCTGTCCAATGGGCTGCCGCCGCCGAACACGGGTCCGCAAGCCAACGGCAACAACATCGTCAACGTCCTGCGCGATCTGGGCCAGCCGCTGGCCGCGCTGAACCAGGGCTATGGCCGTGATCTCTCCGTTTCTGCTGGTCGCAGCTATGAAGGTGTGACCAAGGACTACGGTTTTTCCGGTGAGATCAAGTACGATCTGGGTGGTGCGACCCTGACTTCGATCACGGCCTACCGCCAATACCGTGCGGGCCAGGCTGGCGACGTCGATTACAGCAAGGTCGACCTTCTCTACCGCACAGCGGACGACAACAACTATCGCCAGTTCCACACCTTCACGCAGGAATTTCGCCTGCAGGGCGAAGCTTTTGGCGGCAAGCTGGACTGGCTGGTCGGCGGATTCTATGCCGATGAAAAGCTGACGGTTCGCGATAACCTGAAGTTCGGCAGCCAATATGGCCGCTTTGCCACCTGCCGGATCATTTCGGGCGGCGGTTTGGCAGGGCTCTATGATCCTACCCAGGGTGGATGTGTTGCCGGCGGCATCGCCAACCCCGCTGGCGTCGGCCGCAACACGATCGCGTTCGCTTCGGGCGCCTCGGGACCGGACATTGTTTCTGCCTTCACCGCGCTTGAAGGCATGGCCAATGTCGGCTCGACCAGGGATGAATACCGCCAGCACGATCGCAACTGGGCGCTGTTCACCCACAACATCATCCACATCACCGACAAGCTCGATCTGACCCTGGGTCTGCGTTACACCAACGACAAGAAGGACTTCGGCGCTACCTTCGGCAACAACAACACCGTTTGCACCACGGTGCAGGGTCTGGTGCTGGATGACCTGACGAGCCAAACGTCCAACGCCACGGCCAAGGCCCTGGCCGGGGCGCTGCTTGGCCTGTCGTGCCAGGGCAATTCGACCGCCGAACTCAACGGCGTCTCGATTGCCAGCAAGCGCAGCGAAGATCAGTTCACCGGCACGGCGATCCTTTCGTACAAGCTGACCGACGATCTGATGACCTACGCCAGCTTCAGCCGCGGGTACAAGGCGGGCGGGTTCAACCTCGACCGTTCGGCGCTGAAAAGCCCGATTGCGCCGTTTGCCGCCACCCCGGGTGGGGCGCAGGCGCTGGTCGGCAACCTTCAGTTCGCTCCGGAACTGGTCAACAGCTACGAACTGGGCGCCAAATATGCGACCGGGCCGTTCAGCGCGAGCCTGACCTTCTTCCGTTCGGACTTCACGAGCTTCCAGCTCAACACGTTCGATGGCACGGTCTTCCTTGTCCAGAACATCAATGGCTGCGAGACAAGCCTGGGCGGCGCTGACCGTGACACCAGCGCCGCGACCGGTGCCTGCGCCGCAGACAAGACCAGCTGGGGCGTTCGGGCCGAAGGGTTTGAGCTTGAAACCGTGCTCAATCCTTCGTCCAACTTCCGCGTTACCGCGGGCCTGACCCACGCCAAGACCAAGTACCGCAGCGATCTGGTCGCCAACAGCGCTGGATCGCCACTCAGCCCGGCGCTGCGCTGGCTGCCCGGCAAGTTCATGTCGAATGCGCCGGAATTCGTGGTCACCGCAAGCGCAGCCTGGACTCCGGATATCGGCAACACTGGCCTCTCGGCCCTGGTCTATGTCGATGCTCGCACCACCAGCGACTACAACACCGGTTCCGACCTGTTCCCGCAAAAGGGTCAGGACGGCTTTTCGGTGGTCAACGCGCGCCTTGGCCTTCGCGGTCCGGGCCAGAAGTGGTCGCTGGAATTCTGGGTCCAAAACCTGTTCGACAAGGACTATGCCCAGGTCGCGTTCAACACGCCGTTCCAGGCGGGAACTGCGGCGGCTCCGTTCAACGACGCCAACAACTACCCGGGCGGAAGCCAGCTGTTCTCGCAGTTCCTGGCCGAACCGCGCACCCTGGGCGTCACCGTCCGCGGCAAGTTCTAAGCCGTTCGGGCATTCCGGATGCAGGGCGGGGCGGCATGCAAATGCCGCCCCGTCTTGCGTTTGGGGCCAGCGCGGCGCTAGGGCGCGGTGAACAGGAGTTGCCGATGGACCGCGCCGAAGCCCTTGCCTTGCTTGCCCGCTACTACGCTGCTTTCAACGCCGGGAACTGGCAGGGCATGCTCGATTGCCTGGATGATGGGGTGGTGCACGACATCAACCAGGGCGGGCGGCAAGACGGCAAGCCGGCCTTTGCCGCGTTCCTCGCCCACATGGAACGCTGCTATCGCGAGCGACTGGACGATCTGGTGCTGATGGCGAGCGATGACGGTACCCGCGGTGCGGCGGAATTTACCGTCCACGGCGAATACCTGGCCACCGATGAGGGTCTGCCAGAAGCCGATGGCCAGACCTATGTGCTGCCCGCTGGCGCATTCTTCGCCTTTGCCGGGGACCGGATCGCCCGGGTTACGGTTTACTACAACCTTGCCGATTGGACCGCGCAGGTGGTTGGGTGACCATCGCGGTCCGCCCGCTCAGCGGGGCGGCGCTTCAGGCCGCGCTGGGCGATCTGGCGCGGCTGCGGATCGCGGTCTTTTCCGCGTTCCCCTATCTCTACGCTGGCAGCGAGGCCTACGAGCGCGGCTATCTGGCGGAATTTACCGCATCGCCCGATGCAGTGCTGGTAGCGGCGATGGACGGTGAACGGATCGTCGGCGCAGCAACGGCCAGCCCGTTGATCGCGCAGGACACCGCTGTGCGCGAACCGTTCGAACGCGCGGGGATCGATCCTGCCGGGGTGTTCTATTTCGGGGAAAGCGTGCTTTTGCCAGAGTATCGTGGGCGCGGCATCGGGCATGGCTTTTTCGATCACCGCGAAACGGCAGCGCGGACCTGGGGTGCGAGCGCCACCAGCTTTTGTGCCGTGATCCGCCCGGACGATCATCCAGAGCGGCCGGCCGGCTACGTGCCGCTCGATGCCTTTTGGCAGCGCCGCGGCTACGCAGCGGTACCGGGGCTGACCGGCACCTTCACCTGGGCCGAACATGGCGAGACGGAGGAAACTGCCAAGCCGATGCAGTTCTGGATGCGCGCGCTGTGACCCGCTTCACCATCGCCGCGGCGCAGTATCCGATCGACCGCCTGGAAAACTGGGAGGCCTATGCGGCCAAGATCGCCCGCTGGATCGAGCAGGCGGTTGAGGGCGGAGCGGCACTGGCGGTGTTCCCCGAATACGGCGCGATGGAACTCGCCGCGCTTGACCCCGATACGATGGGCGATCTGGCCGGATCGCTGGAAAGCGTTTCGGCTCTGCTGCCGCGGGTCGATGCGCTCCATGCCGATCTGGCGCGCCGACACGGCCTGCATATTCTGGCGGCGAGTGCGCCCTGCGCAGTCGACGATGGCCGCTATGTCAACCGCGCGCGGCTGTTCACCCCGGACGGCAAGGTCGGGGTGCAGGACAAGCTGGTGATGACCCGGTTTGAGCGCGAGGAATGGCACGTCAGCGCCTCCACACCGCTGCGGCTATTTGAGACGAAGCTTGGAAAGATCGGTATTACTATCTGTTACGATAGCGAATTTCCTCTGCTTGCCCGCGCCCAGGTGGAAGCGGGAATGGACCTGCTGCTGGTTCCGTCCTGCACGGATACAGCGCACGGATACTGGCGGGTCCGGCTTGGCGCACAGGCCCGCGCACTGGAAGGGCAGTGCTATGCGGTCCATGCGCCCACGGTGGGCGAAGCGCTTTGGTCACCGGCCGTCGACGTCAACCGGGGCGCGGCGGCGATCTATGGCCCGCCCGATCGCGGCATGCCGGCCGATGGAGTGCTGGCGATCGGGGCGATGGATGCGGCGCAATGGGTCCTTGCAGAGGTTGATCTGGTCAGGGTGGCAGACCTGCGCGCCGACGGCGGCGTGCTGAACGCCCGCCATTGGACCGAACAACCCGGTGCCGCGATCCTGCCGCCCGTCGAGGTGGTGGACTTGCGCTGAACGGCAAGGCAGGTTCACCCGCGATGCTCAAACGCCTGATCCCCTTCGCCTTGCTGTTCCTTGCCAGCCCGGTGCTGGCCGATTCCCCGCAGGTGGTGCAGCAACAGGTCGAAGCGGCGCTGGCCGCCGCGCCAGCCGGGATCCGCTTCGGACTGCTGGTAGTGGATGAAAGCGGCAAGACGGTCGTTGCCGTCAATCCCGACCAGCGCTTCATCCCGGCGTCGAACACCAAGATGTTCACCACCGCCGCGGCCTATGCCTTGCTGCCCGGAATGGATCAGCCGGATACGGATGCCGGGGCAGAGGTTTACCTTCTGCCGGGCAAGACGAAACGCGCACCAAATGTCTTGTTGATTGGCCGGGGAGACGCTCGAATGTCCAGCGCTCCGGACTGCGCGGTCGATTGTCTGGCGTTGCTGGCCGATGCGGTCGCGGCCAAAACCAGGCTGGTTGGCGATGTGATCGGTGATGATACACGCTTTCCCGACCAGCGCTGGAGCCCGGGGATGAGCTGGAACAACATCGGCTCGAACGATGCAACGGCGGCCTCTGCACTGTCGTTGGACAGCAACGAACTGACCCTTCTGGCAACCCCTGCCGCCCCGGGGGAAGCGCCGCACCTGGTCATTCCGGCTTACGTTACGGTTGTGAACGAAGCCGTGACGATCGATCCGGGCGGGAAGACCACCCTGGCTTTGGAGCATCCGCTCAATTCGCGCCAGTTCCGGCTCTATGGCGAAATGCCCGCGGATGCGGGCGAATGGCGCGAAAGGATCGGGGTGGATGATCCTGCTCATTTCACGGCCTGGACCCTTGCGGCAATGCTGCGTGCGCGCGGCGTTCGGGTGAACGGTCAGGTCCGTTCCGCGCATCGCCCGGTCGACCGTGCCGACGATCCGAAGGCGCGCGATCCCGCGATCGCTGTAACTGCACCCGCTGCCGACCCTACGGCGACCCTGGCCCGGCTGGTCCCGCCGCCGCTGAGCGAAGACGTGGTGATCATCAACAAGGTCAGCCAGAACCATCACGCCGAACAACTGCTGCGCCGCATAGGCTCGGTGCGCGGCTTGGGATCCCTGCAAGACGGCCTCGCAGCCGAACAGGACCTGTTCCAGCGGATCGGCTTGCCCCGCGCGGGCTACGATTTTTACGACGGCTCGGGCATGTCGACCTACAACCGCGTTAGCCCGCGCGCCGCAGTCGCTCTGCTGCGCTGGATTGATGGCCAGCCGTGGGCGGCGGCGTGGTACGGTTCGCTGCCGGTTGCCGGACGCGATGGCACGCTGAAGCGGCGGTTCATCGGCACCGCGCTTGAAGGCAACCTTGCGGCCAAGACCGGGACGCTCAACGCCACCAACGCCCTGTCGGGAACCTTTCGAACGGCATTAGGTCGGCGCTTTACCTTTGCCTTCTTTGCGAACGACGTTCCGGACGGAGCCACGGCTCTGCCAACCATGGAGGCGGTGTTGGCCCGGATTGCCGCGGCAAACTGAGAGCGCTTCCTTGCCCACTGTGGCACGGGGGCCACATAAGATGAATGGACGTTCATCTTTTTGCCGCGCGGGCTAGCGCGGCTGCTGCAACTTGATAGTCTCTCCTCGCAATTCCATTGCACAGGGGGGGTATTATGCGCCGGAAATCAATCGTGCAGGTCATGTTGGCTTGCGGAGTTTCGCTCATTTCCTTCGCCGTTCCTGCCATGGCGCAGGACACTGGCATAACCTCTCCCAACGCGACATCCGGCAAGAGCGACGAAGGGATGATTGTGGTCACCGGCTCGCGTATCAAGCGGGATCCGGCCAACAGCGCGCTGCCGCTGGAAATCATCCGCACCTCGGACCTGGGGCGCGAAAGCGTCTCCAGCCCTGAACAGCTGGTCTCGCTGCTCTCTTCCAATGGCAACGGAGCGGACAACCTCGCCTCGAACTCGGACGTCGTTTCCGGCGCCGCGCGCGGCACCAACGGCCTCAGCGCGGCCAACCTGCGCGGGCAGGGCAGCGCCTCAACCCTGGTCCTCCTCAACGGGCGGCGGGTGGCGGCGCACGGCCTTCAGGGTTCGGCGGTTGACGTAAACCAGATCCCCTTCGCCGCGATCGAACGGGTCGAAGTGCTGAAGGACGGAGCCTCGGCGATCTACGGCACCGATGCGGTCGGCGGGGTGATCAACTTTATCACCAAGAAGGACTTCACCGGGATCAGCCTGGCCGGATTCACCGACATTACCCAAGAGGGTGACAGCCCGATCTATCGCATCTCTGGCACCGCTGGCTGGGGCAAGCTGGACAAAGACGGCTTCAACGTGATGGGCGCGATCAGCCAGAGCTGGAACAACCCGTTGTTCGGCAGCGACCGCGATTTCGTCAACGGCAACCAGCCACTGCGCGGGCTTTCGATCGATACCCGCGGGACTCCCTTCGCAACGGCGTTCCCGATCAACCGCACCGCGGCAGGGGTCGGCATTTCGCAGGGCGGAACCCTGCTGGGCGATACCGGGCAGTGCACCACCGGTACGGCACCCAATTGCACCGTGTTCAACCCCAACTTCCTTGCCAACGCGCCCGGCTTCTTCATCCCCGGAACCACGACGCCGGCGACCGGCGGTGTCAATCCGCTGCGCCTTGCCGGCGGCGCGGGCTGCGATTCGATGGATGGCGGGATGAATTATGACTCGGCGCTGTGGTCCAACCCGACCGCAGCGCTCGCCTGCGCCTGGGATACGGGCCGCGCGGCAACCCTGCAGCAGCAGCTCAAGACCTTCACCTATTATGGCCGCGCCACGGCCCGGATCGGCGGCGCCCATGATGTGTTCTTCGAAGTGACCGGATCGAAGGCGAACTCGCACAAGATCTTCTCGAACAACCAGTTCTCATCAAACAACACGTCGCTGCCGATCGCCTATCCGCTCAACAGCCTGACCGCCGCGACCTACAATTCGGTCTACAACAGCATGGTCACGGTGCTGCCCGGGATCGCGGTGAACTATGGCAAGCCGATCGCCTTCCGCTGGCGCTGCACGATCTGCGGCCCGCGCGAGTACACCACCGATACCACCACGTTCCGGGTCGCCATGGGAGCGGAAGGGCAGCTGTTCGGCGATTGGGATTACCACACCGGCGCGTCCTACGCGCGGAGCGAGGCAAGCTCGGTGCTGGGATCGGGCTATTATTATCGCGGGGTGTTTTCCACTGCGGCGCAGGCTGCGGCTTCCGGCGTTTCCGGGGCGGGGACCGGCAAGCCCGATCCGCGCGTTCCGACCGCACCTGGCGCCAGCGCGCCGGGCATCGTCGGTCTGTTCAACAGCGGCATCCTCAACCCGTTTTCGCTGACCCAGACGCCGGAAGCGATTGCCGCGCTGGAATCGGTTTCGGCCCGGGGCGCCCGGCTTTACGGAGGCCGGTACGAGGTGCGCCAGTTCGATTTCTCGGTTTCGGGCGGACTGTTCAATCTGCCCGGCGGCCGAGCACAGATTGCGCTGGGGGCCGATTACCGGCGGGAAAGCTACAAGTTCGATGGATCTTCGGCGGGCGCGCTTTCATCGCCCGACATCTTCAACGCAGCTTTTGACAACACCAATGCGCTAAGCAAGGTCACGCGCGACGTGAAGGCGGCCTATGCCGAAGTGCTGTTCCCGGTGTTCGACATGCTGGAGCTGTCGGCGGCTGCGCGGGTGGACGATTACACCGGCTTCGGATCGACCTTCAATCCGAAGTTCACCGCCAAGTTCCAGCCGGTGCAGTGGTTCATGCTGCGCGGCTCCTACGGCACGGGCTTCCGCGTGCCGACCTTCAACCAGATCTACAACGGGGTTACCCAGTCGCCCAACCCGGGCAACACGCTGACCGATCCCACCACTTGCCCGCCGGGCGGCGTGGTCAACGTCACTGCTGGCTGTGCCCAGATCAATCCGGATTCGCTTTCGGGCGGAAACGTCAATCTGGGGCCGGAAACGTCGAAGCAGTATACCGTCGGCGCGGTGCTGCGCCCGACTTCCAGAGTCAGCCTGACGGCCGATTACTGGTCGATTGCGGTCGACAATGTGATCGGATCGATCACCATTCCGCAGCTGCTGGCCAACATCGCCGCTTTCCCGGAACGGATCACCCGCACCAACGGGATCATCACCCTGGTTGACCTGCGCACCGGCAACTTCGGTTCGCGCCGCACCCGCGGGATCGATTTCAGCGCGCGGGGCAGCATGGACGGACTGGGCGGTACGCTTTCGCTGGGCTTCGATGGAACCTTGCTGATCGAAAAGAAGGAAAAGCTGCTTCCCAACCTCGTCTACAGCAATCTCAAGGGCGTGTTCTCGTTCGCGGGCGACCTTGGGCTCAAGTGGAAGCACAACGCCTGGATCGCTTACCAGAACGATGGGTTCGGTCTCACCTTCTCGCAGATCTACCGCAGCGGCTATACCAACCAGCAGCTGCCCGGATCGGCCAGCCGACCCGAATTCAATGCCAAGGTGAAGCCGTACATCATCTACAACTTCTCGGCCTCGCAAAAGATTGCCGAGCAGTTCTCGCTGACCCTTGGGGTCAAGAACGTGTTCAACACCGACCCGCCATTTGCGATCACCTATGATAGCAACACCGGCGCTGGCAGCAGCTGGGAGCCGCGGGTGGCCGATCCGCGCGGGCGTTCGTTCACGGTCTCGGTCGAAGCCAAATTCTGACCTGACCTGGTTTGGAATGATTTGGAAATGGGCGTCCGGCATCCGCCGCGGCGCCCATTTCCCTTTCGGGCAGGGCATTCGCGGGGATGGTGTTAACCGCGATTTTACCATGCCGTGCGAAACAGGTCGGAACGTTTGAAAACATCCGATGGACACTGACATGGCAAGCGATCCAGCGACCGGCAATTCCGAGGAACGGCGCAGCCCGCGGCAGACTTGGGAAGCCGAGGTGCATTTCCGTAGCGGCAATCGCCGGGCCAACGTGCGTGTCAGCGATATTTCGACCCTGGGGGCCCGCGTTCATGGCGTTTACCTGGTGCGCGAGGACGACAGCTTCTGGATCAAGCTGCCGGGGATGGAATCGATCGAGGCGCGTGTTGCGTGGGTCGAGGATTTTGTATTCGGTTGCGAATTCGCCCGTCCGCTCAACGACGTCGTGCTCGAAGCTCTCCTGCGGAGTTAAGTCGCGCGGCGATTGCGGCGCGCCGCTTGGCGCGTCATAAGCGCGGCCATGTCTGCCGCAATTTCCAATCGAGGCCACGAACTGACTGACAGCGCGCGTCACCTGCGAGCTGGGCCTTCCTGGCTAACCCGGCTGTGGGCCGGGCGGGGCGACGCGCTGATCGACCGGATCGACCTTGGGCTGGAAACCGGGGCGATTCACGCAACCCTGCCGGATGGGACCCGGCGAACGTTGGGCGGCCGCGCCCCCGGCTTCGAGGCCGAGGTTCACCTGCGGCGCTGGAACGGGTTGCTGCGGGTCGCCACGGCGGGTTCGATCGGGCTCTATCAGGGCTGGGAAGCGGGCGACTGGACCAGCCCCGATCCGGTGCCGCTGTTCGCGCTGTTCATGGCCAACGGAGTTGCGTTGGGAAATACGGCGCGGGCGCAGGGGCCGTGGCGCTGGCTGGGCCGGGCGCTGCACGCGCTCAACCGCAACAGCCGCGCCGGGGCACAACGCAACATCCATGCGCACTACGATCTGGGCAACGATTTCTATGCCGCCTGGCTCGATCCGGAACTGGTCTATTCAAGCGCGCGGTTCGATTCCGGGGCGAACGATCTGGCCGCCGCCCAGCAGGCCAAACTGGCGACCATCACCGAGCGACTGGCCGGTGCGCGCAGCGTGCTGGAAATCGGTTGCGGCTGGGGCGCACTGGCGCAGCACCTTCATGCTGCCGGAATGGCCGTCACCGCGATCAGCCTTTCGGACGAGCAATTGGCCTTGGCTCGCGAACGGCGGGATCCGGCGATCGCTTTCCGCAAGATCGATTACCGCGACGCAACCGGTCAATTCGATGCAATCGCCAGCGTCGAGATGGTCGAGGCGGTGGGGCGTGAATACTGGCCCGATTTCTTCGATTGCATCGCGCGCTGCCTTAAGCCCGGGGGGCGGGCGGCGATCCAGTATATCGCGATCGATGAGGCGCTGTTCCCCGGTTATGCCGCCAACAGCGATTTCATCCAGGCCTATATCTTCCCCGGCGGGATGCTGGTCAGCGAAGCGGAGTTTCGCAGTTTGGCGGCCGAACGCGGTCTGGACTGGCGGGATCAGACCTGTTTTGGCGGAGACTATGCCGAAACGCTGCGGCTGTGGCGCGAACGCTTCGATGCGGCTGTTGCCGAAGGAAGGCTTCCGGCAGGATTTGACGACCGGTTTGTCCGTCTCTGGCGCTTTTACCTGATGTACTGCGAAGGCGGCTTCCGCGGACGCGGGATCGATGTGCGCCAGGTGACGCTCGTCAAGTCACTCTGAAAAAAGGGGAGGCCCCCGCCCGGGGCACGGGGCAACCGTGCGTTATGGGGGGTAGGGACACAGGGAAGCGGAGAACCGTTCCCCGGGCAGGGACCAAGGGTGAACGCGCGCGTCAGGCCAACGGGCGGTAGGGTGCGTCGGCACGCCACCGCGTCAGGATGTTGTCGTGAACAATCGGGCTCAGAAGCTTGTCGAAAGCGCAGCCGGTGAGGCTGTTGTCCCACCACACGACCTCGGCCTGCAAGGCCTCGATACCGGGCATGGTCAGCCAGCAGACGGTGCCGGGGTGAACGCGGTTGACGGCGGCGGCGCAGAAACCGCTCAGCGAGAGGTCGTGGATCACGGTCTGGAAGCCGCGTCCGCCCGACACGCGCAGCGTCGCCGGAATGTTGATGCGGGTTCGCGGCGCGCTGCGATCTTCCTGCGCGGCGGTGAAATAGGAATCGCGGGTGAACAGCAGGCTTTCACTCATGGCATGCGCCCCTCTTTGCAATGCTTGCCGGTCCCTTATCCGGCAGGCT
>JBJTMC010000006.1:0-3820 GCA_046063325.1 Novosphingobium sp.
ACCCAGTTCTGGCTCCGCACGTTGAGCCATATGCACCGCGGCTGGGCCAGTTCGACCGTGCTGCTGGGCCTGGCGCTGTCGGTCGCGGGGGCCGTCCGCTTCCACTAAGGCGGCGCGCTTCAGGGCTGCGATCGTTCCAGCATCAGGGATGATGGGTAGGGCGCAATCAGTGCCCTGGCCCGCGCCCAATCGCCATAGAGCCAGACCTGCTGCGCCTCGCTGCCCAGCGGCAGGATCACCGGCATCGCATCGCGCCCGGCATCGCGCCACGCCGCGTTGGGTTCGCAGGTCAGCAGCGCGAAGCTGGGCACTTCGCTGTCCTTCCACACCCCGGCAAGAGCGAACAGCGGCTGGTCGGTTGATGCAAACCAGTGCTGGCGGCGTTTGCCGGTGGTGGGATCGACCCGGCCCCATTCCATCACGGCCGAGGCGGGCACCAGGCAGCGAAATTCGCTGTTGCGCAGATTGCCGATCCAGAACGGGCTGTCGGGGTTGCGCACGCTCAGCACTGGACGGGCCGCATCGAACGCCGACGGCGGCGGCGGCACGCCCCAGAGCCGCGGCACCATCCGCAAGGGCTGGCGCTCGCCGCGCGGCCCGGCCACGAACTCGCGGCCGGCGGTCAGCACCGGAGCGAACTGGCCCGGCGCAACCGTGCCGCCGGCCCAGGGATCGCCGTCTGACAGGCGCGCGCCGAAATGCGCGGCGATCGCGGCGGCATCGGCGGCAAGGCGGTAGAGCATGGTCACGGCCACGGGCCTAGCCCGGATGCCGCCCCGCTCCAACCGCTGCGCTCAGATCGCGTTTACCGGCAGCCGAAGGTAGGTGTGTCCGCCCGGTGCCGCGGGCGGCATGGCTCCGGCGCGAATATTGACCTGCAGGCTGGGCAGGATCAGCTGCGGCGCTTCCAGCGTGGCGTCACGGCCCTGGCGCAGGGCGACGAAATCGGCTTCGCTCACCCCGGCGTGGATGTGGATATTGGCGGCGTTCTGATCGGCCACGGTGGTCTGCCAGGCAAAATCGCTGCGCCCTTCGGGCAGGTAATCGTGGCCGACGAACATCCGGGTTTCGCCCGGCAACGCCAGAATTCTGCGGATCGAGGCATAGAGCGCCGCGGCGCTGCCGCCGGGAAAGTCGCTCCGCGCGGTGCCATAGTCGGGCATGAACAGCGTATCGCCAACGAACACCGCGTCACCGATCCGATAAGTGACGCAGGCCGGGGTGTGGCCAGGGGTATGGATCACCCGGATCGTCAGCCCGCCCAGCGCCAGTTCGTCGCCATCGTGGACCAGCCGGTCGAACTGGCTGCCATCGGGGCGCACGTCGTCCGCTTCGAACAAAGCGGCGAAGGTTTCCTGCACCTGCGTTATTGCGCTGCCGATCGCGATCGGCGCACCGGTCCGTTCCCGCAGGTAATGCGCTGCCGAAAGGTGATCGGCATGGGCGTGGGTTTCCAGCAGCCAGACCAGCTCCAGCCCTTCCTGCGCAACATGGGCCAGCAGGGCATCCGCCGATCGGGTCGCGGTGCGGGCATTGCGCGGGGAGAAATCGAGCACCGGGTCGATGATCGCAGCCTGGCGGGTCACGGGATCGTGAACGACATAGCTGACCGTAAAGGTCACCGGATCGAAAAAGCCCCGGACGTCCGGATTGGGTGACATGGTTATTCCTCCTTTGCCTATATCTTAGCTCTTGCTAATTTAGATGCAAGAAATATATGGAGCGGGCGAGGCTGACCAGGCCCCCACCGGCCCGTCTCGCACCCACGGAAAGGACCTGCCACGCCATGACCGCCACGCTCCACCCCCTCTCCCCGGCCGAAGTCCACGCCCGTCTGGCTGCGGGCAAGGCCGTGCTGGTCGATATCCGCGAAGCCGACGAATTTGCCCGGGTCCACGTCGAAGGCGCGGTTTCGCAGCCGCTTTCGCGGTGGGAGCAGGCGCACCTGACAGTCGATCCTGCCGCCGACGCGATCTTCACCTGCCGCTCTGGCATGCGCACACAAGGCGCTTGCGAGCGGTTGGCGGGACGCGTGAACGGCGAAGCCTATGTGCTCGACGGCGGACTCAACGCCTGGATCAAGGCCGGGCTGCCGGTGCGCGAAGATCGCAAGGCCCCGCTGGAGATCATGCGCCAGGTCCAGATCGCTGCCGGGCTGCTGATCCTCGCTGGTGTGCTGCTCGGCACGTTTCTCGCTCCGCCCTGGTATAGCCTGGCAGCGTTCGTCGGGGCCGGACTGACCCTTGCTGGCGCCACCGGCTTTTGCGGGATGGCGCGGCTCTTGATGCTGATGCCCTGGAACCGGGCCCGGACGGCCTGAGGGCGCAGGGCGGACCGCATGGGCTGGGACCTGCTCCTCCTTGCCGCACTGGGCGGCGCGCTGATCGGCTTGATGCTGACCCTGTTCGGCGGCGGCGGATCGGTGCTGGCGACGCCCTGGCTGATCTATGTCGTCGGGCTGAGCGACGTGCATACCGCGATCGGCACTTCGGCGGCGGCGGTGGCGGTCAACGCCGCGACGGGGCTGGCAGCCCAGGCCCGGGCCGGTCGGGTGAAGTGGCCCTGCGCCTCGGTCTTTGCCGCGGCTGGCCTGGTCGGAGCCCTCGCCGGAGCGGAGCTGGGCAAGCGGGTTGACGGCCAGGCGCTGCTGATCTGGTTTGCCGCGGCGATGATCGCAATCGCGCTTTCGATGCTGCTGCCCCGCAAGGACGAGGGCGACCCCGCCGTGCGCCTGACTGCGCCGATGGCACTCAAACTTGCCCCGGTCGGCCTGATGGCCGGCCTTGCCGCCGGTTTTTTCGGAATTGGCGGCGGGTTCCTGATCGCGCCCGGCCTGATGGCCTCGACCGGGATGACCCTGGCCAACGCCGGAGCCAGCTCGCTGGTTTCGGTCGTGCTGTTCGGATCTGCGACCAGCGCCTCCTATGCCATGGCCGGACAGATCTCCTGGCCGCTGTTTGGCGCCCTGGTCGGCGGCGGCGCGATCGGAACGCTGGCCGCGCTGCCGCTCGCCCGGCGCCTCGCCAACCGCGCCCCGCTGGCCCGCCAGCTGTTCGCCGCGCTGGTCATCGCGGTCGCCGCCTACATCCTGTTGCGCTGACCGCAGCGCGCGCCTAGAAACGGCCTATCCCCGGGGAGTCATGTGACTGAGAGGTGGGTGTTACGCCCCACGACCCGTCGAACCTGAACCCGTTAGCACGGGCGGAGGGAGGGCCGGCATGCGCGCTCCCAATCCGTCCAAATCAAGGACTTTGCGCGTATGGCCGACATTCCCAGCAAGCTCGAAATCGGCGTGACCACCGGGCCGATCCGCGGCTCGACCAAGGTCCATGTCGGCCCGCTCGGCGTCGCCATGCGCGAGATCCGGCTTGAGCCGTCGAGCGGCGAGGCCCCGGTGCGGGTCTATGACACCTCCGGTCCCTATACCGATCCCGCCGCCACGATCGAGATCGCCGCTGGCCTGCCCGAACTGCGCCGCGAATGGATCCGCGCGCGCGGCGACGTGGAAGAGGTGACCCAGCGCGAGGTCAGGCCCGAGGATAACGGCCAGCTTGGCCCGGACCGTTCGGGCGGCGTCCCCGCATTCCCGAATGTGCGCCGCCAGGTGCTGCGCGCAAAGCCCGGGCAGAACGTCAGCCAGATGCATTACGCCCGCCGCGGGATCGTTACGCCCGAGATGGAATATGTCGCGGTGCGTGAGAACCTGGGGCGTGAGCAGATCCGCGATCTGGTCCGCGACGGGCAGGATTGGGGCGCCGAGATCCCCGATAACGTCACCGGCGAATGGGTCCGCCAGGAAGTCGCGCGCGGCCGCGCGATC
>JBJTMC010000237.1:0-7452 GCA_046063325.1 Novosphingobium sp.
TCGATGTGGATCCAGTCCGCTCCCGCCACGTCGATCGCGCGCACTTCCTCGCCCAGCCGGGCAAAGTCGGCAGAGAGGATCGAGGGGGAAATCAGCGGCACGGGCATGAGCTGTCGCGAGGCTCCTTACCCGGCGCTTACCTACCACATCTGGGGGGGACAAGCGCGGTCCGACCGTTTTTCCACACCACATCCCGGACTTGGCGCTCGTTTCGTCCCACTTGATACAATTGACCTAGGCCTATGGGGCAGGCATTTCGCCCGCCATGGTCGCCTCACTCGCAACTCATCCGGCCCCGGCGCTGCTCGCCCGCGAAGCCCGGGCGCGCGCCGGGACCGTTCCGCGCGTGCTGGGCGGCGCGGAGATGCCGCCCGGTTCGACCAGGCTTGAGGGTGAGAGCTATCTGCTGCGCAGCCGGACCGGCTACGGTCTGTTCTACCGCAAGGGCGAAGGCGTGATCATCGAGCGGGACGCCGGGGCTGATCCCGCCGAAGAAAGCCTGTGGCTCAACGGCAGCGTCTATGCGGCGATCGCCGCAATCAACGGCTATCTGCCCTTCCACGCCTCGGCGGTGGTGTGGGACGGCCGCGCCCATGCCTTTTCGGGGCCGAGCGGGGCCGGCAAGTCGACCTTGGCCGCAGCGCTTGGTCTGCATGGCCTGCCGCTGCTCTGCGATGATACGCTGGTGCTCGACATCGCCGACCCGGAACGGGTCCTGTGCCTTCCGGGACACAAGCGGCTGAAACTGGCTCCTGACGCGATCGGCTTGACCGGGGCGACCGCGCAAGAGAAAGTCGCGCCGATGATCGACAAACACTATGCCGAGCCCGCCGGGGGCAGCGTCAACACGGTCCTGCCGCTCGCTTCGCTGACATTTCTCGAAGACGGCAGCGATCTGGCGATCGAACCGATCCGCGGCGCCGAACGGGCCGCCCGACTCAACGACGATCACTACACCGCCGACCTTTTTGCCGCCGCCCGGAACGAGCAGTTCGCAGACCGGTTCGCCCGGCTGGCCCAGCTGGCCCAGCAGATTCCGATGCGGCGGCTGGTGCGTCCGCGCGATCCGGCGCGGTTCGGCACGGTTACCGCCGAAATCGCCCGCTTGATCAAGGAGAACGCCCTGCCATGAGCGCCCCGCTTGCCAAGCGCCCCGACCGGTTCGTCGAAACCGCGATCGACGGGGAAATCGTGCTGCTCGACCTGTCCGGCGGAACCTTTTTCTCGCTGACCGGCACCGCCGCGCGAATCTGGCCGCTGATCGACGGAACCCGCAGCCGCGCGGCCCTGTTGGCTGAACTGGTTGCCATGCATGACGCCCCGCAGGCCGAGATTTCTGCCGATCTGGATGCGTTTCTGGCACAACTGGCCGAAGCAGACTTCGTTGCGGGAGGTTGAATCCTGGCGCCTGCGGTGCCGCACGATCGAGGCGATGGGGGCGCTGGTCCTGGCCCGGGCGGTAATTGCCGCGCTTCACTTGTCCCGCTGGAACAGGCACTTCGGGTTGGCCGGCACCCCGACTGCCGCGCAGTGCGAAGAAGCATGCCGCCTATCCGCCCATGTCCGCCGCGCGGCGCAGCGGCTGCCGCTCAATTGGAAATGCCTGCCCCAGGCCCTCGCCCTCAGCCGGATGTTGCGCCGCCGCGGGGTGCCGCACCTGCTGGTTATCGCCGCGCGTCCTGCCGGCGCGCGCAGCGGCGCGGATGACCTGCACGCCTGGATCGCCGCCGGCGACATGATCGTGCTGGGCGCGCTTCCGGGTCCGTGGCTGCCTGTGCTGACGCTTCCTCGGCAGCCAGCAGAGCTTGCGTTTCGGACAAGAATCATAGATAAATGAGTGAATTCCTGCATCCGCGAAATCCAGAGTGGAGATTTTACCCGTGAGCACAGCCAAACAGGACACGAGGACCTGGTCCAAACCCGAACTTGTCAAGCTGGGTGAACTCAAGGATGTAGCCGGACCCAACGCGATCAACGCAGACGGCAAGTCGGGCAATTCCAAAGATCCGGCGCCGTCCTGATCGAAAGGCCAGGCTGCCGCGAGTCTGGTTCGCCTGGCAGGCAGGACGGACCTGGATAAAACTGGATGCTGGCACTGCACGTCGGTCCCACAGGTGGTGACCGGTCCCTTCTTGCGAAAATTGCCGCCTCGCTTGGTCTGATCGTTGGCGTTGCCGCGCGATACTGGAGCGACGGCGATGCTGGCTACGCAAGCCTTCCGTCAATTGGCAATCTCCCGCCCCGCACCGCGCGGGCGCGGCATCGCTGGCCGTCCTGGCAACCGGCGCGAACCGCATCGGGCAGACTTTCGCTGTTCCATGGCTGGATCGACAACCATCACGATCTCGCTCGTCGGCTGAACGCAGACCCGAATGACCTGGCCGCGCTCTACGGCGCGGCGGTCGATCGCTGGGGAGACCGCGCAGACCTGGAACTGGAAGGCAGCTACTGCGCGATCATCCACGATCCGGACCGGCACGCAGTCCGGTTGTCGCGCTCGGCACTCGCCGCACCGCCGCTGCACTATTTCCAGAATGGCATGGCGATCGGCGCGGCCTCGGTCCCTCGTGCGCTGGAATTGATGGGGATCGAGCGTCAGCTTGAAACCCGCAAGCTGGTCGATGCGCTGTATTTCAATCCGACCGGGGACGAAGGCTTCCTGCAGGGGACCTGGCGCGTCGGGCTGGGTCAGGTGGTCCACCTTGATCCGGCAGGGCGCCGGGTTCTGCGCTTTTACGATCCGCTTCGGCTGCGGCTTGGCTGGCGGCGGGGCGATCCGCGCGAGTTGGTCGAGGAATGCGACCGCCTGCTCGAAGACGCCTGCCGCATGGCCCTTGCCGATTCCCGCAATCCCGCCTCGACACTTACGGGAGGGCTCGATTCGACCAATGTGGCAGCGCGCCTGCTGCGGCTGCGGGGACCGGATCAGGGCCTGCAAACGCTGACTTTCGTACCCTTGGCGGACCATGGCCAGAAGGCGGTGCCCTATCGCAACCTTGACGAACGGGCCGAGGTCGAGGCCTTTGCGGCCGGCAATCCGGGGATCACGCCGCATTTTACCGACAACGCGGGAATCCAGTTTGATCACCGGCTCGAGCAGCTGTTTCTGGCGATGGGCACCGGTCAGACCTGCACCGCGGTCAACTTTCGCTATCATGGAATTCTCGCCAAGGCCGCGGAACTGGGTTGCGACTGGGTTTTCACCGCCGAACTGAGCGGCGTCGGCTTCAGTGCTCCGGGTGACTGGGCCTATGGTGAATTCTTGCGCCGCGGGGAATGGGAACGGTTGGTCGAGGCATTGCGGGCAGACACCTGGGGTGGCCGCACGATGGGCCGCAAGCTGTTGTCGCGCGCGGTAGTCCCGTCGCTTCCACTGCCGCTGTGGCGCGCCTGGAAGGCGCTGCGCGGTCAGCCGGTGGCTCCGCAGAACCTGCAAATCGCCGGACTGACCGCACAAGCCCTTGCCGAACATGACGCAACCGCCCGGGCCCGTGCTGCGGGGGTAAGCTATGAGCGGGATCAGTACGGCTATCGCCACGAATGGCTGACCGACTGCCTGGCGCGCGGCGACATTGAAAGCGCCGATTGGACCCAGGCGATGGAGCAGATCTACGAAGTGCGGATGCGCGACGTTCCGGCAAACCGCGCACTGCTCGAATTCTGCCTGTCATTGCCTTCCGAAATGTTCCTGCGCGAAGGCCAGATTCGCTGGCTGGGGCGCGAACTGGCGCGCGGGATCATGCCCGAACAGCAGCGCCTGTCTCGCAGGGTTGGCACCCAGTACACCGACTGGCATGCGTTGCTCACTCCGCGGGTGCCCGAAATGCGCGCGGCGCTGCGCGAAGCGCGGGCGAACCCGGACGTTTCCTTCATCGATTTCGACCGGCTGGAGGCAGTGCTTGACCTGTGGCCGGCGGAGGCGACGCTTGACGACGAGGTCTATTTTCCCTGCGCCTATACCCTGCCGCGCGCCCTGGCGATGATCCGCTATGTCAACTTCATGACCGGGCGGAATGCTGCTAGCTGATCGGCCCATGGACCGGGCCCGGCTTACCCTGTGGAACACGATGAGCGCCAGCGAATGGCGATTGGCGGGCGTGCTTGGCCTGCTGATGGCAGGGGCCGGGCTGGCCGAAGGGGCCGGGCTGGTGCTGCTGGTGCCGATGCTTGGCGCGCTCGATGCCTCGGCCGGACAAAGCCTGCCTCCCGCGCTCGACCGGCTGTTGCCGCACCGGCTTGAGCCGCTGCTGGCGCTGTTCGTGGTCCTGGTGGTGCTGCGCGCAGGGCTCGCCGGGGCCCGCAACCTGGCGCAGTTGCGCTTTGAAAGCGCGCAGGTCGACGGCCTGCGCCGCCGCGCCTGGTCGGCGCTGCTGCATTGCGACTGGCGGGTGCTTGCCCCGCTGAGCCGCAGCGACAGTACCGCGCTGCTGGTCGGCGAGATCGATCGGATCGGACAGGGGGTCAGCCATCTGCTGGGCGCCGTGACCCAGGCCGCCTCGCTCGCCGCGATCGCACTGGCCGCGCTGGCGATTTCGCCGCTGGCCGCGCTGGTCGCAGCGCTGGGCGGGCTTGCCGCGCTGCTGCTGCAGCGCGGGCTGCGGCGCCGCGCCCAGGCGCTGGGACAGGCGCTGAGCCAGGCCTACGGCGACGTGATGTACCGTTTTTCCGAAGGTCTTGCCGCGATGCGTCTGATCAAGAGCCTGGGGCGCGAGGACGCGGCGGCGGCCGAGGCAGCCGAGGCGCTGGGGTCGATGCGGCAGGCACAATACGCCTTCACCCGCGACGTCGCCCTGGGCCGGATCCTGCTGCACGGCGGGGCGGCGATGCTGCTTGCGGTGCTGACCTGGCTTGCGGTGGACCGCTGGCATGCCGGGGCGGCGACGATCCTGCCGATGGTGGCGCTGTTTGCCCGCGCGCTGCCGCTGCTGGGCGCCTTGCAAGAGGCCTGGCAAGGCTGGGCCCTTTCGCGCGCGCCGATCACCGCCACACTGGCGCTGATCGAACGCGCCGAGGCCGCGCGCGAGCCCGACGCGGACGGGATCACCCCGCCAGCCCTGGCCGATTCGATCCGGCTGGACGAGGTCTGTCTTCGTTATGCCGATGCAGCGCACCCCGCGCTCGACCGGGTTTCGGCGGTCATCCCGGCCCGCGGCATCACCGCCCTGACCGGCCCCTCCGGAGCTGGCAAGAGCACGTTTGCCGATCTTGTCGGGGGCCTGCTGTCGCCGGACGCGGGCATGGTTTCTGTCGACGGCCATGCGCTTGCCGGGCCGCTGCGCCGGGCCTGGCGCGGGCGGGTCGCCTATGTCCAGCAGGACCCGGTCCTGCTGGCCGCCAGCCTGCGCGACAATCTGCGCTGGGCCGCGCCGGATGCCACCGATCCGCAGCTCGTGGCCGCACTCGAGGCGGCCTCGGCCCACTTCGCGCTGGCCCTTCCGCACGGGCTCGACACGCTGCTTGGCGATGGCGGGCGGCAGCTTTCCGGAGGCGAGCGCCAGCGGCTGATGCTGGCCCGGGCGCTGCTGCGCGATCCTGCTTTGCTGATCCTTGACGAAGCGACCAGCGCTCTCGACGCCGAGAACGAGGCCCAGATCGCCGCCGCGCTGAACCGGCTCGGCACGCGCATGGCGATCCTGATCATCGCCCACCGCGGCGCACTGACGGCCCTGGCCGACCACGAAATCCGGCTCGAATCTGGCCGCTCCGCTCCGGCGGGCTGACTACCCCCTTGCAAAAGCCCATGATTCGCGGGCAGATTGTTGCAATCTGGGCGGAAGAGGGGCTGCCGTGAGCAATGGATTGAAACGATGGGCAGGGCTGCTCGCGGCGACGGTTGCCGCGCTCGGTCCGATGGAAACGGCGGGCGCGCAGAGTAGCGGTCCGGCGGGCTGCACCGGTCCGGCCAGCGGTGTGTGGATCAACCTGACCGCCGAACAGGTCCGCAATTCGGGCGGCTACATCACCCTGACCCTCTACCCTGACGACCAGTCGCGGTTCCTCAAGCCCAACGGTTCGCTCTATGTCACCAAGGTTCGCGCCCAGGCCGGTACGACCGAGGCCTGCATCTTCGTGCCCGGGCCCGGCGCCTACGGACTGGTGCTGTACCACGATGAGAACGGCAACGGCAGGATCGACCGCAACCTGATCGGCATCCCCAAGGAAGGCTTCGGCTTTTCCAACAACCCCAAGATCTTCCTGTCCGCGCCCAGCTTCAAGGCGGTGCGGATGACGGTTGGCGGCAACGGGATCAGCACCCGGATCCGGATGAAATACCCTTGATGTCTGCCTGACGCGGACGCAACAGCGGCCCGCAACCCCGGCAGCTTCTACCCGTAGATCTCGGGCAACTCTTTCGGGGCCTGCGCCTCGGCCAGGGCATAGGCGCGCGGATCGTCGACATCGAGCCACCAGGCCTGGCCGATATCCATGGTTGCCGCGCGGCCGGCATCGGCCAGTTTCTGCATCCCTTCGGACAGACTGCCGGCCTTGCCCTCGGCAATCGCGGCGCGGATCGCCTGCGCCAGTTCCGGGGTGCACAGGAAGGCCCCGCAATCGACCGCGTCGTATTCGGGAATGGTCTTGCCGATCGCGCGGATGAAACCGGCCGGGTCAAGCTTGACCCAGGTGGCGTCGTCAGGATCGATCAGCGGGTCGTCGCAGCGAAAATCGACCGCCAGCGTCACGCCCCGATCCGCGCCGCCCTGGCGGGCCAGCCGGGTGAGGATCGAGCCGGAAAAGATATGATCGCTCATCATCAGCAGATAGTCACCGGCGATCACGTCGGCCCCGGCCAGCACTGACCAGCCGTTCGGCTTTGACCAGTCGGCCACCCGCTGCGCGACCACCGGCAGCCCGGTGCGCTGCGCCAGCGCGGGAAGCGCCGCTTCGAGCCGCTCGGCCTCGTGCCCGGTCACCACGACCACGCGGCTTGCCCCGGCAGCCCGGGCCTGGCGCACCCCCAGTTCGAGCAGCGGAACCCCGGCAACCGGGGTCATCGGCTTCGAATCCGAAACGTCGCGCAGGCGGCTGCCGAAACCGGCGGCGATGATCAGGGCGTCCATGTGTTGCCTCCAACCAAAACAGAAACGGCGCCAGTTGCCCGGCGCCGTTCCAGTTTTGGGTCCGTTTCGCTCTTATTCAGCAGCCAGCGGCGCTTCGGCGACATATTCGTCGACCATCTGCGCGGCGAGATCGTCGTTGAACTGCTGCGGCGGGTGCTTGCAGAAATAGGCCGAAGGACCGATCAGCGCCCCGCCCTCGCCGCGCTCCAGCGCAACCTTGGCGCAGCGGATCGCGTCCATCACGCAGGCCGCCGAGTTGGGGCTGTCTTCCACCGACAGGCGCAGTTCCAGCTCCATCGGCACGTTGCCCCACTGCAGGCCTTCAAGGCGCAGGAAGCACAGCTTGTTGTCCTTCTGCCAGGGAACATAGTCCGACGGGCCGACGTGGATG
>JBJTMC010000238.1:0-2860 GCA_046063325.1 Novosphingobium sp.
GTTGTGGCCGTCCTGTTGCGCGCCGCGCCCCGGAACGACCCCCCTCAATTTGTGCCTCAGGAAGCCCCTATGCGAACCGCCCGCGCGCTGCAAGATGTGCTGCGTCAAGGACGATTTGGCGCGCCTGATAGACGCGAAGCCTTGCGCTGCCAACTGCGAATTTCGCCAATTCTGTTGAGCGATTCGAAACGGCCTTCACCCAAGCCCGATCAGCGAAAACTGGCGGCCATAGTCGGGTTCGCCGCGGTGCGTGGCGCGGCGGAAGGAATAGAAGTGGTCCGGATCGGCATAGGTATCCCGGCCAAGCTGCTCCACAGCCCCGATTTCCGCAGTTTCGAGCCGGTGGGCGACATAGCCCTCCAAATCGAACTGCCAGTGCCCGGCCTTTCCCGCAGCAAAGAATCGCGCGTTGTCCATGTGTTCGGCAGCGAATCGGTCGCGGAAGCCGGATTCGACCTCGTAACTGGCCTGGGCGATGCAGGGGCCAATCGCCGCTGCGATGCTTTTGCGCCGCGCACCCAGCCGCTCCATCGCCGCGATGGTGGAATCGGTTACGCCGCCGATCGCGCCTTTCCACCCAGCATGTGCCGCGCCGATCACCCCGGCTTCGCGGTCAGCCAGCAGCACCGGGGCACAATCGGCCGTTACCACGCCCAGCAGCAGTCCGGGCTGGTTGGAGACCAATGCATCGGCGCGGGGCCTTTCGGCATCGCTCCACGGCACTTCGACCGTCACGCAGTCCGCAGAATGGACCTGGTAGACCGAAACCAGCCGCGCGCCCGGCAGCACCGCCGCGGCGGCGCGGGCGCGGTTTTCCGCAACCGCGCTGTCGGCATCGCCCGAGCCCAGCCCGACGTTGAGCCCGGCAACCGCGCCCACCGAAACCCCGCCGCACCGCCCGAGGAAGCCGTGGGGCAGCCCGGCCAGAGATTCGGCCCGGTAAACTTCGGCCGGATCAGCCAAGGCTCTTGCTGACCTGCTCGAAGGTATCCTTCGACAGCCCCGGCGCCGCGACGATCCGTTCCAGTTCGGCGCGCATCAAGGCCGCCCGGCCCGGCTCGATCCGCCGCCAGCGCCCGAGCGGGGCGACGAACCGCGCCGCGGTCTGGGCGTTGATCGGATCGAGCGCAAGGATCAGGTCGGCGATCAGCCGGTAGCCCGCGCCGCTGGCATCGTGGAACGCCCCCGGATTGACCGCCGCCGCCATGTAGAGCGCACGAACCCGGTTGGGGTTGTGCAGAGTGAAATCGGGATGGCTGGCCAGCGCCTCGACCTGTTCGAGCACCTTTGGATGGAGCGATCCCGCCTGAAGCGAGAACCACTTGTCGGTCACCAGCGCGTCTCCGGCATGGCGAGCGTGGAACGCAGCCAGCTTTTCCGCGCGCAGCGGGGTATCGAGCCCGGCCAGCACCATCAGCGCACCCTGGCGGTCGGTCATGTTGCTGGCGGCATCGAACTGCTCCGCCGCCAGCCGGGCGGCAAGCTCGGGCTCGCCAGCGGCCAGCAAAACCAGCGCCTGGGTCTTGACCTTGCGCGCGCCGCGCGCTGCGGCCGAAAGGTCATAGGGCACCGCCGAAGCGCGGGCGTGGAGCGCGACCAGATCGTCCCTGAGCGCGGTTGCCAGACCGGCCTTGAGCGCTTCGCGCGCGGCCCGGATCGCCCCGGGATCGGCCTGGGCAAACTGTTCCGCCAGATAGGCCTCGCCCGGCAGGATCATCAGTTCGCCGCGCATCAGATCGTCCAGCGCAGGGTCGGTAACGACCTTGCGCAGGGCTTCGGCGATCGAGGATGCGCCCGCCGGATCCGGCTGCTCGCTGGCCGCGCCGATCAGGTGCTGGACCGCAAGCTGCTGCAACGCTTCATAGCGGGCGAAGGGATCGTCGTCGTTCGCGGCCAGGAACACCAGATCCTCGCGGGTCGAATCGGCGTCGATCGTCACCGGGGCGGAGAACCCGCGGCCCAGCGACAGCACCGGCCGCTCCACAAATCCGGGGAAGGCGAATTCCATCTCGGCCCGGTCGAGCACAACCAGCTTTTCGCCCTGGTGGGTACCGGTCGCGGCATCGAAAAGCGCCAGGCGGAGCGGGATCACCATCGGTTGCTTTTCCCCCTGGCCGGGGGTGGCGGGCACCTCCTGCGTCAGGGTCAGGGTGGCGACATCGTCGGCGTGGATGAGCCGCGCGGTCACCCGGGGTGTCCCGGCCTGGCTGTACCACAGGCGGAACTGGGCAAGATCGATCCCCGCGCCGTCCTCGATCGCCCGGACGAAATCCTCGCAGGTCGCGGCCTGCCCGTCGTGGCGCTCGAAATAGAGGTCGGTCCCGGCCCGGAACCGCTTGGGCCCGACCAGGGTGCGCATCATGCGGATCACCTCGGCGCCCTTGTTGTATACGGTCGCGGTGTAGAAGTTCGAGATCTCCTGGTAGGAATCGGGCCGGATCGGATGGGCCAGCGGGCCCGAATCTTCCGGGAACTGCGCGCCGCGCAGCACCCGCACGTCCTCGATCCGCTTGACCGCCTCGCTGCCCATGTCCTGGCTGAACAGCTGGTCGCGCAGCACGGTGAAGCCTTCCTTGAGGCTCAGCTGGAACCAGTCGCGACAGGTCACTCGGTTGCCCGACCAGTTGTGGAAATACTCGTGGCCGACCACGCCCTCGATCGCGTCGTAGTCGCCGTCGGTCGCGGTGTCGGGGTCGGCGAGGATGTAGCGGGTGTTGAAGATGTTGAGGCCCTTGTTCTCCATCGCGCCGGCGTTGAAGTCGCTGACCGCAACGATGTTGAACACGTCGAGATCGTACTCGCGGCCGTAGGCCTGCTCGTCCCACTCCATCGAGGCGATCAGGCTGGTCATCGCATGATC
>JBJTMC010000040.1:0-3186 GCA_046063325.1 Novosphingobium sp.
AAAGCGCCGAACGCGCCGGCCTTGACGGTGCCGGTGATGGCATCGCCGTCAACGGTGGCTTCGCCTTCCAGGGTCATCGGCATGGGCACGGTCATCTTCATCGTCCAGGTCAGCTTGTTGCCATCGACCTTGCCGTTTTCCATTTCCATCGAACCCATCGCCCCGGCGTTGGTGCCGGTGAAAGTGTCACCATCGACGTTGATCGTCACGTCGCTCTTCTGGTCGCCCATCGGGGTCTTGGTCACGCATTCGTAGGTGCCGGCAACTGACATGAAAGCTCTCCTCGCTTACAGTGGGGTAAGTAACGCCTTCACTCGCCCGCCTTCGGCGCGGAGTCAACCGGGGTCAGCACTTCGACCGGCAGCCCAAGATCCTTGAGCTGCGGCTCGACCGATTTGCGATCGCCCACCACCACGAAGACCAGGCCGTCGGGTTGGAGGTACTGCCTGGCCGCGGCATCCAGCGCATGCGCATCGACCGCTCGGAAACGGGTGGGCAGTGTCGCCTGGTAATCGTCGGCACGGCCCAGCTGCTGGTTTGAGACCAGCGCACCAAGCACCTGGGCGTTGGTTTCATAACGGTTGGGCAGGCCGCGGATGTTGCCGTCGGTGGCGCGGTTGTATTCGACCGCATCGACGCCCTTCTTGCCCGGAAACTCGGCCATGTCCTTGCGGATCGCCAGAATCGAGGCGCCGGTCTTGTCGCTCTGCACCGGGGCGGTGATCACCAGGCTGCGCGGCCCCTGCGGGCTGCGCACGGCTGAACGGACGCCATAGGACCAGCCCTTTTCCTCGCGCAGATCGCGGTTGAGGCGGGACAGGAAATTGTTGCCCAGCACCTCGTTGGCCAGCTCCAGCGCCTCAAGCCCCTGGTCGCGCCCGGTCAGCGGCAGGACCCGGCCCGCGACGATCACCGATTGCGGCGAACCGGGCCGGTCGATCAGCACGATCCGTGGGCGTGGCGCGGGGATCGGGGCGGAAAAGGCCTTGGTTCCGCGCGGTCCGGCCGGAGCCTGCCATTTGCCGAATGAGGCTTCGAGCAGCGGCAGGAGCTGGTCCATCGTCACGTCGCCGACCACGGTGATGGTCACGTTGTCGGGCCGCAGCCAGCGCGCCTGCGCGCCGTGCAGCGCCGCCGGGGTCAGGCTGCCAACCGATTTCGCATCGCCCAGCCCGTCGCCGAGCTGGCCATAGGGATGGGCCGGGCCGAACAGGATCGGCGCGATCGTGCGGCTCGCCAGCGCGCGCGGGCTGGCATTGGCCTGGGCGATATCGGCAAGCTGCTGGTCGCGGGTGCGGGCAACGTCGCCCTCGCGCAGGGCCGGATGGCGCACCACGTCGGCCAGCAGGTCAAGCGACGGCGAAAGGTTCGCGGTCAGCGCCGAGAGGGTTACAGTCGATGCGTCGATCCCGGTCCCGGTGCCGATCCGCGCGCCAAGCCGCTCCTGCTCTTCGGCGATCTGGGTCGCATCGCGGGTCTCGGTGCCCTGATCCAGCATGTTCATCAGCAGGGCCTGGGTGCCCGGGCCGTCCTGCGCATCGGCGGCATAGCCCGCATCGAAGGTCAGGTTGACCAGCACGGTCGGCACGCCGCCGCGCGGGGCCAGCACCACCGGGATGCCGTTGGACAAGGTGGCGCGCTGGGCCCTGGGGAAATCAAGATCGCCAACCGGCGCAACCGGCGGGAAGGCGCGCTTTGGCCCGGTCGCCAGCTTGGGTGCGGGCTTCTTCGCATCGGGCTTTGGCGCGGGGGCGGTCGCTTCATCGCCCCAGCCGCCCATCGCCTCGCCCTTTTCGGTGCGCTGGCCAGGGGTGACCGCCAGCGCGTAAACCGGGCGGGTCATCCAGCGCTGCAAGGCGCCCTGGACATCGGCCGGGGTCAGGGCCGCCACCCGTTCGAGGTCGCGCTTGAACTTCATCGGATCACCCGAATAAAGTTCACCCTCGGCCAGCTGAGAACCCTTGCCGCCAAAGCCGCCGACCTGTTCCAGCGCGGCAATCTGTCCGGTCACCGCGCTGGTTGCGGCGCGGCGCAGCTCGTCGTCGGTCGGGCCATCCTTGATCAGGGTGGCAATCACGTCGTCCAGCGCGGCTTCGGCCGCGGCGCGGTCGGTCCCCGGCTTGATATCCATCTGCACCTGCAGAAAGCTGAGCTGTTCGAACTGCAGGACATAGGCCGAAACCGAAGTGGCGACGCTCTTGCCGCGGACCAGCTGGTTGTCGAGCCGGGACGAGGCCAGCCCGCCCAGCACCTTGAGCCCGACATCGAGCGTGGGGGCATCGGGATCGTTCAGTCCGGGGCCGCTCCACACCCGGTAAACGCGGGTCAGCGGCACCTGGTCGGTCATCTCGCGCTTGACCGGCGCGGCCAGGGTGACCGGACCAGCCTCTACCTTGCGCACTTCAGGCCCGCGCGGGATCGCGCCGAACCACTTTTCGACCATCGGCCGGGCGGTGGCCGCGTCGATATCGCCGGACAGCACCAGCACCACGTTGTTGGGGGCATAGTTGCCGGTAAACCAGCCGCGCACGTCGGTCATGCTGGCGGCGTCGAGATCGGCCATCGAGCCGATCGTGGAGTGGCGATAGGGGTGACCGACCGGGAACAGCCCATCGCCGATCGCGTATTCGGCCAGGCCATAGGGTTCGTTATCGCCCTGGCGCTTCTCGTTCTGGACAACCCCGCGCTGCTTGTCGAGCTTGTCCTGGGTGACCGCGCCAAGCAGGTGACCCATACGGTCGGCCTCCATCATCAGCGCCCGGTCAAGCGCCCCGGTGGGGACGGTTTCGACGTAGTTGGTGCGATCCCAGTTGGTCGACCCGTTGGTGGGTGTGGAACCCGCGCCTTCGAGCGGGATGTCGAAGTTGGGGACGTTTTCCGAACCACCGAAGAAGATGTGTTCATAAAGGTGGGCAAAGCCGGTCTTGCCGCGCGGTTCGTGCTTTGAGCCGACCCGGTAATAGAGCGTCACCCCGACGATGGGCGCCTTGCGATCGGTATGGACCAGTGTGGTCAGCCCATTGGGCAGGGTGAAGCTTTCGAACGGAATGTCGACCGCCTTGACCAGTTCGGAGAGCGGTGCGGCCGATGACGCGGGAGAGGGCGGCGGGGCAGCAGGCGCGCTGGCCAGCGGCGGCTTGCCGGCGCAGGCGGCCAGGGCAAGCGAAAGCGTGAAGGTGAGGGCGG
>JBJTMC010000041.1:0-10939 GCA_046063325.1 Novosphingobium sp.
TCGTCGAACCCGGCCAGCTCGATCCCGATGCGATCCACTTGCCGGGCGTCTACGTCCAGCGGCTGATCAACGGCAGCCCCTACGACAAGAAGATCGAATTCCGCACCACTCGCACCACGGATGTCGGCTGATGACCACGCACGATCACATCGCCAAGGGCTGGACCCGCGACCAGATGGCCGCCCGCGCCGCGCAGGAACTGCGCGACGGCTATTACGTAAACCTGGGCATCGGCATCCCCACTCTGGTGGCGAACCACGTTCCCGCCGGGATGACCGTTACCCTGCAGAGCGAAAACGGAATGCTCGGCATCGGCCCGTTCCCGACCGAGGACGAGATCGACGCCGATCTGATCAACGCCGGCAAGCAGACCATCAGTGAACTGCCGCATTCGGCCTATTTCGACAGCGCCGCCAGCTTTGCGATGATCCGCGGTGGCAAGATCGACCTGACCGTGCTTGGCGCGATGGAGATTGCCGAGAACGGCGATATCGCCAACTGGATGATCCCCGGCAAAATGATCAAGGGCATGGGCGGGGCGATGGACCTTGTCGCCGGGGTCAAGAAGATCATCGTCGTGATGGAGCACTGCGCCAAGGACGGCAGCCCCAAGTTCCTGCCCGCCTGCACTCTGCCGCTGACCGGCGTGGGTGTGGTCGACATGATCATCACCGACCTTGCAGTCTTCGCCCGCGCGGACCACACTGTGCCCTTCCGGCTGATCGAACTGGCCCCCGGCGTCACCGCCGAGGAAGTCCAGGCCAAGACGACGGCGCACTATGTAACCTAGGGAGCAGGCCAGATGACCATTCGAGTGCACCACCTCAAGATATCGCGCTCGACCCGGATCATCTGGCTGATGGAAGAGCTGGGCCTGTCCTATGAGCTGGTTCAGCACACCCGTGGCGCCGATTTCCGCTCGCCGCCCTCGCTCTACGAAGTCCATCCGCTGGGCAAAGCCCCGGCGGTCGAGATCGACGGACGGGTGATGGTCGAAAGCTCGGCGATCATCGAATACATCGTCGATACCCGGGGCGGCGGAAAGCTGCTCCCACCGGACGGCGGCCGTGCCGAATATGTCGAGTGGCTGCACTTTGCCGAAGGCACGCTGGGCATGCCGATGCTGATGCGGCTCTTGGGGCCGCGGCTGGGCCTGCCCGACGCCGCGCTGGGCTGGATGGATGCCGAACTCAAGAAGCAGCTCGACTGGATCGAGAGCCAGCTGGAGGGCAAGGACTTCCTCTGCGGCGCGACCTTCACCGGGGCCGACATCAACCTGGAATATCTGCTCGAACACGCCGAGACGCTGGGCCTGCTGTCCGCCCGGCCGAACCTGACCCGCTACCTCGCCGCGCTCAAGGCCCGCCCGGCCTATGTGAAGGCGATCGAGATTGGCGGTCCGATCACTCTGCCGCGGAGCTGAACCGATGCGCAACAAGGTGTGCGAGCTGACCGGCTGCGAGTTTCCGCTGTTCGCCTTCAGCCACTGCCGCGACGTGGTGGTCGCGGTCAGCAAGGCCGGGGGATTCGGGGTACTGGGCGCGACCCGCTTCACCCCCGACCAGCTTGAGGAGGAGCTGACCTGGATCGACGCGCATATCGACGGCGCGCCCTATGGCGTCGACGTCCTGGTGCCCGAGACGATCGATCCCCGCGTCGCCGATTTCCAAGACAATGCGCAGCGCGCGGCGGCGATTTCCGACCAGCACCGCCAATTTACCGCCGGTCTGCTGAGCGAGTACGGCATCGCCACCCAGCCCGACGATGTGGTCCGCTATGAAGGCCGCGCCGGGATCACCCCTGAGAACGGCTATGCCCAGATGGACGTCGCGTTCCGCCACCCGATCCGGCTGATCGCCAACGCCCTGGGCGTGGCCCCGCCGCGGATGATCGCGGAAGGCAAGCAGCGCGGTGTGCCGGTCGCGGCGCTGGTCGGGGCCAAGGAACACGCGCTGCGGCAAGCCGCCGCCGGGGTCGACATCATCGTCGCCCAGGGCGGTGAGGCGGGCGGCCACTGCGGCGAGGTTTCGACCCTGGTGCTGATCCCCGAAGTGGTCCGCGCGCTCAAGCAGGCCGGGCAGCAAATTCCGGTGCTGGCCGCCGGGGGGATCATGACCGGGGCGCAGATGGCGGCGATGATGGCCGCTGGGGCGCAAGGGGCCTGGACCGGTTCGGTCTGGCTCGCCACGACCGAGGCCGAAACCAGCGAGGCTTTCCGCGACAAGATGATCGCCGCGCGCAGCCGCGACACCGTTCGTTCCAGAAGCCGCACCGGCAAGCCCGCGCGCCAGCTGAAAACCGCCTGGCACGAAGCGTGGGACGGTGCAGGCAGCCCGGGCACCCTGCCGATGCCGCTGATGGGCATGGTCTCCGAACCCAGCTTCCAACGGATCGAGAAGGCGGTGGTGAACGGCAACGAACAGGCCCGCGAACTGGTAAGCTACTTCGTCGGCCAGGGCGTCGGACTGGTCGAACAGGTCCGCAGCGCCAAGGGCGTGGTCCAGGACTTCCGCGAGGAATTCGTCGAAGCGGTGGGCGGCCTGGTCGGGATGCTGGACGAATGAGCTATACCCTGATCACGGCCAACCGGAACTATTCAAGCTGGAGCCTGCGCCCCTGGGTGCTGATGAAGGCGCTGGGCATTCCCTTTGCCGATCGGTTTGAACCGTTCACCAAGCCCGACAACTACGCCGATTTTCGCGGGTTCTCTCCCACCGGACAGGTTCCGCTGCTGATCGACGGCGAACGGGTCGTCCCGGATTCGCTGGGGATCACGCTCTATCTGGCCGAACGCCATCCGGGGATCTGGCCGGCCGGCGAGGACGCACGGATCTTCGCGCAGGGCGCGGTCTGCGAGATGCACGGCGGTTTCGGCCATTTGCGGAACGATTGCACCATGAACGTCGGCGTGCGGGTCAACCCCAAGCCGATGAGCGAAGGCCTGAAGCGCAACATCCAGCGGGTACGCGAGATCTTCGAGATCGGCCTTGCGCGCTTTGGCGGGCCCTGGCTGGCAGGGGCAAAGTTCAGCGCCGCCGATGCCTTCTTCGCGCCGGTTGCCTTCCGCATCCGCACCTATGGGCTCGACGTCGGCAAGGGGCAGGCCTGGGTCGATCACATTCTGGCCCACCCGGCCATGCTGGAATGGGAAGCGGCCGCGCTGGCGGAAACCTGGCGTGAGGAAGCCCACGAGGCAGAGCTCGCCGCCGCCGGGGTAATAACGGCCGACTATCGCAGCACACGGTGATGGGCGCGTTCAGGTCCGTCTCATGGCCGGAATGGAACGCTGGATTCAGGCGATACAACAGGGAGACGACGTCATGTTCCAGGCAAGGCTGGCCGGTTTTGGCATCACCTTGGCTCTGCTTTTAACAGGAGCGGCCGAGGCCGGAGTGATCAAGACCAAGACCAAGAGCAATCAGAGCAACGATCGCTGCGCGGGCACTTGTCCGGTCCAACACAGCGATGCGGCGGCCGCGCTGGAAGCGGCGTTTGACCGGCTCGATCTCAACAAGGACGGGCAGCTTGACGGTGCCGAGCAGGCCGCCCTTGCTGCTTCATCCCCAGGCCCTGCCGAAACTGCACGCGGCGCCCCGTTAAAAGGCGTGGACATCAAGATCGGCCGAGAGGCGGCGCGTTCCTTGCACCTGACCTTTTCGGCCACGCTCGATCAGGACGGCGATGGAAAGGTCAGCCGCGCCGAATGGCTGGCGGATGGGCTTGCCCGGTTCGATTTGGCCGACAGCGATCACGACGGCGTGCTGAGCGAGGCCGAAGCCGCCAAGTTCGGCTGGAACATCAAGTCGAGCGAAACGCGCTGAGCCCGTTCAGCCCAGCGCCGCCTTCAGATCCTCAACCAGGTCGAGCCGTTCCCACGGGAACAGATCGCCGTCCGGCTTGCGGCCAAAGTGGCCATAGGCGGCGGTCGGTTTGTAGATCGGCTTGTTGAGACCCAGGTGGGTGCGGATCGCGCGCGGGGTCAAACCGCCGAGCTTGGCAATGGACTTGATCGCGTTCTCGATCTTGTCGTCGCCCACGGTCCCGGTTTCGTGCGTATCGACGTAGAGCGATAGCGGCTGCGACACGCCGATCGCATAGGCGATCTGGATCGTGCAGCGCGTGGCGAGGCCCGCGGCGACCACATTCTTGGCGAGGTAACGGGTGATATAGGCGGCGCTGCGGTCAACTTTGGTCGGATCCTTGCCGCTGAACGCGCCGCCGCCGTGTGGAGCCGCGCCGCCATAGGTATCGACGATGATCTTGCGCCCGGTCAGGCCCGCATCACCGTCCGGCCCGCCGATCTCGAAGCTGCCGGTCGGGTTGATGTAATACGTCGTGTCGCGCAGCAGCACCGGCGGGATCACCTCGGCCACGATCCGCTTCACATAGGCGTGAAGCTCGGCCTCCTTCTCGCCTTCGTCATAACCAGGGGCGTGCTGGGTGCTGACCACCACCGCGGTCGCGGCGACCGGCAGGCTGCCTTCGTAGCGCAAGGTGACCTGGCTCTTGGCGTCGGGTTCGAGGAACGGTGCTGCGCCGGAATGACGGTCGGCGGCCATGCGTTCCAGGATCTTGTGGCTGTAATAGAGGGTCGCGGGCATCAGGTCGGGGGTTTCGTCGGTGGCATAGCCGAACATAATCCCCTGGTCCCCTGCGCCCTCGTCCTTGTTGCTCGAGGCGTCGACGCCCTGGGCGATGTGCGCGGATTGCGCGTGCAAGCGGTTGATGAACTCCAGCTTCTCCCAGTGGAAGCCGTCCTGCTCATAACCGATCTCGCGCACGGTATTGCGCACGGTCGCCTCGATTTCTTCCTGCGCGCCAGGGGCCCAGGCACCGTCTTCGAACACGCCCTTGCAGCGGATTTCACCGGCCAGCACGACCAGTTGGGTTGTGGTCAGTGTTTCGCAGGCGATCCGCGCTTCCGGATCCTTGGACAGGAACAGATCGACGATCGCGTCTGAGATCTGGTCCGAGACCTTGTCGGGATGGCCTTCGGAAACGGATTCGGAGGTAAAGAGATAGTCGCTGCGCATGGTAGTCCCGATATAAAGAAAGCTTTATGTCACCCTCGCTTTACCCGCGGCGGCGGCGGCGCGCAACCAACGACAGGCCAAGAAGTGCTATTGCCCAGCCTAGACTAAGTGCATTCCCAAGGCGAGCGAACGGCGTGGGCGGCAGGGGCGGCGGGATCAGGCCGTCGCGCCGCTCGGCCTTGCCAAGCCCGATCGCGGTGCGGACCGCGCCGCTGGCGTCAATCACCGCACTGATCCCGGTGGTGGTAGACCGGATCAGCGGCAGCCCCTCCTCGATCGCGCGAAGCCGCGCCTGGGCAAGATGCTGGGGCGGCCCCCAGGCTCCGTACCAGCCGTCGTTCGAGGGGTTGAACAAATAGTCCGGCCGGTGGGCGCGATCGACCTGCGCGCCGGGGAAGATCACTTCATAGCAGACCCCGATCCCGGCCTTGCCCCAGGGCCCGAAGTCGATCGTCCGCGGCCCGGGTCCGGGCAGGAACTCGATATCGCCGGGAACGAACCGGGCCAGACCCAGCGGTTCCAGGATCGCGGCGAGCGGGACATATTCTCCGAACGGGACGAGGTGCGCCTTGTCGTAACGGCCGCGAATCGCGCCGCCGTGGTCGATCGCGGTCACCGCGTTGCGCGCGCCGACAAGCTTGCGGCCATCCAGCACCAGTTCGGTGTTTCCGGTCAGCAGCAATCCGTTTTCCCCCGCCACGCGGGCCAGGCGGGCGCGGGCCAGCAGGGGGTCGCCGGCATAGGTCAAGGCGGCGTAGTAGCCAGGCGGATAGCCGTCCTGCAGCAGGTCCGGCACGCCGGATTCGGACCAGAACACCACCCGCCGCTGCTCTGGCCTGAGCGCCATGCTGAGCCGGGCCGCACGGTCGAACTGGTCTTCGTAACTTTCCGGATTGTGCAGGCTGTCCTGCGAAAGGTTGGCCTGGACCAGGGTATAGCCCAGCGTTCCGGGTCGCTCATCCGCCGGTGTCGGGATCAGGAACAGCGCGATCGGTGCCAGCGCAAACGCCGACCTGCGCCAGACCGGCTGGCCGCCTTCCAGCACCAGCGCCCAGCATCCCGCAAGCAGGAGCACCAATCCCGACAGCGCATAGGTTCCGAGCCACCGGGCAAACCAGGCCAGCCCCGGGTTGGTCGCCGAAACCAGCGTGATCGCGGCGAGCGGATTCCATGGAAAGCCTGTCAGCACCCAGCCGCGGAGCCATTCGCAGACCACCCAGCATCCGGCCAGAGCGAGAACCAGCGCGGGCCGGTTCCCGCGGGCCAGCCACCACGCGCCCAGCACCGCCACGCCGGGCCAGACCGCCAGCGCGGCGGATAATCCGCCCTCGCCGATCCAGCCCAGCCAGGCAGGCATCGCCGCCTGGAAACCGAAGGCGGTGACGATCCAGTTGAGTCCGACCGTGAAGTGGGCAAAGCCGAACAGCCAACCGAGCAGGAACACGCGGCGCGCGCGCTCGGCCCGGGCCACCAGCTCGATCAGCAGTGCGAAGGCCGCAAGCGTCAGCGGCCACAGGCCCAGCGGTTCAAATCCGCAGGCCGCCAATGCGCCGAGAGCCAGCGCGAGCAGGCGTGGAAAGGCGAACAGCCGGTCGGCCGCACGATCCACTGTCTGGATCAGTTCACCGATTCAACCGCTTCGCCACCATCGCCGGAAGGCGACTTGCGGCGCGGTGCGCGGCGGCGCGGCTTGGCTTCTGCCTCGGCCTCGCCCTCATCGCGCCCAGCGGAAATTGCCGGAGGGAGCGAAGCCGGATCGAGACCGGCAGGAGTATCGCCATCGTCGTCACGTTCGTCGCGCCGCGCGCGCCGCGGGCGCAGCCCGGTGCGGGTGCGGTTCTCGCGCAGGAACGGGTTTTCGGGCGGCTCATAGGGGTTGGCGTCGCCCGATTCCTCGGTCTCTGGCTGTTCAGAGCGAACCTCTTCCTCGGCGCGCTCCTCGCGCGGCTCGCGCTCTTCACGGCGCGGGCGATCTTCGCGTTGGGGGCGGGCAAAGGTCGGCTGGTCGAAATTGGGGAAATCGCCCACTCCACCGAATTCGCCGGCATCGTCGCCATCGCCGTTTTCGTCCTGCCAGCGCTCGCCTTGCGGACGACCGCGCTGTTCTTCCTGACGCAGCCGCTGGTCGGCGATCACGCGGAAATAGTGGTCGGCGAACTGCAGGTAATATTCGGCCTGGACCCGATCGCCGTTGAGGTGGGCGTCCTGCGCCAGCTTGCGGTATTTTTCCAGCAGCTGCGGGGCATTGCCGCGCGCCCGGCTGTCAATCCGGTTGAGCTGCTGACCGCCGCCGTTGTTCTGCCGATTTCCGCGGCCACGCCGACGGTTGTTCCCACGATTGTTGTTATTCAAGGGGTACGTTTCCCTAAATTGCGACCCGCCTGGCTGTGCCGGACAAATGCGGCCGCATGACCCTGTCCCCCGGCCGCCACTTGCGATCCGGGTCCCGACATCTGCAGGTTAGGGGAGGCCTTAGGCGCCGCCCGAAACGCAAATGTTGGAGTTGACCTGCGGGACACGACAACAAGGCGGTCCAGCGCTGGCCTGACTCCGATTTAGGCCTTCGCCGCTCCCTTGCCAAGCGAAATCTTGAGTTCGAGCGCGCGGGGCCGATCGCCCAGATCGCGGTGGAGGGCCACGGCGAACCCGGCTGCGCGGGCAATTGCCCCCACCGCATCGGCCTGGGTGTGGCCGATTTCGACCAGCGCGATGCCGCCGGGATTGAGTAGCGCGGGAAGCTGCGGGATCAGCACGCGGTAATCGTCGAGCCCTTCCGGCCCGGCGAACAGCGCGCTTGACGGTTCGAAATTGCGCACGGTCGGATCCAGCTCCGCCGTGTCCTCGACATAGGGCGGATTGGCCAGAATCAGATCGAACCGGCCCAGCCCTGTCGCCCAGCCGGCCAGGGTCCAGTCGGCCCGCAGCATCTCGGCCTGCAGGGCAAGGCGGCGGGCGTTGCGGGTCGCCACGGCCAGGGCCGCGTTCGACCGGTCGATCCCCAGCCCCTCGGCCTGCGGCCATTCGTACAACGCGGCAAGCAGCAGGCAGCCCGATCCGGTGCCCAGATCGAGGATCCGTTCCGGCGCCCGGCTCCCAAAGGCTGCGCGCGCGGCATCGATCAGGGTTTCGGAATCCGCCCGGGGCACCAGCACGGCGTCGGAGACCTCCAGATCCAGCCCCCAGAATTCGGCATGGCCCAGAATATGGGCGACCGGCTCTTGCGCCGCGCGGCGCGTCACCAGATCCGCAAAGCCGGGCGGCGCCGCGTCTTGCATCCGCCGCAGGAACAGGTCGGACCGGCTGACCCCCAAACAATGCGCCATCAGCAGCTCGGCATCGAGCCGCGCGGTATCGGTGCGCGCGCCCAGCACCTCGGTCGCGGCGCGGATCGCCTGGGCGACAGTTTGGGATCCGTCTGTCACTCGCCCAGCGCCGCAAGGCGCTTGGCCTGGTCCTCGGCGGTCAGTGCGTCGATCAGTTCGCCCAGCCCCGTTCCTTCAAGGATCTCGGGCAGGCGGTGCAGGGTCAGGTTGATGCGATGATCCGTGACGCGGCCTTGCGGGAAGTTGTAGGTGCGGATCCGCTCGCTGCGATCGCCCGAACCGACCATCGCCTTGCGCGCCGCAGCCTCCTCACCCTGGGCGGCCTCGCGCTGCACTTCGTAAAGCCGCGCGCGCAGCACCTGCATCGCCTGGGCCTTGTTCTTGTGCTGGCTGCGCCCGTCCTGGCAGGTGACGACCGTGCCGGTGGGCAAGTGGGTGATCCGCACCGCCGAATCGGTGGTGTTGACGTGCTGCCCGCCCGCACCCGACGCGCGGTAGACGTCGATCTTGAGGTCCTTTTCCTCGATCTGCACGTCAACCTCGTCGGGCTCGGGCAGCACCGCCACGGTCGCGGCGCTGGTGTGGATCCGCCCACCGCTTTCGGTGACCGGCACGCGCTGAACCCGGTGAACCCCGCTTTCGAACTTCAGCTTGGCGAACACGCCGTTTCCGCTGACCTGGGCCACCACTTCCTTGAAGCCGCCGACGTCAGAGGCGTTGGCGCTGACCATCTCGACCCGCCAGCCCTGCTCGGCGGCAAAACGCTCGTACATCCGGTAGAGATCGGCGGCGAACAGCGCGGCTTCATCGCCCCCGGTCCCGGCGCGGATTTCCAGCATGGCCGATCGGCTGTCGGCGGCATCGCGCGGCAGCATGGCCAGGGCAAGGCGGTGCTCGGCCTCGGGCAGCTCGGCCCTCAGCCGGGCGATCTCCTCCTCGGCCAGCTCGCGCATCTCGGGATCGTCGAGCTCGGCCAGACTGGCCAGCTCGCCGCGCATCGCGGCGACTTCAGCGGCGACCTTTGCGACCGGCTCCAGCTCCGCAAAGTCGCGGCTGGCGGCGACGAAGTCCTTGCCTTCCAGCGTACCCGAAGCCAGCCGTGCCTCGATCTCGGCAAAGCGGGCAGCGATTTGGGCAAGGCGGGCGTCGGATACGGACATCAGCCGACTGGTCTGGCCTTGGCGGCATCAGCCATTCTTTGCGCGGATGTTTCTCTCAGCCAATGTGCGTTCTGCGCTTGTGCCACGGCACTCGGAAGATCGTTGACCTTCATTCGCATCTGCTTGCCGTCGTGCAAATCCTTTACGGTCACTTCGCCGGCGGCGAGCTCATCTTCGCCAATGATCAGCGCCAGCAAGGCGCCACCTTCATCAGCCCGACCCAGACGTTTCTTGAATTTGCCGGTGGAGAAAATTTCGACATTGCACCAATTTGTTCGCAGCAGTTTCGCGATCTGGTTTGCCAATGGCAAAGCTGAATCGTCCATAGGAATGATCGCTGCGTCGAACCGCTGGGTGGGCGCGCGATCTCCCACCAGCATCGCCAGCCGCTCGATCCCCGCGGCCCAACCCACCGCAGGCGTGGGCGGTCCGCCCAGGCTTTCCATCAGCCCGTCGTAGCGCCCGCCGCCCAGCACGGTGCCTTGCGCACCCAGCCGGTCGGTGACGAATTCGAACGCGGTGTGGCGGTAGTAATCCAATCCGCGGACCAGGCTTGGCGCGCGGGTCCAGGCGACTCCCGCCGCGCCCAGTCCGCCGGTCACCTTGGCGAAGAACCCCAGCGCTTCATCGCTCAAAAAATCATCGATCTTCGGTGCATCGGCCACAAAGGCCCGATCGCGCGGATCCTTGCTGTCGAGGATGCGCAAGGGATTGCGCTCCAGCCGGTCCTGCGAATCCTCGCTGAGATCGCCTTTCACCGCCCGGAAGTATTCCACCAGCGCCGCGCGCCATGCCTCGCGGCTGGCCCCGTCGCCCAGGGTGTTGAGCATCAGCGTCACCCCGTCGGAAATGCCGAGTTCCTTCAAGAGCTGATCCGCCATGACCAGCAGTTCAACATCGGCCTGCGGCTCGCCCGCGCCGAGGATTTCCGCGTCGAGCTGATGGAACTGGCGATAGCGGCCCTTTTGCGGGCGTTCATAGCGGAACAGCGGGCCGTGCGTCGCAACCTTCAAGGGCGCGTGCTGCTGCCAGCCATCGGTGATGAACGCGCGCGCAATCCCGGCGGTGAATTCGGGTCGCAGAGTCAGCGACTCGCCGCCGCGATCCTCAAACGAATACATTTCCTTGGAAACGACATCGGTGGTTTCGCCGATCGAGCGAGAGAACACCTCGGTCTTTTCGAACACCGGCATTTCGACCCGGCGAAAGCGGTACAGCTTGCGGACCCGCTCAAACGTCTCGACCACGTGCGCGAAGGCCTCTGCCTCTGCGCCGAAGATGACCTGGGTTCCGCGAATGGCTTTGGGAGTGCTCATGGCGCTCGCCCCTAGCCGGTATGGCCTTTGTCGAAAAGGGGCAGGCGATTCTTGCGCGCGGCCTGCCTTCCCGCCACAACTCTGCCCCATGAACAAGGCAACAGGGA
>JBJTMC010000042.1:0-7743 GCA_046063325.1 Novosphingobium sp.
CGGGGAATTCGCAAGGGAAGGGCGTTGAAAAGGCCGGTCCATCCGCTAAACAGCCGCCGACATCACTTTTGAAGGCAACCCGAACTTGGCCCTGCGTCCCCCGTCCAACACCGAACCGCCCAAGCCGGGCAGCCGCGAAGCCGCGCAAGCCGATGGGTTCCTGCGCGAAGTCGATGAAGCGCTGCGCGAAGAGGAAATGGTCAATTCGTTCAAGCGGTTTGCCAAACCGGTTGGCGGGGTGATCGCTGCCGGACTGCTGGCGCTCGGCGGGTATCTGTGGTGGGAGCATTCGCAGAATGCCGCCGCGGGCGAGCTTTCGGCGCGGGCCGCACTTGCGGTCGAGCGGCTGGAAGCGGGCGAAGTCGACGCCGCCAACACCGACTTTGCGGCGCTCGCCAAGGAAGACAACGACGCGATCCGGGCGATGGCGCTGATGCAGATGGCAACGATCGCGGCCAAGCAGGGCAAGAACGACGCGGCGGCCAAGCAGTTCGCGGCGATCGCGGCTGACGCCAAGCTGCCCCAGCCCTATCGCGACCTGGCCACCGTGCGCGAGGTTTCGCTGAAGTTCGATGCGATGAAGCCCGAAGACGTGATCGCCCGGCTCAAACCGCTGGCAGTTCCCGGCAACGCGTTCTTTGGCAGCGCGGGCGAACTGCTCGGCATGGCCTATCTCGACCAGGGCAAACCTGACCTGGCCGGGGCGCTGTTCGCGCAGATCGGACAGGACAAGAAGGTTCCGGCTTCGCTGCGCGCGCGCATGCGCCAACTGGCGGGCGGTCTTGGCTATGATGCCGGGGTCGACATGAAGGAAATCGAAACCCAAAACGAAGGCGCAGCCGGCGCCGCAGCCCAGGGAGCGCCCGCCGCTCCGGCGCAGCAAGCACCCAAGCAATAGCCTCCGGCCCAGCCAAGGAACCGTTGATGACATCGATCCCCGTAACCCGCCGTATCGCTACCCCGCTTGCCATCGCCCTGGCCTTTGGCCTCGCGGGTTGCGGGGTGCTGGGCGGCAAGGACAAACCGGCCACGCCGACTGTCGGCAACCGCGTTCCGATCCTCAGCAAGGTCGATACCAGCGCCAAGGTCGATCCCGCATTGGCCGAACAGGCGGTGGTGGTGACCCCCGCGGCCGTCAACGCGGAATGGCCGCAAGCCGGCGGAACCCCCAGCAAGAGCTATGGCAACCTCGCCCTGTCGGCATCGCCCGCTTACGCCTGGAGCGCAAAGATCGCCGGGTCGACCAAGAAGCAGCGGCTGGCCGCGGCTCCGGTGATCGGCGGCGGCATGCTGTTCGTGATGGATACGAACGGCACGCTCCACGCCTTCGACGCAGCCAGCGGCGGCGCGCGCTGGACCCAGGGCTTCCAGATCAAGGGTGACGGGGCCAGCTCGGTCTATGGCGGCGGCGCGTCGTTTGCAGACGGCCACGTCTATGTGACTACCGGTATGGGTGAAGTCGCGGCGCTTCAGGCCAGCGATGGTAAGGTGCTGTGGAAGGTCAAGCCGGCCGGACCGCTGCGCGGTTCGCCGACGATCGCGTTCAATTCGGTCTTTGTGATGACCCAGGCCAACCAGCTGATCTCGCTCAATGCTGCCGATGGGGTGCAGCAGTGGAACCGCGCGGCTTCGGTCGGCCAGACCGGGGTGTTCGGGGTTGCCGCTCCGGCGGCCGGCGCAGGCACGGTGATCGCCGGGTTCTCGACCGGCGAGCTGATCGCCTACCGTTATGAGAACGGGCGCGAACTGTGGTCCGATGCCCTTGCGCGAACCTCGCTTTCGACCACGGTGGGCGTGCTGACCGATATTGATGCTGATCCGATCATCGACCGCGGCCGGGTCTATGCCCTGGGCCAGGGCGGGCGCATGGCGGCCTACGAACTGGTTACCGGTCAGCGCATCTGGGAACTGAACCTGGCGGGCATCTCTACCCCGGCGGTGTCGGGCGACTGGATCTTCACCCTGACCGACGACGGCCGCTTGCTGTGCATCGCCCGTTCAACCGGCAAGGTCCGCTGGCTCAGCCAGCTCGCCACCTTCCGCAACCAGAAGAAAAAGAAGAATGCGATCTTCTGGTCGGGTCCGGTCCTCGCGGGCGACCGGCTGTGGTTCGTGAACTCGATTGGTCAAGTCTATTCGGCATCGGTCACGGACGGCCAGCCCAACCTGGTGACCGAGGTCAAGGCCCCGGTCACGCTGGCGCCGGTGGTGGCCAACAACACGCTCTACGTGCTGGACGACAGCGGCAAGATCACCGCGTTGCGCTAGACTTCCTCCTCTCGTTACCCGGCCCTTAACCCTTTGCGGGTAAGGCCGGAGCGATGAGTGCAACGCAGGAATCGACGGCCGCTACCCGCCCGCCAAGCGACGTTTCGCCGCTGGTCGGGCTGCTTGGCCTGGGTGCGCTGTGCTGCTGGGTGCTGGTCTGCCATTACTGGCCGCAGATCGTAACCCTGTTCGATCTGCCCAGCCGGGCCGAGCGCCTGACCGGACCAAACGCGGCGCTGACCGGCCTGGTGGTTACCGCCGCGCCGATGGTGCTATGGTCGGTGCTGGTCGACAAGGTCCACCGCCGTCCTTCGACCGGGATCGATTGGGACAACCCGCGCAAGCTGTCCGACGTGCTCGACGTCTCGATCACCAAACTGGCGGGTCTGTGGGCCACCTGGGCGCTGATCGCGCTGTTCTACTATATGGGCCGCTGGTACTGGGACGGCGCCTATGCCGTGTCGATGCAGGTGCTGCAGGCCGCTGCAGCGCCGCTGTTCCTGCTCTCGATCCCTTACATTCTGTGGCTTGACCGCGTGCTGGTGGATCCGCGCGACGGATGCTGGCATTTCGGCGCGCTGCTGATCGGGCGCGAGGCGCACGATCCGGCCCTGATCTGGAGCCACCTGCGCGCCTGGGCGGTGAAGGGCTTTTTCACCGCCTTCATGATCATGATCGTTCCTGGCGGCTTCCAGAACCTGGTTGCACCCGACTGGGGCGCCTTCTTCACCAGCCCGATGGGCGTGGCGACGCTGCTGATCACGCTGATGTTCGTGATCGACGAACAGATCGGCTCGGTCGGCTATGTCCTGACGATGAAGCCGCTCGACGCGCAAATCCGGTCGGCCAACCCCTATCTTGCCGGCTGGCTAGCCGCGCTGCTGTGCTATCCGCCGTTCCAGCTGATGAACCCGGCGGATCGCCCGCTGTTCTATCTGACCGGCACCTTCGGCGATGACAACTGGTTCCACGTTCTGGAAGGCCAGAGCGCTTTGCTGTGGATCTGGGCGGCGCTGCTGGTGTTCCTGACCGGGGTCTATGCCTGGGCGACCGTGGCCTTCGGGATCCGCTTTTCCAACCTGACCTACCGCGGGGTGCTGACCAACGGACCCTATGCCTTCACCCGGCATCCGGCCTACCTGTCGAAGAACCTGTTCTGGTGGTGCGCCTCGATGCCGTTCCTGGTCAGCGGCGGGGCGAGCCCGACCGACGCCGTGCGCAACGCCTTTTTCCTGGGCTGCGTCAGCGCGATCTATTTCTGGCGGGCCAAGACCGAAGAGCGGCACCTGCTGGGCGAGGACGCCAAATACCGCGCCTATTACGCCTGGATGGAACGCAACGGGATGATCACCAGCCTGTTCAGCCGCTTGAGAGCAGGACTGCGAAACCGGCGTCCGGCGCTCCAGGCGCATCCGGCAGAGTGATCAGAGCGGCTTGCCGCCGTCTGCTTCGAACACGGTGATCGCGCGGCCGGTCAGCCCCAGGCCCGCCCGTTCCTCGGCCCAAACGGCCATGTGCGGCGCCTTGGCATGGGCCCCCAGATGGTCGCGGCTTTCCCAGACTTCGCTGATCCGGATCAGGCCGGGATCAAGCACGTCCTCGGCATAGGTGTATTCGATGCAACCTGCCTCGGCGCGGGTCGCTTCCATCACCTTGCGCATCAGCGGACGGGCTTCGTCCATCCGCTCTGCTGGAAGGCGGAACTGGCCGACAATTACCATCGCCATCAGAACGACTCCTCGTAGACGCGCGAAATATCGCCGCCCCATGTCCCGTGGTACTTGTCGAGCAGGACCTGCGCCGGGACCTTGCCGGTGCGCACGATCTCGTCGAGCGGGGCGAGGAAGCCGCCCTCGTTATCGCCCGAACTGTTGAGGCGGGCGCGCGCATTGAGCCCCGACCGCGCAATCGCCAGAACTTCGGCGGCAATGTCCCTCAGCGTTCCGCCGCCCGGGATCGGCGCGTCAAGACCGAGCCGGGGCACGGCGGCGCGCAGCGCCTCGCGCCCGTCCATGTCCCAGCCCTTGACCAGATCCCACGCCGCATCAAGCGCGCCCTGATCATAGAGCAGCCCAACCCACAGCGCGGGCAGGGCGCAGATCTTGTTCCACGGACCGCCATCGGCGCCGCGCATTTCCAGGAAGGATTTGAGCCGCACTTCGGGGAAGGCTGTGGAAAGGTGATCCTGCCAGTCACTTGCGGTCGGGCGTTCGCCAGGCAGTGCGGGCAGCTTGCCGTCCAGAAAGTCGCGAAAGCTCTGGCCCGCGGCGTCGATGTACTTGCCGTCGCGGAACACGAAATACATCGGCACGTCGAGCATGTATTCGACATAGCGGTCGTAACCGAAACCGTCCTCGAACACGAAACCCAGCATGCCGGTCCGGTGCGGATCGGTGTCGGTCCAGATGTGGCTGCGATAGGACAGGAAGCCGTTGGGCTTGCTTTCGGTGAAGGGCGAATTGGCGAACAGCGCGGTGGCCAGCGGTTGCAGCGCCAGGCTGGTGCGGAACTTCTGGACCATGTCCGGTTCGCTGCCGTAGTCCAGGTTGACCTGGATGGTGCAGGTCCGCAGCATCATGTCGAGACCCATGGTGCCCACGCGCGGCATGTGCCGCAGCATGATCGCATAGCGGCCCTTGGGCATGATCGGCAGCTCAGCGCGGGTCTTGTCGGGCCACATGCCCAGACCGAGAAAGCCCTTGCCGGTGCGTGCGCCGATCGCCTTGACCTGATCAAGATGGCGGCCGGTTTCGGCGCAGGTCTGGTGCAGGTTTTCAAGTGGCGCGCCCGACAGTTCGAGCTGGCCCGCCGGTTCAAGGCTGACTGCGCCGTCGCTGCCGGACAGGGCAATCACGTTGCCGCCTTCTTCAACCGGCTTCCAGCCAAAGTCGGTCATTTCCATCAGCAGGTCGCGAATCCCGCCGGGTTCGGCATAGGACGGCGCGTGGTGATCGCCGACATCGAAGACCAGCTTCTCGTGCTCGGTGCCGATCCGCCAGCGGTCCTTCGGCTTTTCGCCCGCGATCATCGGGGCGACTAGCTGGTCGCGGCTTTCGATGACCGGATCGTTTCGATCTGAAACTTGTCTTGTGCTCATGGCAGGGAGATAGGCAAACGGAGGCGAGTTTGCCAGAACCTATTTGTCAGAGCTCATTTGCCAAAACTTATTTGACAGTGACGCGGTACCGCATGGCAAAGGTGGCGGAGGATGCAAGCGACGGTGCAACGCCGGTTATGGTGGTACCGCTGATGCTCATGCCCCACGGGTCACTCTCGTCAGCACCCGTGGCATCGTCATCCTCGGCAGTGCCCGCCGTGGGGCTGCAGCCGGTCGAAGAGGTCATGCTTCCCGCAATGTAAGTGACACTGGCCGGGAGGACATCGGTTGCCACGACAGAACTCGCAGTTGCCGGTCCGGGGTTGGTAGTCAGTACGCAGTATTCCACCACCGCGCCCGGGATGGCTTTCGGATTGCTGGTGTTGTTGATCGGATCGCTGACAACTCTGCTGGATTTCGCGGTGGTGAGCGAACCGGGCGCACAGGTATAAAGCGTAACGTTGTCGACCATGAAATCGTCGGACGCGATCCCTACTGGGACGAAGTCGAACGTCAAAGCACCGGTTGCCGCCACGCTGGTCGGGACGTTGATTCGCCAGCCAGTCGTGGCGAATTCGGTAAGTGTGGCCAGATTGCCGGACGCCCCGTTCAGATAGGCAATGTTTGCGATTGTGCCCGCGCTGGAATCCGTGGTGATCCTTGCGTAGGGCGTCCCCGCCACCGACACCGTGAGCGTCGAGGCCAGGCTGCCCGTGGCTGGATTTGCATTGCGCCACCATACGCTCAACTCGATCACCGCGCCGTTTCCGGCACTCGGACCAAAATTTAGCCCGCTCAGTCCCGATTGGCTCAACGAGCCTGAGACCGTGTCGTTTTGAGCCGCTGCGCTTCCGGAACCATACCACACCGCACCGGCGGTCCAGTTGGGCCAGGACGGGCCGACACCGGAAGAAAAATCGCCATTGAGAATGTTCTGCCTGGTGCCGCCCGCCGGACAGGTCGGTGCAGGCAATACGGCTGAAACGGTAAAGGCGGCGCTTGCATAGTCATCTTCGGTCGAGACCCCGTTGTTGGGTGTCGAATCGGGGTCGGGGAGGGATGACGCCGTGATCTGCGCGACGTTGGTCACCGTGCCAGATGCCGCAGTAACGGTTACCGTGATGGTGATACTTGCGCTTGCCCCGGGAGCCAGAGTGCCAACCGTCCACACACCGGTGCTGCTGTTATAGGAGCCGGCGCCGGTAGCACTGACGAAGCTTACGCCGGCCGGCAGGCTATCGCCCACGGTAATGCCTGTGGCGGTGCCATTGGTGACTGCGCTGTTTGCCACGGTCAGGGTATAGGAAATCGTTGATCCGTTGTTGGGCGCGGCGTTGCTTACCGTCTGCGCGAGGGACAGGTCCGCCGCAGGGGTTATGAAAAGATCGGCCTGCGTAAACGTGCCGACGTCGCCCGCAACCGAATCGCATATCTCCATCGTCCATGTGCCCTGCGCGTTCTGACCGTTAAAGGCAGAGAGAGCGGCAGATGGCTGAAATGTGTGAGAATAGGGCGGCGGCGCTGGAGTAAGCGGGTCGGTCACGGTGCCGGAATGGGTCGAAATCGCGCTAGCCGCCTGATCATCGAACAAATCGTTCAGATTGTCCCCGGATCCGCCCGTGTTGAGCATGACATTGACGGTCGTCCCGGCAGGCGAGCGCAGTGTGATCCGCAGATCGCTACGGTAGGTATGGCTGAGCAAAACGCCCAGATTGACATCGCCCACTGTGTAGCTGGTGCCGACGCTGAAGGTGCGTGATACGATCCCGCCAGTGCCGCAAGTAACATCGTTGATCGCGCCCGACGTGGCGTTGGTGTATTGCACCGACTGCGCAAGGGCGGCCTGCGGAAACCACAGGCCGAAAAATGCCATTGTTATTGCCAGCAACAACCGGCTCATTCTGCCGATGTGCCCAAACCTGCGACCAGTCATTCGGCCGTCATAGGCGGGCATCCCTAACGGCCCATTAACAATCGCCACTGGCTGCCATCCACAACGAACTGCCTGCGATTGCTGCAGTTTCTGCGCGTAGTAGCCGGGGACCAAGCGTTATGGCATGGGCTTCAGCGTGGCCGCGGATCGCATCACGCTCTGCCTTGTCGAACCCGCCTTCGGGGCCGACCAGCAAGGCCGCCGGGGACTGAAACGCGCCAAATGCCTCCAGCGCCGGTGTGCCGCCAAGTTCATCGGCAAAGAACAGCCTGCGGCCCGGTTCCCAATGCCTCAGCAGCGCTTCAAGCTTCACCGGCACGAGCAGTTCGGGCAGCGCGGTACGGGCACATTGTTCGGCCGCCTCGATCAGGATTGCGCGGGCCCGCTCGAGGTTGAGCTTGTCCGCCACGCAGCGCCGGGTCAGCACCGGCTGGATCCGCCGCAC
>JBJTMC010000239.1:0-16105 GCA_046063325.1 Novosphingobium sp.
GGCAGCCGCCATGGCCCTCTCCTCCAATGTTGAATTTTGTATGCACTGCATACTATATTCTGTAGGGAGTGCAAACGAAAAGGCGGCGGCCGGATCGGCGCCGATCGCTTAGGGAGAGATTGCAATGTCCGATGCCCAGATACTGACTCTCAGCTGCGTCGACCAGCCCGGTATTACGGCCCGCGTTACCGGCTATCTTGCCGAAAACGGCGGAAATATCCTGGAGGCGCAGCAGTTCAACGATCAGGACGGCAGGCGCTTCTTCATGCGCGTGGAATTCGATCCGGGCAGCGGGGATCCGGCTGCGATTCGATCAGGCTTCGCCGCGATCGCGCAGGATTATGCGATGGACTGGCAGCTCAGGGCCAAGGGCGCGCGGCGCAAGGTCCTGCTGCTGGTGTCGAAGTTCGATCACTGCCTGGGCGATTTGCTCTACCGCAACCGGATCGGCGAACTGGGCATGGACGTGGTCGGGATCATCGGCAACCATCCCCGGGAAGCGCTGTCGATCTCGCTGATCGGCGATGTGCCCTATCACCACTTTCCGATCACCCGGGACACAAAGCCGCAGCAGGAAGCGCAGATCAAGCAGGTGGTGAACGAAACCGGGGCCGAGCTGATCGTGCTGGCGCGTTATATGCAGATCCTGTCGGATGATCTCGCCGCGTTCCTTTCGGGCCGCTGCATCAATATCCACCACAGCTTCCTGCCGGGCTTCAAGGGGGCCAAGCCCTATCACCAGGCCCACGCCCGCGGGGTCAAGATGATCGGCGCCACCGCGCACTACGTGACCGCCGATCTCGACGAAGGGCCAATCATCCACCAGGATGTCGAAAGCGTGACCCATTCCGACACGCCCGAGGATATGGTCCGCAAAGGCCGCGATGTGGAACGCCGGGTCCTGGCCGAAGCGGTGCGGATGCACCTGGAAGACCGGGTGCTGCTGAACCATGACAAGACCGTGGTGTTCCGCAGCTGAGGGAGGGCGAAATGCAGATAAACTGGCTCGATCACGTCAACATCATCACCGACCGGCTCGACGAAACGGCGGAATTCTATCGCCAGTTTCTCAGCCTTGAGCGCCGCGATGCGCCCGCGCCGCTGACCCCGCAGAACGCGCAGTGGATGTACGACACCGGCGGCAAGGCGGTGCTGCACATCAATTCGGTCGATTGCCCGCGCGCCTATGACCGCGAGGTCCAGCCCGGCGCACTGACCGGCGCGGTCCACCATGTCGCGCTCAATTGCACCGGCTATGACGAAATGATCCGCCGGATCAGCGACCGCGCCTTGCCCCACCAGACCAACCTGGTCGAAGCGATCGGCCTGCGTCAGATCTTCGTTTCAGACCCCAACAACGTGCTGCTGGAACTGAATTTCTTCGGCGACTAGTCCAACTGGACCGGTCAATCCAATGCCGAGCAATGCCCGGCTTCAATGCGCCACGTTCCGCCCATGCGGTGCCAGATTCGCGTGTAGGCAAACCGGCCGGCAAACGCGGTTCCCGCAAAAGATCCGGCCAGCTCCACGCTGGTAACCACCACCGCTGTGTCGCCAAGCGCCACGATTGCGGGCTCGCCGATCGGATCGAGCCGCGAAAAGGCCAGTCCGTTGCGGTCGGCGCCAAGATCGTCCTGCTTCGACAGACGGCGGCCCTCATGGTTTGTGAAGATCAGCTGATCGCTGATCAGGCCCTCAAGCGTCGGCAAGTCACCTGCGAGCATCGCGCCGCGCAGCGTCCGTTCGCAGCCAGCAATCGCGTCGGTAACCGTCATGCGCCTACTCCGGTCGCTCTCCCGCCAATGTGGTACGATACATCTCGCGCCGGTATCCGTCATAATCGTTCGCCGCCAGGTGCAGCGCGGTGCGGTTGTCCCACAGCGCCACCATCCCGGCTTCCCAGCGCAGGCGGCAGGTGAAGTGGTGCTGGGTCACGTGGCGGCACAGGAAGTCGAGCAGCGGCAAGGCTTCGGCCTGGCTCATCCCGTCGATCCCCACGGCATAGACCTCGTCGACATAGAGCGAGAGTTCGCCGGTCACCGGATGGGTGCGGACCAGCGGATGGGCATTGCCCTCGAACGCCGCCGCGCGGGCCGCATCGCTGGAAAAGGTCAGCTCCTTGCCGTCCGCCAGCTTCTGGGTCCGGGCGTTGTTGGCCGCGCTCATCCGGACCTTGAGCGGCCGCAGCATGGACTGCATCGCGGGAGACAGCATCCGGTAGGCCAGCGCGCCGTTGGCCCAGACCGTATCGCCCCCGAACGGCGGCACTTCGACCGAGCGCAGGATCGTCACCCCCGGCGGCTGGGGCAGGAACGGGGAATCGGTGTGCCAGCCCGATCCGAACAGCCCTTTGCTGCGGGCATCGGCCTCCTTGATCACCGGTTGGACGTTGGGGTGGCCGGGCACGCCGTGGGTATAGGCATCGGGCGCGAACGGCCCCCAGCGCAGGGCAAAGGCTTCGTGCTCGGCGTGGGTCAGGTTTGCCCCGCGCAGGAACACCATCTTGTGCCGCCACAGCGCGTCCTGAAGTTCCGCAAAACCTGCGTCGGACAGGCTACGCAGATCGGCCACCACTTCTGCGCCCATCGCGCTGGCCAGCGGCAGGGCCTTGATATGCCCGTATTCGCGGGCGTGGTTGTCGAACCCGCCCGACGGGCTGAGGCGAACTTCACGCATCGGCTGGTCCTCCTGGAATGGCCGCAACCAGCGCGGCGGCCAGCGCATCGGGCGCGCTGAGGTAGGGTGAATGGTCGGCCGAAAGCGTCACCACAGCGGCGCCGGGAGTCAAGGCCTGCATCTTGCGCTGGCTGGTAATCGGGATGGTCCGGTCTTCCAGAGTCTCCACGTAGGTCCGGGGCAGGCTGCCCCAGCGTTCGGAAGTAAGCTGCAGCGGCGTTGCACGCGGACCGTGCGGTTCGGCCAGCAACCGGGGCAGGGCCGCAGCAACGAGTTCCGGTGGGGAAAGCTGGGCGAAAACCGGCCCGGCCCCTGCGGCATCGACCACGGTGCCGGCGCCATGTCCGACCGGTGCAATCAGCGCATCGAAATCGGGCGTTGGCTCCTCAAGCGTCTTGAACTGCGCGCGGCTCATCCCCGATGGCAGCATCATCGCACAGATATAGACCAGCGCATCCATCGCCGCCGGATCGGTCTCGGCCGCCTGGCTCACCACCAGCCCGCCGCGGCTGTGACCGGCCAGCACCACCGGCGCGCCGCCCAGTTCGTCTTTCAGGGCCCGGCACTGCGCCACCGCAAAGTCGGCCCAGCCTTGCAGGGTAACGGCGCGCAGCTCCGCCTCGTCCCCGCCCATCCCGGGCAGGGTTGGGGCGATCACGCGGTGGCCTGCGGCCTGTAGCCGATGGACCACTTCATCGAAGCACCAGCCGCCGTGCCAGCTGCCATGGATCAGGACGAAACCGGCCATCGGCTCAGCGATCGCCGCTCCACGTGCGCAGCCCGGGCTGGGTGCGGTCCTCGCTTTTCAGCGCCTCGGCCACGGCGGGCCGGGCTGTGACCCGATCGCGCCAGTCGGTCAGCCGCGGGTACTTGGCCGCCACCTCCATCTCGGGGAACATCCGTTCCACCATCATCCCGCAGTGCGAATAGAAGTTGATGTCGGCCAGGGTGTAGGTGTCGCCTGCCAGCCACCGGGTCTTGCCCAGCTGCTGCTCGATCTTGACCAGCGCGTAGACGATCTTGTCGGTGGCGTTGTCCAGATCGGCTTCGGAAAAGCCGGACCGGGCGGTCATCCACTTCTTGCGCTGGTCGGGCAGGGGGATGTTTTCCATCAGCTTCTCGAAATCGCCGTTCTCGATGTTGCGGGCGATCACCCCGACCATCCGGTGCCAGCCGTGCATCGAGACGAAGTTCATCACATGCTCGTCGACGAACTTGTTCCAGTACCGCATCGGCGCCGCGCCTGCGGGATCGCGCGGACGCAGCGGCGCGTCGGCCGGCTGGGCATCGGGAAAGGCATCTTCAAGGTATTCGTTGATAACCGTGGTGTGGGTGATGATCGTCCCGTCGTGGTCCAGCACCGGGACCTGGCCTTCGGGATTGATTGCCACGAACCAGTCCGAATGCTGCTCGAACTTGTGCAGGTCGACATAGACCGATTGGTAGGCCAGCCCCTTTTCCTTCAGCGGCACCATCGATTTGAGCGAGTTCGCCAGGGGTTCGGCGTGGTAGTACTTGAGCGTCATCGAATTACCTCACAGCTAGCGTGCCCAGCACCCCGCCATCGACCGCCCAGCCCTGGCCGGTGACATGGCTGGCGGCGTCGGACAGGAGGAAAGCGGCAACTTCGGCGGTTTCTTCGGGGCTGCCCAGCCGCCCTTGCGGGACATTGGCGGCCAGGGTCGGCATCTGGTCGGCCGGCAGGGTATCGAGCAGCGGGGTGGCGATGAACCCGGGGAGCAGGCAGTTGACCCGCACCCCATGCGGCGCGGCTTCGATCGCGGCGGCGCGGGCCAGGCCCAGGACCGCGTGCTTGCTCATCACGTAACCGGCGTTCATCGGCATCCCGCGCTCGCTGGCAAGGCTGCCGGTGATCAGAATCGACCCGCACCCGCGCGCCTTCATCGCGGGCAGGACATGGCGCACCGCCCAGAACGGAGACTTCATGTTGACCGCCATCAGGCTGTCGAAGTTTTCGTCCGAATAAGCTTCGAGCGGGGCAAAGGTCCCGCCGGTTCCGGCGTTGAGGAACAGGCCATCGATCGGGCCGTTGCGGGCGACCGCGGCGTCGAGCGCGGCGACAAGCTGGGCCTGATCGGCGACATCGGCGGCGATGCGGGTTGCGCTGGCGCCAAGTTCGCGCACCAGGTCTTCCAGCAATTTGGCTCGCCGCGCGATCAGGGTGACCCGCCCGCCGCCGGACGCGATTCGCGCCGCCGCGGCCTTGCCGATCCCGGTCGAGGCCCCGGTGATGACGACGTGCTTGCCGCTGAAATCCATCAGTCAGCCTCCGCCGCAATGAACCGCGCCCAGATGGCCGCGCGCGGATCGTCGCTGGCGCGCGGGTCCCATTGTTGGCACAGCAGCGCGGACGCTTCATCCTCACCCATCCCCGCCGCGCGGTTGCGACGGTAGAAAAAGGCGGAAACCCGCCAGTTCATGATGCAGTGGACGTGGACCGGACCATCGGCGGCCGCCAGTGCGCTTTCGAACGCGGCGTAATGGTCTTCGCCCGGGGCATCGAACGGCACCGGGATATGGGTATAGCCGATCCCCTGCGCGGCCAGTTTCGCGGCCTCGTCCGTCAGGGCTTCGGGGTGGTCGTCCAGGGCCAGGTTGATGACATGGCGGACCCCGATCGCGGCGAGCCGCGCGGGATCGTGCTCCTCCAGCCGCCCGGAGGTGGTCGTCGCGGGATCCAGCCGTTGCCAGCCACGAATATCGGCCGGATCGCCCGTCATGCCAGCCCCAGCACCCGCGCGGCGTTGTCCTTCATGATCCCGGGCATGACTTCATCCTTGAAGCCGACGCCCTTGGCCGCCTCGATCCATTTCTGCGGGTGGATCAGCGGAAAATCGCTGCCGAACAGCATCTTTTTCTTCAGCTGGCCGTTGGCGTACTGGATGATCTGGGGGGCGAAATACTTGGGGCTCCAGCCGGACAGGTCGATGAACACGTTGGTCTTGTGCAGCGCCATCGACAGGCTTTCATCGACCCACGGCCAGGAGGGATGGGCCAGGATGATCTTCATGTCGGGAAAATCGACCGCGACATCGTCGATCAGCATCGGCTGGCCGTATTTCAGCCGCACCCCGCCGCCGCCCGGCATCCCGGTGCCCATGCCGGAATGGCCGGTGTGGAAGATGACCGGCAGCTTGTATTCGTTGATCACTTCATAGATTGGATAGCCCATCCGGTCGGCCGGGTGGGCGTTCTGCATGATCCCGTGGAACTTGAAGCCCCGGACCCCGCAGTTCTCCACCAGATCACGCGCCTCGCGCGCGCCAAGCTTGCCCTTGTGCGGATCGATGCTGGCAAAGGGGATGCAGATATCGTCGTGCTTGGCGGCGAATTCGGCGATCTCGTAATTCGACAGGCGCTTGGCCCCGATGCCGCTTTCGCAATCGACCGTGAACAGGCAGAAGGCGATCTGCTGTTCGCGGTAGATCTCCACGATCTCGGGCATCTTGGGCCGTTCGCGCGGGGCCTTGAAATAGGCGCTGGCGGCATCGAAGAACTGGCCCATCACCGGATCTTCGGGATCGTGGCACGAAACCTCGGCGTGGACGTGGACGTCGATGGCTTTGATCTTGGAAAGGTCGATTGTCACGCGGCGGTCTCCAGCGATACGGGGTTTTCCCGGGCCAGTTTCTCAACCAGCCGGTTATAGAGGGTAATGCCGCGGTCATGAGCGGTCGGCATGATTTGCGGATCGGGCGTGGCCGCGATGACCCGTTGCTGCGCTTCGATCATCGTCTTGTCTTCGGCAAAGGCCTGCGCGGCAATAGCCATCATCGCATCGCGCTTGGCCTCGCCGCCCTCGCGGCAATGCGGGCCCCAGGAGAAGAAGTAGCGCGCCCTGCCGTCCCCGGTCGAGGTGACGGCCTGGCTGGTGAAGTTGAGACCCGATAGCGCCGCGTCCATCGCCGGGGCCTGATCGCCCAGCCGCGCGGCGGATCCGGCGGGATAGTTTGCCGACCACATCAGCAGCACCCCCGGGATCAGGAAGTCGTAGGACTGGTAGGCTTCGACCGGCTGATCGTGCGGATTGCGCGGCGCACCGACCGCCTGGGGCAGCCACCGCGTGACCCGGACCCCGCGTTCCAGCGGGGTTATCTTCGGCTGGAACTCCGCAAACTCCGGTCCGGCGCCGAAACTTTGTGCATGAACATAAGTCAGGTGGCTGAAATCGAGCAGGTTGTAGCAGACCAGCCGGGCCTCGGCCGCATAGTCAAGCTGGCCGTGGCCCAGCACCCAGTCGGGTTCGGAAATGCCCACGGCCGGCGGGATCAGCGCTTCGTCGGCCAGGGCCGGTTCGCCCATCCACACCCAGATCCAGTCGTGCTTGTCGGCCACGGGGTAAGCGCGGACCCGGGCCTTTGGCGGGATCAGGTCCTGCCCAGGGATCTCCGCCACCTTGCCGTCGGGCGCGAACAGCAGGCCGTGGTACATGCAGCGCAGGTTCGCGCCTTCGCACCGCCCCAGCGAAAGCGGGGCGAGGCGGTGGACGCAGCGATCCTCAAGCGCGGCCAGCGCGCCCGCTTCACCGCGCCAGATCACCACCGGCTGACCCAGGATCGAGACGGCGAAAGGCTTCGCCGTCTCGATGTCGCAGGACCATGCCGCGACGTACCAGGCGTTGTGGACGTAAGTCACGCAACCCGCTCCTAGAGCTGGATGATCACCGACTTGGTTTCGAGATAGGCTTCGATCCCCAGGCGGCCCTGTTCGTGGCCGATTCCGCTTTCCTTGTAACCGCCAAACGGCAATGCGGCGTCGATCACCGCGTGGCAATTGCCCCAGACGGTCCCGGCCTTGATCTTGCCGGCCAGCTTCAGCATGGTTGAGGTGTCCTTGGTCCAGACGCCCGCGCCCAGGCCATAGCAGGTGTCGTTGGCGGCCTTGGCCACTTCGTCAAGATCGTCGAACCGCTGGGCGACCACGACGGGTCCGAAGATTTCCTCGCGCACCACGCTCATCTGCGGGTTCACATCGACCAGGATCGTCGGGTTGACGAAATAGCCGCCGCCGTTGGACGGGGCATCGCCGCCCAGCGCCACGCTGGCGCCGTCGCGCTTGCCGGCCTCGATATAGCCCATCACCTTGTCGTGCTGTTCCTTCGAGATGATTGCGCCCATGTGCGCTTCGGGATCAAGGCTGGCGCGCGGGGCCCAGAACGGGGCGTTCTGCGCCATCCCTTCCAGAACAGAATCGAACACCGAACGGTGGGCATAGAGCCGCGATCCCGCGACGCAGACTTGCCCGGCGTTGAACCAGATCGCGCCCGAAACCCCGGCGGCGGTGGCGGCAACATCGACATCGGGCATCACCACGACCGGCGATTTTCCGCCGAGTTCAAGGGTGACGTGCTTGAGCGTGTCGGTGGCGTTGCGGTTGATCAGCTTGCCGATCTCGGTCGAACCGGTGAAGGCGATCTTGTCGACGTCCGGGTGCTTGACCATGCGGTCCCCGGCGGTGTGGCCGTTGCCGGTGATCACGTTGAGCACGCCTGCCGGGAAGCCCGCTTCGACCACCAGGTCGGCCAGCTTGAGCGCGGTGATGCTGGTCTGTTCGGCCGGTTTCAGGACGATCGTGCAGCCCGCCGCCAGCGCCGGGGCGATCTTCAGCGCGGCCATCAGCAGCGGGAAGTTCCACGGTACGATCTGCCCGCAGACCCCGACCGGTTCCTTGAGCGTGTAGGAGAACACCGCCCCGGTCGGCATGGTGTAGGGCGCGGTGGTTTCGCCCGCGACCTTGCTGGCCCAGCCGGCCATGAAGCGCAGCTGGCTGATCGCGCCGGGCACGTCGACCGCGCCGGCCATGCCCTTGGCCTTGCCGTTGTCGATCGCTTCCAGTTCGGCGAACAGATCGGCGTTGGCTTCAAGCAGATCGGCCAGGCGGTTCATCGTCCGGTCGCGGACGATCGGCGGCAGGCCCGACCAGCGGCCATCGTCGAACGCGGCGCGGGCTGCGGCGACCGCGCGGTCAACATCCTTGTCCGAGGCATCGGCGACATGGCCGACGATCTTGCCCGACGTGGGATCTTCAACCGCAATCACCTTGTCGTGGCTGGAAGAAACCCATTCGTTGTTGATGAACAGCGCCGGTTTGCGGGCCAGAAAGGCTTGCGCAGCGGGCGAATAGGCGCGTTGGGTCCGATCGATGGTGGTCATCTCGTTCATGGCTGTTACCTCTCCAAAGGCGATTCTGGTTGCTTCCAGTCTATCGAATTTAGTAGGCAAAGCATACAAATTTTACAGCCTGCCGCAAGCGCAGGATGGCGCGGGGTTGAGGTTATGTCGATTGTGATTGATTCGGTCCGGACTCATGCGGTGGCCATGCCGAACCGGCTGGCGGTGGGCTGCGCGGAAAGCGGGCGGCGCTGGTCCTGGGCACAGCTTGACGCCGCGGTTGATCGCGTCGCCGCCTGGTTGGCCGACCGGCTCGGCCCGGCCAGTGGCGCGCGGGTCGCCGCGCTGGCCCGCAACCATCCGAACCTGCTGGTGCTGCAGCTGGCCTGCATGCGCGCGGGCGCGATCTTCGTGCCCTATAACTGGCGGCTGGCCGGCGCCGAGATCGCGGCGTTGATGGCAGACGCCGATCCGGTGCTCTTTTTCCACGACGCCGAATTCACCGTGCCGGAAAGCCCGGCCGAACGCTTGCTGCTGGCCGATCTCGATTCGCTCGGCACACCCGGCGCCCGCGCGCCGGACAGGGCCCGGCGCGGCTGGGATGCGCCGACCACGCTGCTCTATACCAGCGGCACCAGCGGGCGGCCCAAGGGGGTGATGATCAGCGAGGAGAACGCTTTCTGGGGCCCGGCCAACTTCATCAACGGCAGCCTGGTATCCTACGAAAGCGTGTTCCTGTGCGACATGCCGATGTTCCACACCGCGGGCCTGTTCGCGGCGGTCAGGGTCCCGATCGTGGCGGGCGGGACGGTGTGGATCAGCGCCGGGTTCGATCCGGCGAAAACGATTGCCCGGATCGCCGATCCGGCGCTGGGTATTACCCATTACTTCTCGGTCCCGCAGATGGCGACCACGCTGTGGCAGCATCCCGATTTCGCGCCGGAGAAGTTCCACGGCCTGAAGATGTACGTCACCGGCGGCGCGCCCAATCCCAAGGCCCAGGTTGAACGCTTTGCCCGGGCCGGGATCCGCTTTTCCGATGGCTTCGGGATGAGCGAGACTTGCTCAAACTTCGCGATGCCGGTGCTCGATGTCGAGCGGCTGATCGAAAAGGCCGGGTCCTGCGGGCTGCCGCTGCTGGCGGTGCAGACCCGGATCGTCGACGAGCAAGGCCGGGACGTGGCCCGGGGCGAAACCGGCGAGCTGTGGGTCAAGGGGCCCAGCGTCACCAAGGGCTACTGGAACCAGCCTGACCTGACCGCCAAGGCCTTCCACGATGGCTGGTTCAAGACCGGCGATGCCGCACTGCAGGACGCCGACGGGTTCTACTACCTGGTTGACCGCAAGAAGGACATGTACATCTCGGGCGGCGAAAACGTCTATCCGGCCGAGGTCGAGGCGGTGCTGGCCGAACTGGGCGAAGTGGCCGAAGCCGCGGTGATCGGGGTTCCGGACGAACGCTGGGGCGAGGTTGGCCGCGCCTTCGTGATCCCGCGGGCCGGAGCCAGCCTGTCCGAAGACCAGGTGATCGATCACTGCCGGGCCCGGCTCGCCCGGTTCAAGGTGCCGGTCCGGGTGGTGATCACCGAAACGATCCCGCGCACCGCCAGCGGCAAGGTCCAGAAACACCTGCTGCCGCGCGATTGAGGTTTTTGGTTCCGGGTCCGGGTGCGCTATCCTGCGCGCGATGACCGAGTCAGAGTATCTTGCCGGCAAGTTCCTGCTCGCCATGCCCGGAATGGGCGATCCGCGGTTTGACCATGCGGTGATCGCGATGATGGCGCACGATGGCGATGGCGCGCTGGGCGTGGGGCTGGGCAAGGTCCGCGGCGATCTCAGTCTGCACGACCTGTTCGAAAATGTCGGGCTGGATCCCGCGCGCGTGGCGGATGGTCCGGTGCTGGATGGCGGCCCGGTCGAACCGCAGCGCGGGTTCGTGCTGCACACGCCGGACTGGCATGGCCCCGGCACGATCCAGGCTGGCACGCTTTGCGCGATGAGCTCGTCGCTCAACGTCCTCAAGGCTGTGGCCGAAGGGACCGGCCCGGCGCGCTTTGTGGTGGCGCTGGGCTATGCCGGGTGGAGCGCGGGCCAGCTTGAGGGCGAGATGCAGCGCCACGGCTGGCAGACCGCCGCGGGCAGCGCCGCGGTGCTTTATGATACCCCGCCCGAAGCGCGCTGGACCGCCTGCTGGCGCGAATCCGGGATCGATCCCACCCATCTGGCCGGGGTGACCGGGCGGGCCTGAACCCGCCCGTTCGCGATCAATCGTAGACCGGACCCTGGGTCCCGCTCTTGCCGCTGCTGGGGTTGCTGACCGCCCAGATCCCGAACAGCGCGATGAAGCCATAGCACAGCGCCGGAACGATCAGCGCCAGGCGCAGATCGTGGGTCACGTCAGCGACGGTTCCGAACAGGTAGGGAATGATCGCTCCGCCGACGATCGCGGTGCACAGGATGCCCGAACCTTGCGGGGTGCGTTCGCCCAGGCCTTCGGTGCCAAGGCTGAAGATCGTCGGGAACATCAGCGAATTGCACAGGCCAACCGCGACCAGGGCAAAGCCCGATGCCGCGCCGCTGCTCATCGCCGAAACCAGGATCAGGCCGATCGCTCCGGCGGCAAAGGCGGTCAGCACCCGGCCCGGCTTGGCCAGCCGCAGGATGAAGCCCCCGGCCAGGCGGCCGATCAGCGCGCCAAGCCAGTAATAGGCCACCAGCTTGCCGGCAGCCTCCAGGCTCAGCCCCATCACGCTCTGATCGCCCAGATAGGCAATCAGGTTCGATCCGATCGCCACTTCGGCGCCGACATAGGTGAAGATCCCCAGCGCGCCGAGCTGGACGCGGCGGTTGCTTTTCAGCAGCGCAAGAGTGCCCTCGACCTTGGCTTCCTCGGCCTTGGCGTGATCGAGGACCGAACGGAACATCCAGAACAGCGCGGCGATCGCCAGCATCAAGATCGCCAGCCCCATATAGGCATGGCCGATCGATGCGCCCTGTTCGACCCGGTAGGCCTGCAGTTGGTCGGCCGTTGCGGTGGCAGCGTCGATCGGCTTGGCATCGCCCAGAAGGACCCGGGCGCCGCCATAGACCATCAGGAACACCCCGATCGAATTGAACGCCTGGGCAAAGGTCAGCCGACTGTGCGAGGTTTCGACCGGCCCCAGGGTGGTGATCACCGGGTTCATCGCCACCTGCAGCACGGTGATCCCCGCGCCGATGCAGAACAGCGCGGCCAGGAAGCCCGGGAACGAGGCCGATGCCGATGCCGGGATGAACAGCAAGGCCGCGCCTGCGACCAGCAGGAAGCCCAGCACGAAGGTGCGGATATAGCCCAGCTTGCCCATCACGATCCCGGCCGGGATCGAGACCAGGGCATAGGCGATGAAGAAGGCCATCTGCACCAGGTTGGCCTGGGCATGGGTCAGCTGGAACATCGGCTTGAACTTGCCGACCAGCAGATCGTTGATGTTGGTCACCCCGCCCAGCAGGAAGAATACCGCGAACACCAGCATGAGCACGGTCGTCGTGCGGCTGCCCTTTGCGGCTCCCCCGCTTGCCGCACCCGATCCGGTTATTGGCGCTGCCATTGCCCTCTCCTTGATTCCGCCGGTGCATCCCGGCGCTTGTGACAGCGTAGTCATGGCAAGACCCGCCGCATTGTCCAGCCCCATACGTATACATATCCCCGCAGACTTTGGGAGCGCTTCCAAACGCTGGGACTGGTTCGGGCCGAAACTCGCTGTTAGGGCAGGGCCTGCGTGCAAGGGAGAATGGCGATGCCGGGACTGTGGTTTGAAGAGCTTTCCGTGGGCCAACGCTTTGAGCACGCGATCCGCCGGACGGTGACCGAAACCGACAACCTGCTGTTCACGACCCTGAGCCACAATCCCGCCCAGCTGCACCTTGACGGGGAATACATGAAGGGCAGCGAATACGGCCAGGTGCTGGTCAATTCGTGCTTCACGCTCAGCCTGATGGTCGGGGTCAGCGTGGGGGATACCACGCTGGGCACCGCGGTCGCCAACCTGGGCTGGGACGAGGTGCGCTTTCCCAAGCCGGTGTTCATCGGCGATACCCTGAACATCGTTACCGAGGTGCTGGAACTGCGCGAATCCAGAAGCCGCCCGGATGCCGGGATCGTGACCTTCCGGCACGAGGCGTGGAACCAGCGCGGCGAACTGGTGGCCAGCTGCAAGCGCTCTGGCCTGCAGCGCCGCAAGCCGGCCTGATCCGCAGCCCCGTTCCAGGCGGGTCGGTATGGCCAAAGGTCTTGACATTTTGAACCATATCGGTTATATGCGCCGCCGTCAGTAACCACTGACCCCGCGGCGGGTGCGGGGGCGGATACGCGTTTCGCCCCTCTTGTCCCCGCTTTGCGACCGGCGCGTTTCCCCCCAGGCGGAAGCGTCCGCACATGAACGGTGCACGGAGCGGCCTTCGATCTTTGGCCGCGCAAGTTCGGAGTATGCTCCGACGGAACGGCGGCATGCCTGCGAGCCCGACCCGCCCCGCCGTGCACCAAGGGCCGCGTTGAGTAGAATCCGGTGCTTCGCTCCTCAACCCCTCGCCCGATGGGAGCGCCAGCCAAGCCCGTATGGCCCGGGCCCCCTCGCGCCGGTCGCCCCGTCCGCGTGCAAATTTCCCTGGCGTTATCCCGCGTTCGCCGGCGGGGGCGGTGCCATGCCCGAAGCGCGCCATCTCGCAGCGCCTGCGTGAACCTGAATCAAAACCAACCCCGCAAACTCAACCCTTGAGCCGTGCCGTTTCCGATGCGGTCGATTGTGGGCCGGTGTTGCGGCTGGTGAGGCCGAATACGCGCGGGTTGCGGTCGAACGGTTCGGGATCGCCAGGGCGCGGCTGATAGCCGAACAGCGGGCTCATCCCCGCGATCCGGCCGAGCCCCCCGTAGAGATCGAAGCCCCGGTCGATCCAGTCGCGCAGCGGTTCGTCATCGGTCATCGGCGGCACGTCGGCGCAGCTCGCGGCCCACAGGAACACCGCCAGCGCGCGGTAATCGGCATAGTTGGGCGCGTCGCCGCCCAGCCACTTGCGCTCCCGCAACAGATTTCGCAGCGGTTCCAGTTCGGGCAGGACCTTGCCGAACACCTCTTCGCGGCCCTTGACCAGTTCCTCGCACGGCGCGCCCCACATGTTGAGGCGGCTTTCTGTGATATAGGCCACGTCCTCGGGCTTGCAGCGGTCGCGGTACTGCACGGCATAGGCGCGCACCCACGGGCCCACCGCGGTCTTCCACAGCCAGCCTTCGAGGAATTCGATCAGCGGCTTGAGCGAGGGGGCGGGGATCAGGGTCGGCCGGTCGGGGTAGGTTTCATCGAGGTATTCGGCGATCAGCCACGAATCGAGCACCCATTTGCCGTCATCGACGATCGCGGGCAGCCGTTCGCTGCGCCCGCCGGTGCGCTCCATGATCCCGGTGAACCCGCCGTCGACCACCTTGAGGTCGAACCCCTTGTGCTTCAGCGCGTACTTGGTTGCCCAGACGAACGGGCTGGTGGTCGCGCCGCTGGCGTGTTGCAGGTCGTAGAAGGTGATGGTGTTATCGGTCGCCATGGCGGGTCTCTCCAGCGCTGCGGCTCCGGCCGCGAGTCCAGATCGTTTGTAATGCATACAATCTGGACTGCAACAGCCGAACTTGCCCCGGGCAAGGAATTGCTATGCTCGCAATTGCCGGGCAGGCTCGCTAGGTGAGCCCCGCAATGACTGCCAATCTGACCCACCTCCAGCGGCTTGAAGCCGAAGCGATCCACATCCTGCGCGAAGTGGTGGCCGAGGCGGAGCGTCCGGTGATGCTCTATTCGGTCGGCAAGGACAGCGCGGTCATGCTGCACCTGGCGCGCAAGGCATTTTACCCCGCGCCCCCGCCGTTCCCGCTGCTCCACGTCGATACCACCTGGAAGTTCCGGGCGATGTACGAGCTGCGCGACCGGATGGCGCGCGAAAGCGGGATGGACCTGCTGGTCTATCAGAACCCCGAAGCCGCGGAGCAGGGGATCAACCCGTTCGACCACGGCGCGCTCCACACCGACATGTGGAAGACCGAGGGGCTCAAACAGGCGCTCGACAAGTGGCAGTTCGATGCGGCCTTCGGCGGCGCGCGGCGCGACGAGGAAAAGAGCCGGGCCAAGGAGCGGATCTTCTCGTTCCGCACCGCCAGCCACGGCTGGGATCCCAAGAACCAGCGGCCCGAGCTGTGGAACCTCTACAACGCGCGCAAGCACAAGGGCGAGAGCATCCGGGTCTTCCCGATCAGCAACTGGACCGAACTGGACGTGTGGCAATACATCCAGCTCGAAGGCATTCCGATCGTCCCGCTCTATTTCGCCGCGCCGCGCCCGACCGTGGAGCGCGACGGGCTGCTGCTGATGGTCGACGACGATCGCTTTCCGCTGCGCCCCGGCGAGGTTCCGGTGGAACGCTCGATCCGCTTCCGCACCCTGGGCTGCTATCCGCTGACCGGCGCGGTTGAGTCCAGGGCCGGCACCCTGTCCGAAGTGATCCAGGAAACCCTGCTGACCACCACCAGCGAACGCCAGGGCCGCGCGATCGACAAGGACGCGGGCGGGGCGGGGATGGAAGTCAAGAAGCAGCAGGGGTACTTTTGACGTGCCACGGAATGCGCAGCGTTCCGAAACGTCAACCCCGGACTTGATCCGGGGTTCGGCTTGGTCGGCGCACAAGAGAAGCCTGGCCCCGTGTCAAGCACGGGGCGACGAGGATGTGAGATGACCGATACCGACGCCATCTACCGGACCGACGCCCTGATCGCCGAGGACATCGACGCCTATCTGACGCGCCACCAGCACAAGGACATGCTGCGCTTCATCACCTGCGGCAGCGTCGATGACGGCAAGTCGACGCTGATCGGACGGCTGCTCTACGACAGCAAGATGATCTTCGAGGACCAGCTCTCGGCGCTGGAAAGCGACAGCATGAAGCAGGGCACCCAGGGCCAGGAGATCGACTTCGCGCTGCTGGTCGATGGTCTTGCGGCCGAGCGTGAGCAGGGCATCACGATCGACGTCGCCTACCGCTTCTTCAACACCGAGAAGCGCAAGTTCATCGTCGCCGATTGCCCGGGGCACGAACAGTACACCCGCAACATGGTGACCGGGGCCAGCACCGCCGACCTGGCGGTGATCCTGGTCGACGCGCGCAAGGGCGTGCTGGTCCAGACCCGGCGGCATTCGTACCTGTGCCACTTGCTGGGGATCCGCCACCTGGTGCTGGCGGTGAACAAGATGGACCTGGTCGGTTACGATCAGGGCACTTTTGACCGG
>JBJTMC010000240.1:0-5386 GCA_046063325.1 Novosphingobium sp.
GGCGCCGAGAGCGCGGTGCTGCTGCACCTCATCGCCTCGATCGACCGCTCGGTCCCGGTCCTGTTTCTGGAAACCGGCAAGCATTTCCCCGAAACGCTGGCTTACCGCGATACCATCATGAAACGGCTGGGCATGCCCAACCTCGTCAACCTCACACCCAATCCGGAATTGCTGGCGGCGCGCGATGCGAACGGTTTACGCTGGTCCTACGATCCCGATGGCTGCTGCGATTTGCGCAAGGTCCAGCCGCTAGCCGCGGCGCTGACGCATTTCGACGCCAGCATTACCGGTCGCAAGGGCTTCCAGAGTGCGGGTCGCGCCGGCCTGAAACGCTTCGAGATCGATCGCACCGACCAGGCCGGACGGCTCAAGATCAACCCCCTTGCCGATTGGTCGAGCGATCAGGTCGAAGCCTATTTCGATGCCACCGGGCTCCCGCCGCATCCCCTCGTCGAGCAGGGCTATCCGTCGATCGGGTGCATGCCCTGCACCAGCAAGGTCGCGGCCGGTGAAGATCCGCGTTCAGGCCGCTGGAAGGGCTGGGACAAGACCGAATGCGGCATCCACTTGGAAGGCGCCGCCGAAGAACTGCCTCCGGGATACGATCCCGCGTTCTAGGCCGCCGATGGCAAATCGTTTGCATTTGCCCGGCATGTCGGTTCACATCGCCGCACAGGGCCGCTTGACGTAGCGTCAAGCCGGGCCTGCGGAGGTGCCGATGTACACGCTTCGCCTGACCGAGTCCTACTGCCCCGCCCAAACCGATGAGGATCTGGCCGAGACGACGGTTGGCGGCGTCCTGCGCGCGGCGGCGGCACGAACCCCGGACGCGCCCGCGCTGCAGGAGGTTGATGGCGATGGGCAGCTTGCCCGCCGGTGGAGCTATGCCGAATTGCTGGCAGACAGCGAGCGCCTCGCCCGCGCCCTGCTGACCCGCTACCGCCCGGGCGAACGCGTCGCGGTCTGGGCGCCCAACCTGCCCGAATGGGTTCTGGCCGAGTATGCCTTCGGCCTGGCCGGGCTGGTGCTGGTCACGGTCAACCCGGGCTATCAGGCGCGCGAGCTCAAATACGTGCTTGAGCAGTCGCAGGCAGTCGGGCTGTTCCTGGTCAAGGCATTCCGCGGCAATCCGATGGCCCGGATCGCCGCCGGGGTGACCGCCGACATCGCGGCAATCCGCGAAGTGATCGACCTGCAGGATCCCGCCGCGCTGTTCCATGAAGCCGGACCGGTGGGACCCCTCCCTACCGTCAATCCGCGCGACGCGGTGCAGATCCAGTACACATCGGGCACCACTGGCTTTCCCAAGGGCGTGGTGCTGCACCACCACGGCATCACCAACAACGCCCGCCACGGCTTTGCTCGCCTGGGGATGGAGCCCGGCGCGTCGCTTCTGGCGATCATGCCGCTGTTCCATACCGCGGGCTGCGGCATGGCCGTGCTGGGCGCGGTCCAGTTCGGGTGTCGGATGATCCTGCCGCGCCAGTTCGATCCGCACAGCGCCATTGCCCTGATCGAAAGCGAGGGCGTGATCGGGATGATGGGCGTGCCGACGATGCTGATCGCGATGCTTGAGGCTGACGCGGCCAGCCCGCGCAATTTCGCCAGCGTCCGGTTCGCCGGATCGGGCGGCTCAATGGTCCCGCCCGAACTGATCCGACAGATCATGGAGCGTCTGGGCTGCGGCTTCTATACCGTCTACGGCCAGACCGAGACCTCTCCGCTGCTGACCCAGACCCGGCCGGGCGATCCGCTTGACGATGTGCTGCACACGGTCGGCCAGGCCATGCCCCACACCGAACTGTCGATCCGCGACCCCGCAACCAGTGCGATCGTCCCGGTCGATACCGTTGGCGAGGTCTGCGCCCGCGCCTACAGCCTGATGCTGGGCTATAACGACGATCCCGAAGCCACCGCCCGAACCATCGATGCCGATGGCTGGCTCCACACCGGGGACCTTGGCACGATGGACAGCCGCGGGTTCCTGAAGATCACCGGGCGGGTCAAGGACATGATCATTCGCGGCGGCGAAAACCTGTTCCCGGCCGAGATCGAGAATGTCCTGCTTGAACACGCCGATGTGGCCGAAGTTGCCGTGGTCGGGGTGCCCGATCCCCGGTTTGGCGAGGCGGTGGCCGCCTTCGTCCGGATGGCCGCGGGAGCAAGCCTCGATCCGGCCGTGCTGGTTGCCCACTGCCGCGCCCAGATCGCCGCGCAGAAAACCCCCAGCCACTGGATCGAAGTCAGCGAATGGCCGCTGACCGGATCGGGCAAGATCCAGAAGTTCGCGCTGCGGGACCAATGGCTGGCGGGGGTCTTCCGGGACTGACCGGACCCGGTCAGAGCCAGCGGTTGGCGCGGTACCATTCCGCGGTCGCCTTCAAGCCCTCACGGGTCGGCACTTGCGGGGTCCAAAGCGCGGGCGGAGGCAGCGCGCCGCGGCTGACCACCCAGTCGGGATGGCTCATGTAACCGGCCCGGTCCTGGGTCAGCTTGGCCCGGGCGCGGCGGATAAAGCGATCAGCGCGGGCCGCGCGTTCCAGCGAGGCGCGGCTGAGGTGGACCACCCGCGGCCGCCGCCCCATCGCCCAGCCGATCGCGCGGGCGAACTCGTAATGGCTCCAACCATTATCGCGCCCATCGTCCGGCTCGAAAGTCTGGTGGCTCACCTCCTCGCCGCCTGGAACCAGCGCCAGCAGCAGCCGCGCAAGGTCATCGACGTGGATATAGCTCGCTCGTCCCTCGCGCGGGGGCATTGGCATCAGCCCCCAGCGGGCCATGCGGAACATCTCGAAAATGTCGGTATCGCGCGGGCCGTAAATCCCGGGCGGGCGAACGATCGTCCAGTCAAGGCCCGAGGCGCGGACCAGCTTTTCCGCCCGTGCCTTGCTCGCGCCGTAAACCGACAGGTCCGGCTCGCGCGCGGAAAGCGACGAAACGTGGATCAGGCGCTGGACGCCTTCGGCCAGGCAAGCCTCGATCAGGTTGAGGGTGCCGGTGACATTGCCCGCCTCGAACCCGGCGGGGTCGGGGGCATTGACCACCCCAGCAACGTGGATCACCGCCTCGGTCCCGCGGACCAGCCGCCGCAAGGCCTGCTTGTCGCCAAGATCGCCGCCGACCCACTCTACCCCGGCCCGCGCAGCCTGCGCCCGGCGTGCCAGCGCCCTGACCGCCACGCTTTGATCGCCGGCCCGGTCGAGCAGCGCCTGGCCGACGAAACCGGTCGCCCCGGTCACGGCTATCGTCACAGCACGACCATCTGGTCGCGGTGGACCACGGCGGAACGCGGGGCATAGCCCAGGATCGCGGCGTGTTCGGCCGATTGTCGTCCCATCAGCCGCGCGCATTCCAGGGCATCGTATTCGGCCAAGCCGTGGGCCAGCACTTTGCCGCCTTCCCCCCGCACCGCTACCGCATCGCCGCGCAGGAACTCGCCCTCGACCGAGACGATCCCGGCCGCCAGCAGGCTTGACCCTTTGCCCAGCGCCCGCGCCGCCCCGGCATCGATCACCAGCGCGCCCTTCAGCCGCAGCCGCCCGCCCAGCCAGGCCTTGCGCCCGGCGTCCTTGCGACGCGGCAGGAACAGGGTGCCGATTCCTTGCCGGGTCACCCGGGCCACCGGCGCATCGTGCAGGCCCGATGCGATCGCCAGTGCGATCCCGGCCCGTTCGGCAATCTCTGCGGCCTGGAGCTTGCTGGTCATGCCCCCCGATCCCATGCCCGAGGAGCTGCCCCCGGTCGCCATCGCGTGAATTTCGGCCGTCACCCCACGCACTTCGGGCAAGAGCGAGGCATCCGGCTCGGCCGGATTGCGATCGAAAAGCCCGTCGACATCGGACAGCAGCAGCACCGCGCTGGCCTGCGCCGCCTGGGCAACCCGCGCGGCCAGCCGGTCGTTATCGCCAAAACGGATTTCCTGGGTGGCGACACTGTCATTCTCGTTGATCACCGGCACCGCCCCGGCATCGAGCAGCCGGGTCAGGGTTGCGGTGGCGTTAAGGTAGCGCCGCCGATCCTCCAGATCCTCCAGCGTCAGCAGCAACTGCGCCGCGGTGATCCCGTGTGCGCCCAGCAGGTCAGCCCACAGGCCCGACAGCGCGATCTGGCCCACGGCGGCGGCGGCCTGCGCATCGGCCAGGCTTCCGCGCCCGCCCTTGTCGAGCCCCAGCCGCGCCGCGCCGAGCGCGATCGAGCCGGACGACACCACGATCACCTCCTGCCCGCGCGCCCGGGCTGCGGCGATCTCTGCCACCAGCCCTTCCAGCCAGGCCCGCCGCACCCCGTCCTTGCCGACCAGCAGCGACGATCCGACCTTTACCACCAACCGAGGGCAGGCGGCCTTGTCAGCCAGATCGGACAGGCGGGCGATCGTCATCGCCTGCCGATTACGGGAATGCGCGGTTTATGCAACCTTTGGCGGTCAAACCGGCGACCAGGGCTTTTCTTCGCCCGCTTCCTGTTCGCCCGCCGGGCGCTCGGTTCCGGTTGCGGCGGGAAGGTATTCGATCACCGCGTCGAGCAGCGCGTCCATGCCCTTGCCGGTCGCGCCGGAGATCGGATAGACCTTCTTCGCGCCCGCGGCCTTCAGTTCCTTGATGAAGGCATCGACCAGCTCGCGGTCGACTGTATCGACCTTGTTAAGCGCGATCAGGCGGGGCTTTTGATCCAACCCGCCGCCGTAGGCCTCGAGCTCGTCCTCGATGATTTCCAGCGCTTCGGCCGGATCGGTGCCGTTGATGTCGATCAGGTGGATCAGCACCCGGCAGCGCTCGATATGGCCCAGGAACCGGTCGCCGATCCCCGCACCCTCGGCCGCGCCTTCGATCAGACCGGGAATGTCGGCCAGCACGAATTCGCGGTTACGGTGGCGCACCACGCCCAACTGCGGGGTCAGTGTGGTAAAGGCATAGTCGCCGACCTTGGCCTTCGTGTTGGTGATCTTGTTGATGAAGGTGCTCTTGCCGGCATTGGGCAGGCCGACCAGGCCCGCGTCGGCCAGCAGCTTCAGGCGCAGCCAGACGTACATTTCCTCACCCATCTCGCCCGGCTGGTGCTGGCGCGGAGCGCGGTTGGTGCTGGTCTTGTAGCTGGCGTTGCCGCGCCCACCGAGCCCGCCTTCTAGGAAGGTCACGCGCTGGCCGGCCTCGGTCAGATCGAGCAGCACGGTCTCGCGGTCTTCGTCCGAGATCAGCTGGGTGCCGACCGGAACCTTGACCACCAGATCCTTGCCCGCCGCGCCGTTGCGGTCCTTACCCGAACCGTGGACCCCGCGCGGGGCCTTGAAGTGCTGGGCATAGCGGAAGTCGATCAGGGTGTTCAGTCCGGCGACCGCCTCGAAAATGATGTCGCCGCCCTTGCCGCCGTTGCCGCCGTCGGGTCCGCC
>JBJTMC010000007.1:0-3782 GCA_046063325.1 Novosphingobium sp.
GGCAAAGACCGAAAAGGGCAGCCGCGACGATGCCGGGCTGCCCTTTCGGTTCAGGCGTTTCGCCCGCCATTATTCGACTGCGTAGCCCCAGTTGCCCCACACGTAGATGCAGACAAACAGGAACAGCCAGACGACGTCGACGAAGTGCCAGTACCAGGCCGCCGCTTCAAAGCCGAAGTGCTGCTTGGGGGTAAAATCGCCGTTGTAGGTACGCTTGAGGCAGACGATCAGGAAGATCGTGCCGATGATCACGTGAAAACCGTGGAAGCCCGTCGCCATGTAGAAGGCGCTGCCATAGGTGTTCTGGCCGAACGGGAACGGCGCGTGGACATATTCGTAAGCCTGGATCGAGCTGAACAGCAGGCCCAGCAGGATCGTGGCCCACAGGCCTTTCTTCAGACCTTCGCGGTCACCGTGGATCAGGCAGTGGTGCGCCCAGGTCACCGTGGTGCCCGAGCACAGCAGGATCAGGGTGTTGAGCAGCGGCAGGTCCCACGCGTTCATTACCGCTTCGATCGCCTTGGGCGGCCATTGCCCGCCAACCACCTCGGAGATGGTCGATGGGAACAGCGAAAAGTCGAAGAAGGCCCAGAACCAGCCGACGAAGAACATCACTTCCGAGGCGATGAACAGCAGCATGCCATAGCGCAGGTGCAGCTGCACGACCGGGGTGTGATAGCCTTCGTGCGATTCCTTCACCACCTTGGACCACCACAGGAACATCGTCAGCAGCACGCCGAAGAAACCGAGCGCCAGGATGTACTTGCCGATGCCGCCAGCCCAGTCCGGGTGCATCGCCATTACGCCACCGCTGGTCATGGTGACCGCCGACATCGAGCCGAGGAACGGCAGATAGTCGGGCTCAAGAATGTGATAGTCGTGGTTCGTGGTGCCGGCCATTGTCTGTCTGGTCCCCAAATATGTCCTGTTGCGGGCGTGGGCCGCCCTCCCGTTACGCTTCGGCCCTTATCGCGCCGCAGGCACCGGGTCCAGTGCCTTTGATGTCACTTTCCCCGCCGCGTCGGGCTGGGCCGAAATGTGGAAGGTATAGCTGAGCGTGATCTGCTTGATGCGCGACGTCTCGGGATCGTTCAGGATCGCCGGATCGACAAAATACTGCACCGGCATTTCCACTGTTTCGCCCGGCTGCAGGGTCTGCTGGTTGAAGCAGAAGCAGTGGATCTTCTTGAAATAGATCCCCGCCTGATCGGGCGAGACATTGAAGCTGGCCACCCCTGTGATCGGCCGGTCCGACGTGTTGGTCGCCTTGTAGAACGCCATCTTGCGGGTGCCGATCGCCATGTCCTGGGTGACCTGCATCGGTTCGAACTTCCACGGCAGGTCGGGATCGACGTTGCCATCGAAACGGACCGAAATCATTCCCGCCCCGGTTGCTACGCGGCCCGCTTCGGACAGGCTGGCGCGCTGGGTGGTCCCGCCATAGCCGGTGACTTGGCAGAACACCCGGTAGAGCGGGACCGAGGCAAAGCCGAGGATCAGCATGCCCAGCGCGACTGCGCCGGCAATCGTGGCCGTGCGGCGGTTGCGGTTGTTCATGGGCGGAGCGCTGGCCACGACCGGTCGCCTATTTCATTTTGGCGATGGTGATTGCAAAGAACAGCACCACCAGACCGAAAAGGACCAGCGCCAGGGCGCGGTTACGTCCGGCTATGATGCGCTTGCGCTGCTCGGCCGGATCAAGGTCTTGCGGATCGTTCACGTCTCATCCCACCAGAAAGCGGTCCGCCACCAGCATGGCGAACAGGATAAACAGATAGAGCACCGAATAGCCGAACAGACGCTTTTCGGGCCGCATGTCCATATCCCCGGCCGAACCGCGGAATACGGCGACCCGCAGGGCCAGCAGCAGGAACACCGCCGAAAGCAGCAGTGCCGAAGCGCCATAGAGCCAGCCCGCAACGCCCAGCCAGAACGGCGCCATCGCCACCGGCAGCATCAGCACGGCATAGACCAGGATCTGGCGGCGGGTGGATTGGTGCCCAGCCACCACCGGCATCATCGGAATACCCGCGGCGGCATAGTCGGTCTCGACAAACAGCGCGAGCGCCCAGAAGTGCGGCGGGGTCCAGAAGAAGATGATCGCGAACAGCAGCACCGGCATCAGGGTTACATCGCCGGTTGCGGCAATCCACCCGATCATCGGCGGAAAGGCCCCTGCCCCGCCTCCGATCACGATGTTCTGGGGTGTGCGCGGCTTGAGCCAGATCGTGTAGATCACCGCGTAGTAGAAGATCGAAAAGGCCAAGATCGCGGCCGCCAGCCAGCTTACCGCCAGCCCCATGACCAGCACCGAGCCGACCGACAGCGCGATCCCGAAATCGCGGGCCGTCGTCCGGTCCATTCGCCCGGCAGGAAGCGGACGTTTGGCGGTCCGCTTCATCCGCGCGTCAAGATCGGCTTCCCACCACTGGTTCAGCGCAGCACTGCCGCCCGCCCCGATTGCGATGCACAGGATCGCGACGAAGCCCAGCACGGGATCGACCGCAACCGGCGCCGCCAGCATTCCGCACAGCCCGGTAAAGATCACCAGGCTCATCACCCGCGGTTTGGTCAGCGACAGGAAATCGCGCCAATCGGCGGGCAAGGGAATCGGTTGGGCGGGCGCGGTGCTCATGGCTGCGGGCGCTATAAGCGGCTGGGCATGGGCTGGAAAGGGGGACTTTCCAACAAGCTCTGTTCGCCCCGCGGCCGGGGACAAGATCCGACCCTCAATCCAGCCGCTTCAACCAGTCGATCAGCAAAGCGTTGACCTCTTGCGGACGCTCTTGCTGGGTCCAGTGGCCGACGCCTTCAAGAACGTGGCCCTCTAACTTGGGCGCGAACATCCGCATCATGCTGATCGGATCCGCCACCGCGCCGAACAGCGTGGTCGCCGGATCGCGGCTGCCGCCGATGAACAGACACGGCTGGGCCAGCACCTGGCCCTGCATTCCCTTGAGCCATTCGAAGTCGCGTTCATGGTTGCGATAGCGGTTGAGCGGCCCGCGAAAACCCGAAGCCTTGAACTCTGCCTCATAGTAATCGAGGTCGGCGCTGGTCAGCCACGGCACCGGCTGCGGCGCGGGCAGGCCTTGCAGGAAGGTCGCACCCAGCTCCTTGTCCCAGTAGTTGCCCGGGGCAACATCGCCCGCGATCGAATACATCATCGTCTCGATGAACCGGCGCGGATCGGCCTCGGCTTCGGCCTCGGCGATCCCGGGCTGCTGAAAGTATTCCTGATAGAAAAACCGCCCCTGCGAAGTGAAATGTTCGCGGAACACCTCGGTGAACGGGCGCTGCGGAGCGCCTGCGAACGGCACCGAGAGCCCCGCCACGGCCCGCACCCGGTTCGCGTGCATGAAGGCGGTGTTCCACACGATCGGGGCGCCCCAGTCGTGCCCGATCAGCACCACCGGCGCATCGGGCGAAAGCGCATCGGCCAGGCCGATCAGATCGCCCGCAATCGCTTCCAGCGTATAGTCCGCGACCTGCGGCGGCTTGTCCGATCCCCCATAGCCGCGCACGTCGATCGCGCAGGCGGTGAACCCGGCATCGGCCACCGGCGTGATCTGATGACGCCACGAATACCAGCTTTCGGGAAAGCCGTGGACCAGGATCGCCAGCGGGCCGCTGCCTTCGATCGCGCAGCGCAGCGTGGCAGAACCGGTGTCGATCATCCGCATTTCGGGCATTGCGTCTCTCCCAACGAAAACGCCCCGACCGTGACGGCCGGGGCGCATTCTGTCCAGTGCGGACGGCGATGGATCAGTGATGACCCTTGT
>JBJTMC010000241.1:0-4136 GCA_046063325.1 Novosphingobium sp.
CGACAGCAAGGTCAAGGTTGGCCGGATCCAGAACTTCCGCTCGTGGTCGCCCGAAATGGTGCCCGAAGCGGGCGTGGCCTGCGTCGGCCTGGAATACTTCTGCTTCGAAGGCGACGGCCTGTGGTCGATGGCCGATGACGAGCTTATCGCGCTCGCCACCCGCGAGCTGGCGCAGCTGGGCCTCGTTTCCGCCGAGCAGGTGTTCGGCGGGGCGGTGGTGCGCCAGGAAAAGGCCTATCCGGTCTATGACGAGGATTATGCGGCCCATGTCGCGGCGGTTCGGGGCGAGCTTGAAGCCGCCCATCCCAACCTGCATCTGGTCGGCCGCAACGGCATGCACCGCTACAACAACCAGGATCACGCGATGATGACCGCGATGCTGACGGTGGAGAACATCCTGGCCGAAGCCCGCGTCTATGACGTGTGGTGCGTCAACGAAGATGCCGAGTACCACGAGGCCGGAGCCGAAGGCGCCGAGCCCGATCTGGCCGCGCCCCGCGCACCGAGCGAGGACCAGGCCGCCGCGCTGGCTTCGGTCCGCGAGGTTCCGCAGCGCGTCGCAGCCAAGCGCGACGCGGCCTGATGCGATGATCCGCCGCGCCGCCGATATCGTCTTCTTGCGGTACATTGCCGCCAGTGCGGTCGCGCTGGGGTTCGACTTTGGCTCGTTCCTGCTGCTGCTCCAGCTGGCCGTCCCGGCCGCGCCCGCCGCGGCGCTGGGCTATTCGCTGGGGATCGTCACGCACTGGCTGCTGTCGAGCCGCGCGGTGTTCACCGCCGGCGTGGCCGAACGCGGCCCCGAACGGACCCGGCAGAAGGCGATGTTCGTGATTTCGGCGCTGTTCGGGCTGGCTCTGACCACCGGAATCGTCGGCGCCGGAACCGGGCTGGGGCTGGATCCCCGGCTAGCCAAGCTGCTGGCGATCGCGGTCAGCTTTACCACCACCTGGCTGCTGCGGGAACGCCTGATCTTTCGGTCCGCGAGTCCGGCGCCATGATCTTCGTCGAGCGCCGCCGCCATGCCTTCGCGCCCGAGATGCTCTGGCGCTTTGGTCTTGCCTGGGCCCTGATCTCCGTGATCATGGTCGCGGCGCGCTGGGGTGCGATCGGGACGCTGGCGATGCCCGATCCCGACGATACCCTGCGCATGGTCCAGGTCCGCGATCTTCTTGCCGGGCAAAGCTGGTGGGATCTCCACCAGTACCGCATTGCCCCGCCCGACGGCGTGCTGATGCACTGGTCGCGGCTGGTCGATCTGCCGCTCTGGCTGGCCCAGGTCGTGCTGCGGCCGCTGCTGGGTGCCGCGCTGGCCGAACAGGTCGCGCTGGTGGCCGTGCCGCTGCTGACCCTTGGCTGCGCGATGTTGCTGGCCGCACGGCTGGCCTGGCGGATGCTGGTCGACAACGAACTGATTCTCTATGCCTGCGCGCTGTTTGCGCTGGCGACCCCGGTCACCGCGCAGCTGCAGCCGCTGCGGATCGATCACCACGGCTGGCAAGTCGTTGCGGTGCTGGGTGCGCTCAACGGTCTGACCGCGCGGACCAGTCTGCGCGCGGGCTGGATTTCCGGGCTGTCGATCGCGCTTGGGCTGACTGTCAGTCTTGAACTGTTGCCGGTGGCCGCGCTGTTTGCCGCGGTCCTGGTGCTGCGCGCCGTGATCGACCGGTCCGAACGGTGGACGCCGGCGGCCTTCCTCCAGGCGCTGGCCGTGACTGGCTGCGCGGCCTTTGCCCTGACCCACGGGGTCCGGGACCTTGCCAACCACTGCGATTCGCTTTCGCCGGCCTGGCTTGCCGCGCTGGTTGTGGCGGCGATTGCGACAACCGCGATCGCTGCCCTGCCGCGCTTGCCGCTGGGCCGGGTCGTGATCGCCTATGCCCTGGCCGGGGCGATCAGCCTGCTGACGCTCTATGCCCTTGCGCCTGCCTGCACGGCCGGGCCCTTCGCCAATCTCGACCCGCTGGTTCGCAGCTTCTGGTATGACAATGTCCACGAAGGCAAGCCGATCTGGTTCCAGAAAGCGCCGACCATGGCCCAGATGCTGGTTCCGCCGCTGCTGGGCCTGTGGGCCGCGATCCGTCTGAGCATGACTCAGGCGGGCTGGCTGCGCCGGTTCTGGCGCGAATATGCCCTGATCCTGGCGGGTCTGATCCTCCTGTCGGTTGCGGTGGCGCGCTCGTCAGCTTTTGCCTGCGCGGTCGGCACCGTGCCGCTGGCCTGGCAAGTGCGCGAATGGCTGCGCCATATCCAGGGCCTGCGCGGTCCGCTGCGGCGAGTCGCGGCGATGCTGGCGGTGGTGCTGGTGATCCTGCCCGGGGTTCCGCTGCTTGCGGCCAGCAAGCTGCTGCGCGGCCCCGAGGCCCCGCAAAGCACCGCGCCGGTTCAGCAGGTCTGCGATCTCAACGCTGCAGCACCGGCCCTTAACCGGCTACCACCGGCAACCGTGTTCACCCAGATCGACCTGGGGCCGCAATTGCTCGCGCTAACGGGGCACAAGGTGGTCGCAACCGCGCACCACCGGGCGCGCCTGGCGATGCACGATCTGATCGCCGCGTCGATCGGCAGCGCCGAGGCGGCGCGTCCGGTGCTCGCCCGCTACGAGGTGCGCTATGTCCTGGTTTGCCCGGACCTGCCCGAAACGGGCAACTACCGTCAGGCCAATGCCGCGGGCTTCGTTGCCCAGCTGGCCCAGGGGAAGGCCCCGCCGTGGCTGAAGCCGGTCGCGGTGCCGCCGCAATCGCGCCTGCGGCTGTGGGAAATCACCCAGCCCTGAACAGCATCGCGCCGCCGTTCATGCAGTAGCGCAGTCCGGTGGGCTTGGGCCCGTCGTCGAACACGTGGCCCAGGTGGCCGCCGCAGCGGGTGCAGTGAACTTCCTTGCGGGGATAGCCCAGCTCCCAATCGGTCGCGGTGGCGACGGCATTGGGCAGGGGCGTCCAGAAGCTGGGCCAGCCGGTGCCGCTTTCGAATTTGGCGGCCGAGGAAAACAGCGGATTGCCGTCCGCCGCGCACAGGAAGGTGCCCTTGCGGTGTTCACCCAGCAGCGGCGAACTGCCGGGCTTCTCGGTGTGTTTCTGACGAAGGATGCGGTACTGCTCCGCGGTCAGCCGCTGGCGCCACTCGGCGTCGCTATAGTGCACCGGCCAGGTCCTGGCATCGGCCCTGCCGCTGCAGGCCGCCAGCACCGGCAACGCCGCTCCGGCCCCCAGCCACGCCAGCGCGCGGCGACGGGTCAGGGCGGCGGCCATTGTCAGAATTTCTCCAGCGTGACGTCCATCCTGCGGAAGCCGTGGACGAAGTTGGCGCGCACCCGCTCGACCTTGCCGGTTACGGTGATCCGCATTCGGCGTTTGTGCATTTCTTCCATCAGGATCTTCAGCTGCAGTTCGGCCAGGCGCGCGCCGACGCAGCGGTGGATGCCATAACCGAACGACAGGTGCCGCCGGGCGTTGTCGCGGTTTAAGATCACCTTGTCGGCATCCTCGAACACCTCTTCATCGCGGTTGGCCGAGATGTACCACAGGATCAGCTTGTCGCCCTTCTTGATCTGGTGGCCGAACAGCTCGGCATCGGCGGTGGCGGTGCGGCGCATGTGGGCCAGCGGGGTCTGGAACCGGATGATCTCCTGAACCGCATTGGGGATCACCGCGGGATCGGCCTCAAACAGAGCGCGCTGGTCGGGGAAGCTATGCAGCGCATGGGCGATCCCCGACATGGTGTTGCGGGTGGTATCGTTGCCGCCGACGATCAGCAGGATCAGGTTGCCCATGAATTCCTGCGGGCTCATGTGGTTCATCGCATCGGAATGGACCATCATCGAAATCAGATCGCGCTGCGGCGGCTTGCCCATCCGGTCGATCCACAGCGTCTTGAAGTACTGGGCCATCTCGCCAAAGATCTCCCAGCGGGTTTCCGCCAGTTCGCGCGCCAGGCTCAGCTCGACATCGCCCGCCCAGTCGGACCAGAAGGTCAGCAGGCGGCGGTCTTCCCACGGGAAGCCGAACAGGATCGCGAGCATGCCCGTCGTCAGCTCGACCGAGACCTTGTCGACCCAGTCAAACTCGACGCCGAACGGCAGGGTGTCGAGCGTGGCCGCAGTACGGGCGCGGACTTCCTGGGCCAGGTGCTCGATTTCG
>JBJTMC010000242.1:0-15655 GCA_046063325.1 Novosphingobium sp.
CATGCTGGACATTCTGCGCAAAGGCTCCTTATGGCGGGATGAACGAAGCCTCCTATGGCGCATAAGCAGGGAAGAAGTCCATGTTCTCCGGCTCGATACCGGCTCTGGTTACCCCGTTTCGTGATGGTGCCATCGATGAAGCCGCCTTCCGCCGCTTGGTCGACTGGCAGATCGAGCAGGGCTCGTCCGCGCTGGTTCCTTGCGGCACGACCGGCGAAGCGCCTACCCTGTCAAACGACGAACAGCACCGCCTGTTCGCGATTTGCGTGGAACAGGCTGCGGGTCGGGTTCCGGTTATCGCGGGGTGCGGCAGCAACGATACCCAGACCGCGCTGTGGCACATGCAGGTCGCGAAAGAGGTTGGCGCCCAGGCCGCGCTGATGGTCGCCCCCTATTACAACCGGCCCAGTCAGGCCGGGTTGCTGGCCCACTTCAGCTATCTGGCGGAACAGGTCGATTTGCCGATGGTGCTGTACAACGTGCCCGGCCGAACGGTGACCGACATCAAGCCGGAAACCACGATCGAACTGGCCCGGCGCTTTCCCGAACGGATCGTCGGGATCAAGGACGCCAGCGGCGACATGACTCGGCTGACTGCGCACCGCATGGCGCTTGGCACCGGATTTGCCCAGATCTGCGGCAACGATGACATGGCCCTGCAGTACAATGCCGGCGGCGGGGTGGGCTGCATCTCGGTCACCGCAAACGTCGCGCCGCGCCTGTGCGCCGACTTCCAGACTGCCAGCCTGTCCGGCGACACCGAACGCGCACACGAACTCAACCAGCGGCTGTTTCCGCTCCACCAGGCGCTGTTTACCGACGCTTCGCCCGGGCCGACCAAGTATGCGATGGCCAAGGTGCTGGGCTGGATTGACGAAGCCGTGCGCCTGCCGATCGTGGCCGCTAGCGCCGAAAGCCGCAAGGCGGTAGATGCGGGGTTGGAGCAGGCTGGTCTGGCCTAATCCTGCTTGCGGAGCGGTTCCATCGGCTGGGCGACATAGCGGGCCCAGACGTAGCGCCACGGGATCACGAAATAGGCGATCACGATCCCGATGCAGTCGGTGAACAGCGATCCGATTTCCGGGGTCCACTTGCCGTTCAGCCAGGCCCGACCAGCGATCAGGACGATCCAGACCGTCTTCCAGGCGATTTCATACAGCATCAGCGGCAGCATCTGCAGCGGATAGCGCACGCCCAACAGGCTGAGCAGGGCCAGAGCCGCCAGCATCGATTTCGCCAGACCGCGCGTCCATTCCCAGTCGGCGGATTCGAACAGGACCTGGCGCCAGACGATCGAACCCATGATCGTTGCCATCAACAGGAAGATGAAGCGGATCGCGTTGATCTGCCAGGTCGCAACGGGCGGGAAGGCAGGGTCGGAGCGGGTTGGCATAGGGATCTCCTGACGCACGAATGGTGTATTAGTGTAATAATACGATAACTATGTCAAGCAGTCATGACAGCGTCGGCGTTGCGACCGTTCCCTTGCTTCACAAAGGCAAGGATTTTCCGCGTAGCCCGTTCCCTTTTTGCGCGGCACCCCCTACATGCCCCCAGACCATGGCCCGCCCGACCCACGCCCAGTTCGAAAAGACCAAGATCGTCGCCGAGAACCGGCGGGCGCGGTTTGACTATTACATCGAGGATACGACCGAAGCCGGGATCGCCCTGACCGGAACCGAAGTGAAAAGCCTGCGCTTTGGCGAAGGTTCGATCGCGGAATCCTATGCCGAGGTAAAGGACGGGCAGGTCTGGCTGATCAATTCCAACGTCCCCGAATTCAGCCATGGCAACCGCCACAATCACGAACCCAAGCGCCCGCGCAAGCTGCTGCTCCACGCGCGCGAGATTGACCGGTTTACCGGGGCGGTCGAACGCAAGGGCATGACGCTGGTGCCGCTGTCGATCTATTTCAACAGCCGTGGCCGCGCCAAGGTCGAGCTGGCGCTCGCCAAGGGCAAGAATGTCGCGGACAAGCGCGCGACGATCAAGGAACGCGACTGGAAGCGCGATCAGCAAAGGATTATGCGGGAATACAAATGAGCGCGCTGATTTCCCGCATTTCCGGCTGGCTGCACCGCAATCTTCCCAAGCGGGAGGACATGGAGCACAACCGCTGGATCGGTCCGCTGGCACGGCGGCACGAGTTGTGGCGCTTTACCCGCCGGTCGGTGCCAAGGGGCGTTGCGGTTGGGCTGCTGGTCGGCATCTTCGCGCTGATCCCGGGGATCCAGATCATCGGCGCGGCGCTGATGTGCGTACCGAGCCGGGGCAACATTCCGATCGCGGCGCTGATGACCTTCCTGTCAAATCCGGCGACCACACCGTTCATACTGGCCGGATCGATCTTTGTCGGCAATCGACTGGGATTTCATGCCGATATCACAACCTTCTATGCGCTGTATGAACATGGCGCGGGGCTGCGTGACTGGGTCTATTGGGCCTTGTCCGATGCGGCGCCGGCACTGCTGCTGGGGCTGTTCGTGATTTCGGTGGTTGCCGCGGCGATCGGCTATCTGATCAGTGCTTTCGTGTGGAACTGGTGGGTGCGCCACAAGCGCACTCTCAAGAACACCGAACGGAACGCGCGGCCGTGACCGGTCGGCTTCAGGCATGGCTGCGCAGCCATGTCCCGACGCGCGAGCAGCTTGAGCACAACCGCTGGGTCAAGCCGTTTGCGGGAACGGTGCTGCGCTCGGAACTGTGGCATTTCAACCGCCGTTCGGTGCCGCGCGGCGTTGCCCTGGGCCTGTTCGTAGGGGTGATGATCCCGCTGGCGCATTTCGTGGTGGCGACCTTCATCGCGGTGTTCGTGCGCGCCAACATCCCTGCGGCGCTGGCCGCAACCTTCATCGGCTTTCCGGTGATCTACGTCGCTATCGTCGCGGCGGCCTACAAGATCGGCGAACTGATCCTCCACCTCGATTCGATGACCGGGGTCGCCCCGATCAGCGAGGCGATGCAGCGGACCCAGACCGATCACCTGCTGCAGCGGCTGACCGGGGCCGGGCTGGAGACGGCCCTGGGGCTATTCATCATCGCAACGGTGCTGGCATCGATCGGCTATCTGGTGTCGAGCCTGGGCTGGCGCTGGTGGATCGCACGCAAGCGGGCGCGGCGGCTGGCTGCGGCGCGGATCGCGGAGCCTGCGGGATGAGCGTAAAGGTGGCGCAATCGGCGGACCGTGCGGTGCTGGGCCTGGCGCTGGTGGCCAGCCTGGCGCTGGTCTGGTTCGCAACCCGTCAACCGGCGGCGGTCGCGGCCTTTGCCGCGGGGCTGGGTGCGCTGGGTACGCTGGCCTGGGTGGTCGGCAGGCCCGGGCAGGTCCGGGCCGAGGCGGACTATGCGCTGCCCGACTGGTCGGTAACCGTCGCGGCGATCGACCGCACCGATGCCGCCATTGCCGTGGCCGACCGTGCGGGCCGGTTGGTCTGCGCCAACCCGCTTTACGAAAAGTGGTTCGGCGGGGTGAACGCTCCGCCGCGGATCGCCGCCGACAATCCCAGCCTGGAACGGCTGGCCAAGGCTGGCCGCACAGCCTGGCGCGACGGCAAGGGCAGCGCGGACCTGATCGAGAACGGCGAGGGTGGACGCTGGAAGGCGGCCGCGCTGCGCGCCGGACGCGGCGACGATTACCTGGTCTGGACGATTCTGCCGCTGACCCCGCCGGATCTGGTCGGCGATCTGGTCCCGCACCTTGACGGCAAGTTGGGCCGGGCGCTGGGCCAGGCCGGATTTGCGGTGGCGATTGTCGATCCCGATGGCAAGATCCGCGCCGCCAGCTCGGGCTTTGCCAGCCGCGCGACCGGCGATGCCAGCGCGATCCTGACCGGCCAGGAATTTACCGCGCTGCTGCGCCAGGATGAACGCGATACGATCACCTGGGCGCGCGACGGGCGCAAGGGCGCGCCGCTCAGCCTATTCTACCTGCCGGTTGCCGATCCCGATGCACCCGGCCCGCCCGACTATGACAACACCCCTTCGCTGATCCTGCTTGCCGATCACGGCGTCGGAATCGGCGGCGGGGGGAGCGAAGCGACCGCCGCGGTCCCGCACCTTGAGGCGCTGCTCTCGCAGCTTCCCCTGGGCCTTGCCATGGCAGACCGCGATGGCCGCCTGCTGTTTGCCAACAACGCCTTCCTGCGCGCCGCGGGCCGCGAAGGCGAAGTGGCGCCAACCTATCCCACCGATCTGGTGGTGCAGGAGGACAAAGGCCCGATTTCCGACGCGATCCGCCGTTTCGCGCAGGGACCCGCCTCCAGCGGCGATCTTGCGGTTCGGCTGAAAGCCCAGGCGGAAGAGCCGTTGACGCTGAGCCGGGCGGGCGTGCGCGGCCTGGGCGAGGCGGCGGTGCTGCTGGGATTGACCGATACGACGGAGGAAACCCGGCTCAAGCGGCAGGTTGCCCAGGCCACCAAGATGCAGGCGGTGGGCCAGCTGGCCGGCGGGGTGGCCCACGATTTCAACAACGTGCTGACCGCGATCCTGGGGATCTGCGACCTGATGCTGCTGCGCCATACCCCCGGCGACAGCGACTATGACGATATCCAGCAGATCCGCGCCAATTCAAACCGTGCCGCAAGCCTGACCCGGCAGCTGCTCGCTTTCAGCCGCCAGCAGACCCTGCGTCCCGAAGTGCTGCAATTGCCCGATGTGGTCTCCGACGTTTCGCATCTGCTCAAGCGGCTGATCGGCGAAAAGATCCAGCTGGTCGTCACCCATGCCCGCGATCTCGGCCCGGTCCGCGCCGATCCGACCCAGCTGGAACAGGTGATCGTCAACCTGGCCGTCAACGCCCGCGACGCCATGCTGGCCAAGAGCGAAAGCGGCGGCAAGCTGACCCTCGCCACCCGCAAGGTGACGGCGGCCGAGGTTCGGACGATGCAGGGCGGGATCATGCCGCAAGCGGACTATACCGCGCTGGAAGTGACCGACACTGGCAGCGGCATCGCCCCCGATCACCTCGGCAAGATCTTCGAGCCGTTCTTTACCACCAAGGAAACCGGCAAGGGCACCGGGCTGGGCCTGTCGACGGTCTACGGGATCGTCAAGCAGTCCGGCGGGTTCATCTTCGCCGACAGCGAGGTGGGCCGGGGCACCAGGTTCACGGTCTATCTGCCGGTCCACCAGCTTACCCCGGGCGCGGCCCTGCCGGGCCCGGTCGAAGCCGCTGCACTGCCCAAGCCGCAATCCGAATGGTCCGGCGGCGGCCGGGTGCTGCTGGTCGAGGACGAGGACATGGTCCGCGCCGTCGCCGAACGGGCGCTGACCCGGGCCGGCTATACCGTCACCACGGCCAGCGACGGTGATGTCGGGCTTGAGATCGTGACCGGCGGGGCGGAGTTCGATCTGATCGTGTCCGATGTGGTGATGCCCGCGATGGACGGCCCCAGCATGGTTCGCCAGATCCGCCAGCGCCAGCCCGGCATGCCGGTGCTGTTCATGTCGGGCTATGCCGAGGAACAGCTGCGCAAGGAAATCGATATCGACGGGATTGAATTCCTGCCCAAGCCGTTCACGGTACAGCAGATCACCGACAAGGTCGGGGCAGTGCTGGCCGAGGCACAGCTCTAGACCCTGACCCTAAGTTAGGGCCAACTTCCGTATGGCTACGCTGCCGCCGCCTTTGCGGATCGTCCAGAGCAGCGCCAGGCCGATCGACCCGGCCCAGGCAAGCGGCACGGCAAGGCGGCCGCTGTCCGTCATGCTGACCAGTTGCAGGACCGGGAAATGGACGGCGTAAAGCGGAAACGAGATGTCCCCCAGCACGGCGAGCGCCCGCAGCTGCCGGGTCTCGCCGACCCCCGCCAGCACCAGCAACGGAGCGAAAAGGAAGACGAACGGCAGCGGCCACAGCGAGAACGGCACCGCCGAGACCAGCGCGACGTACCCGGCAAATCCCGCGGCGGCGAAAGCGAAGGGAATCCGGAACGGCGCTTCGTCTTTGAACAGCCGGTAAAGCAGCACGCCGATCAGATAAGAGGCCAGGACCCGGGGCACGATCATCACTTGCATCGCGGCGGTTGTGGAATCGAGAATCCGGGGGAATTCGAAACGCGTGCAAATCGCGGCTAGCGTCAGTCCAGCCGCCGCCGTCACTGCGATCAGCGCGCCCCGGCCTAACCTGACGAAGACCGCACCGTGCAGAGCATTGGCGACCAGTTCGTAGAAGATCGACCATGCGGGCAGATTAAGCGCATAAGGCAAGGTTGCGCTTGCCGGGATCATCAACAGTGCGAAGGCATAGGCGTGCGCCAGATTTTCCGGCGCAACGCCATGCAGCGCGGCGACCGCCAGTCCCAGTGTCGCCCCGATTGCCATGGTTGGCCACAGCCGCCGCAACCGCATGACCATGAACCGACCAGGGGACAGCGTTCCGCTCAGCAAACGCTGTTCATAGGTTCGCGCCATGACATAGCCTGACAGCATGAAGAAGAAATCGACCGCAAGGTGGCCGCCCGCAAAACCGAAGGTATGCATCGCCAACACCAACAGCGCCGCAATTCCGCGCAGTCCATCCAGCCCGTACAGCCTGCGTCCCATCCATCTTCATCCCGGTTTCGCCTCAAACCTACACAGGACAGGCAAACAAGGAATTAAGCCTTCCAGGCGCGGGCAAAGCCCTTGCTTCTCGGCCGGATCACCGCCCCGCGGCAGAGATGCATGGTCGCATGACCGCAGTTCGTGGGGAAAGGTGGTGCCCATCGGTGTGGTGATGCCCGCGATGGACGGCCCCAGCCTGGTTCGCCAGATCCGCCAGCGCCAGCCCGGCATGCCGGTCCTGTTCATGTCGGGCTATGCCGAGGAACAGCTGCGCAAGGAAATCGATATCGAAGGGATCGAATTCCTGCCCAAGCCATTCACGGTGCAGCAGATCACCGACAAGGTCGGGGCAGTGCTGGCCGCCGGACGCGCCGATCCTGCCTGAACCTGCCGTTCCCGTTTAGGTAGGCAGCCCGATAATCTAGTTTGTTTTTCAATGACCGGATCATACATTCCATGTCCTGAGCTGAAGGACGGAGGATAGCCATGCGCCTACCCACCCTGGATTGGCTGCCGGGTCGAGGGCCCTTGCTTTTCCTCCTTCCGGCATCCTTGGCTTTGATTGCCGCTGGCTCACCAGAAGGGCTGCCACCGGACAAGGACGCTAACGGCGCGCCGATCGTTGTCGTCGGCAAGAAGCTGGACAAGGATCAGGTCAAACGCGAGGTGACCGACTTCGTCCGTCAGACTGGGGTGACCGCGCAGCAAGAATCGCTCGCGCGTTGGGTTGAAGGAATCTGCCCGAAAGTTGGCGGGGTTGACGACAAGGTTGCTGCGATTGTGGTCGCCAGGATCCGTTCGGTGGCGCGCGACGCCGGAGTGCCGGTGGCTGCGGAGAATTGCCGGACGAACATTGCTGTCGTTTTCACCGAAGATGGTGCAACGATGGTCAGAGAAATTGCCGATCGCGAACCGCAACGCTTTTCGAAGATGCGGCCGGTCATGTTGAAGCAGCTAACCCGCCCTGATCTGCCGGTCCGGTGGTGGTATGGGCACGAAACCAGAGCCAGGGACGGCGGCCGATCAAGCTCGATTGCGCCGCCATGGTCGACCGGGGATTCCAGTTCGGAATCCGGGCAATCGGGTGCCAGTGGTGGTGGCTCAATTCTGCCGATGGATGGCGATTCCACGTCGGTCAACCAGTACAATTCAAGTCTGGTTAGCACACAGACCATTCGCGTCATCACCAGCGCGACCGTGGTTATCGACGTCAAGCAGTCCGATGGATTTTCGCTGGATGCAGTGGCGTCCTATGCGGCTCTTGTTGCGCTGGCCGAAATCCGGATTGATGCGAAACCGACCAATTCGATCCTTTCCCTGTTCGAAATGGAAAGCGAAGTGCGCGAATTCACCAAGCGCGACAGCGCCTTCCTGAAGGCGATCTATCTTTTGCCGCTCGATCGCCGCATCGGTCAGCAACGCGGAAAACTGGTCGGGCAGCTTGTCCAGGCTGAACTTGCAGGCAACTAGTTGGGCCAAGCTGGCGCAGTGTGGAAAGCCTGCCTGCGGCTAGGCTGACCGGGCGAGCCGGTTCTGCATGACGTTGTACGAGAGTTCCGCTGCGCTCATCGGCCGGCCGAACAGAAAACCCTGGACCAGCTGCGTGCCGATCCGTTTGGCCAGCACCAGTTCCAGCTCGCTCTCGATCCCTTCGATCAGGCACTGAACGTCAAGGGTGCGGGCCATTCCGGCAAGTGAATGGAGGATCTTTTCGGTCATCGGATCGCCAAGGTCTTCCAGGAACGAGCGATCGATCTTCAGCTTGCCGATCGGAAGGGTCCGCAGGTAGTTGAAGTTCGAATAGCCGGTGCCGAAATCGTCGAGCGCGATGGGATGGCCCAGCTTGGTCAGGCGCAGCAGATTGCGGCTGGCACGGCTCATGTCCGACATCATCGCCGTTTCGGTGACTTCGAATTCGATCAGATGCGGTGAAAGACCATTGGTGCGAACGCGTTCGATCACCTGATCAATCAGCTGGTCTGAAAGCAGGTCGCGGCCTGACAGGTTGATCGAGATCGGGATCGGATCGTCGCAGTCCTTCAGCATCGCGATGGTCTTGTCCAGCACGGTCAACGTGATCCTGGCGACCAGCCCGCAATCCTCGGCAATCTTGATGAAGTCGTCCGGGCAGACCGGGCCCAGCTCGGGGCTGTTCCAGCGGGCCAGTGCCTCGGCGCAGACAATGCGGCCCTTGCCCAGGTCGAACTGGGGTTGGAACACCAGCTCCAGTTCCTCGGCGAAATCGGCGATCCTCAGGTTTTGCTCGATGCGAAAGCGGTGGGTGGCGTCTTCGGCGTGTTCCTCGCGGAACACCACGACCCGGTTCTTGCCGTTCCGCTTGGCATGCATCAGGGCATAGTCTGCGCGTTGGATCAGGCGTGTGTCGGCATCGTCGCCATCGGCATGATGGCACCCGATCGATCCGGAGATTTGCACCAGCCGGTCATCGATCAAATAGGTTTTGCTGAGGTGGCTTAGCAGGCCGTCGCCCCACGATTCCATGTCCTGTGGGCTCGAATCGCAGCGCTGGATGAAGCTGAATTCATCGCCTCCGATCCGGCTGACATGGATCGTTGTTCCGCAATAGTCTCGCAACCGCCCGGCAACCGCCTGCAACAGCTGATCCCCGATGACATGACCGTAATTGTCGTTGACGGCCTTGAAGCCGTCGAGATCGAGCAAGGCCAACCAGACCGGTTTGTCCGCGTCCGCGCCGTCGCGGTCGGCCAGAACTTCGAAGAAGGCGCGGCGGTTGGGCAGGCTGGTCAGGCTGTCCGATCGGGACTGGTGGCGCATGGCATCGCTGAGCAGTTCGGCCCGTGCCAGCCTGCGCTCGGCATCCTGCTTGGCGCTGTCAGCATCCTGGCGGGCGCTGATTGCCATGCCCAGCGCGCGTTGCAGCAGAAAGGTGATGCCCACAGCGCTGATTGCCGCACCCAGGCTGAGGATCGTGTAGGTCGCAAGCTGATCGGGATCGTTCTGCCTCAGTTCCCAATAGAGCACGCCCAAGGCCAGCGCGATCGAGGCAAGCGATTGCCGCAGGCTGACCCAGGCCAGCCCGAAGATCATCACCAGCATGATGAAGTATGACAGCTTGGCGACCGAATACTGAAGCTCCAGCGCCACGTAGACGTTGGTCAAAAGTAGCAGGTTGATGCCGGTCGTCATCGCTTCGAGCAGACCGATCGAGGCCGACCGACCGATCCGACGGGTCGCCCAGATGGATGCCGCCATGGTCAGAGCGGCAAAGCCTGCCAGGATCGGGCGACCGGGCTCTGCCCAGGCGGCGATATGCCGCGCGGCCATGATCCCATATTAGAGCGCTGCGATTGCAAAGTAGCCGCGAACGATCGGCTGATACGATTGTGACAGGATCGAAGCGTCGACATGCGCGGCAAGGCGTGATCGATCCCCCATCAAATGTGTCGTCGCCTCCGCCCTGTCCCCTCTGGCGAAAACCGTATTAGGCAATTAGCCCTAAAGCATTGTAAACGATTTAATCCCGGGCAGGCGGCGGGTTTGCAGCTATCAAGTACCCGGCTTGATCACCGCCCGGCGGTAGAGATGCCAGGTCGCATGGCCCAGCACCGGCAGCACCACCAGCAGTCCCAGGAACAGCGGCAACATGGCGATGAACAGGGACAACGCGATGATGGCCGCCCAGGCCGTCATCACCAGCGGGTTGGCCTGGACCGTACGCAGGCTGGCGAAGATCGCGGTCAGGAAATCGACATCACGGTCGACCAGCAGCGGCAGGCTCATCACCGTGATCGCGTAGAACAGGAAAGCGATGCCCGCGCCAACCACGGTGCCGACCGCCAGCATCGCCAGGCCCGCGGGCGTGACGAACAGCGCCAGCGATTGCGATCCGATCCCGCTCTCTGCCATGAAGATCGCGAAGATCCCGTGGGCGACGACGATCCAGAAGGTGAAGCCCAGGAACACGAACCCGCCCATCATCAGCAATTGTTCGTCGCCGCGGCCGCGCATTGCCCCCAGGATCACGCCCCAGCCGACCGGCAGGCCCGCCTCGCGGCGGCGGCTGACTTCGTAGAGCCCGACCGCGACGAACGGGGCGAGCAGGGGAAAGCCCGCCGCGATCGGGATCAGCCAGGCCGATTCCCCGCGCGTGGTCAGCGCGTACCAGATCACCATTCCGCCGATCACGAACAGCGCGGCGAACAGTTGGCCATAGGCCGGATAGGCCTTGAAATCCCGCCACCCCGCCGCCAGCGCTGCGCCCAGATCGCTCAGCCGCAAATCGGCCGCGATGGTGCTTGGCTGGAACCGGACCTGTTCCGAAGTGCTTTCAGCTGCGGTCACTGCGCCCTCTCCCTTGCAGCAAGACAGGGGAGGGATGGTGCCTTGGCCGGGGTGGTTGTGCAAGGGGGGAGGGGGTGGCCGTTGAATTGGCTTCGCCTTGCCTGCTCCTCACTCAGTTCGATCTGCGCTTTGTATCCACAGCCATTGTTGCGCGCAGAGCCAGCGGAACGGTTGCTGACTTGCGCCGAAGGTCCAAAAGATTCGCGCAAATCCGCCAGTTCTTGCGTGTTCCAAAAATGTTCTCGTTCCCCTCTTGTTCCATGAGAACAGATGCGGTACACCGAGTCGCAAGTTGACCTGTCCGGTCGGCTGGTTGCAAGGGGAACGAAGATGGGTGCTCAACTCAAGCTGATACAGGAAGGCAAGGACAGCATGGACCGGCAGAAGGCGCTCGAAGCAGCGCTGGCGCAGATTGATCGCGCGTTTGGCAAGGGCAGCGCGATGAAGCTCGGCTCGAAGGAAACGATGGAGGTAGAGGCGATCTCCACCGGTTCGCTCGGGCTCGATATCGCGCTCGGCATCGGCGGCCTGCCGCGCGGCCGGGTGATCGAAATCTATGGTCCGGAAAGCTCGGGCAAGACCACCCTGGCGCTCCACGTGATTGCCGAAGCGCAGAAGAACGGCGGCACCGCCGCCTTCGTCGATGCCGAACACGCGCTCGATCCGGTCTATGCCCGCAAGCTTGGCGTGGACATCAACGAACTTATCGTCTCGCAGCCCGATACCGGCGAACAGGCGCTCGAAATCGTCGATACGCTGGTCCGTTCCAACGCGATCGACGTGCTGGTGGTCGATTCGGTCGCCGCGCTGGTTCCGCGCGCCGAAATCGAGGGGGAGATGGGCGATAGCCACGTCGGCCTCCAGGCCCGCCTGATGAGCCAGTCCTTGCGCAAGCTGACCGGCTCGATCAGCCGTTCGCGCTGCATGGTGATCTTCATCAACCAGCTGCGCATGAAGATCGGGGTGATGTACGGCAACCCGGAAACCACCACCGGCGGCAACGCGCTCAAGTTCTACGCTTCGGTCCGGCTCGACATCCGCCGCACCGGGCAGATCAAGGACCGTGACGATATCGTCGGCAACGCCACCCGGGTGAAGGTCGTCAAGAACAAGGTCGCCCCGCCGTTCAAGCAGGTCGAATTCGATATCATGTACGGCGAAGGCATTTCCAAGATCGGCGAAATCCTCGACCTTGGGGTCAAGGCCGGGATCGTCGAGAAGAGCGGCGCCTGGTTCTCCTACGACAGCATCCGCATTGGTCAGGGACGTGAAAACTCCAAGACCTACCTCAAGGAAAATCCCGAGATTTGTGACCGGCTGGAGGCTGCGATCCGCGGCCAGACCGAAGGTCTTGCCGGGGAGATGATGACCGGTCCTGACGCGGAGGACGACATCTGATCCCTGAGAGCTTCCGGTCCGGGGCGCCGTCCGCGCATCCGGTCCGGGGTTGAAGGAAGCGCGTCCCCCGTTCCCCGTATCCCGTGGGGGCGCTCTTCCGAAACAGACCGGCGCGGCTTTCCCTTGCGGATCGCCGCGCCGGTCCAGTTTTGCATCAGCTTGAAATACAATCCGAAGTCGAAGGAATTTCGCTTGACCCGGTGGCCCTTCACCCGCAGCAACGGGGCGAGTAACAGGAGGGGCACATGAAGAAGACCATACTTGCGCCAGCAATCGTGCTGGCGGCATTCGGTCTGTCGGGCTGCGCGACCGTGATCAACGGAACCAGCCAGGATCTCGATTTCGACAGTTCGCCAAAGGGCGCCAAGGTCACCCTGTCGAACGGGGCGGGCTGCGTTGCGCCATGCACGCTCAGCCTCAAGCGCCGCCACGATCTGCGCGCCGATTTCGCGCTTGAAGGATACAAGCCGGTCTATGTCCTGGTGCAGAGCCGCACCGGCGGCGCGGCCGCCGGGAACATCCTGCTCGGCGGGCTGATCGGCGGTGTCGTCGATGGGGCCAACGGGGCCAGCAACCACCTCGCTCCCAATCCGGTCAGCGTCACGCTGGTTCCGCTCGGGGCTGACGGGAAGGAAATGCTGCTCGACAAGAAGGGCAAGGAAACCGTCTCGGTCCAGGAAAACAACGACAAGGTCCGGGTCGATGTTGCCAAGACGATCGGTGCCGAAGCGGCCGGTTTGCCGCCGCAGACGCCTGCCAGCGCCGATCCCGCGCCGACTGCCAGCCCAAGCCCGACCGGAAGCTAACCGCGGCGAATCGGCCTTCGGCAATTCGGTCCTTGTCCCACGATGGGCCAAGGACCGATCGGGGCAGGACGGACCTGCTCCCGGGCGCTATGGCACGGCTTCGCATTGCCGGAGTTCCGCCATGGCCCTGAAATTTCGTACCAGCGTAACCTTAGCCGCAGCCGTGCTGCTGGGCGGCATCGGCCCGGCCAGTGCGGCAAAGGTCGATGGCTGGCCCTTGCTCGCCTTTGACCGCGCGGCAGACTGCGAACTGCAGGTCGTGGGCAATGGCAAATTCCTGGAATTTCGCGCCCTTGGCCTGATCCCGGGCGAAGCGATGCATTTCACGCTTTCGAACGGCGACATGAAGCCGCTCGACTGGAAGGTCTATGCCGATGGCGCGGGCCGCTGGAACCAGCTCTACATCCCGTTCCGCTTCAACCGCGACGGCGGAACCGTCGTTGCCGGTCTGGACTCATCCCGCTGCGCGCTGTCCGCGTCGGTGCCGTGGTCGCGCGGAGTGCGCGTGATCGATTGACCGCACACCCCGCGCGCGCGATCAATGCGGTTCGGCGGCGCGGGCAGCAATTACATCGTCGGCATGCTTGCCTGATAGCTCGGCCAGGTGATCGAACGTGGCGCTGAAACTCGCCAGGCCCTGGCTGAGCGAGCGCAGCTCAGCATCAAGGCCGTGCAAAGCGCTTTCCGGCAACAGCGCCTCGACCCGTTCCCACCGCGCCCAGTCCGGATGCGGTGAAAGCCCCAGGATCTGCCCGCGCCGCGCGGACAGCACCGAACCGGCCTTCGATCCGGTCCCGGTCGGCGTGTCGACGCTGACCTTGCAGATCGGCTCGAGCAGATAAGGCACCGCCGAGGCGAGCGCTTCGCCCATCGCCGCGCGCCCGGCAATCCGGAAGGCCAGTTCCGAACTGTCGACCGAATGGAACGAGCCGTCGGTCAATTTGACCGCGGCATCGACCGTCGGGAACCCCAGCGGACCGCGCTCCATCGCGTCCCGGATTCCGGCCTCCACCGCCGGAATGTACTGCCGCGGGATTGCCCCGCCGGTGATCTTGTCCTCGAACACGAAGCCTTCGCCGCGTGCCAGCGGGCGGATTTCGATCACGCAATCACCATACTGGCCGTGACCGCCCGACTGCTTCTTGTGCCGCCCGCGGGCTCCGGCCGGTTTGCGGATCGATTCGCGGTAGGCGATCCGCGGCGGGTGGCTGTCCACCGCCACGCCATAGCGCCGCTGCAGCCGACCCAGCACCACCGCCAGATGATCATCGTTGATCCCGCGCAGGATCGTTTCGTGGCTGGCATCGTCCTGGTGCCATTCCAGCGCCGGGTCCTCCTCGCACAACTTGTGCAGCGCGGTCGAAAGCTTGACGTCATCCTTGCGGTCGCGCGTGGTGATCGCGATCGCGGCGTTGCGCGGCGGATAGGCCGGTGACGGGGCATCGCCGCAGCGGCTGCCCTTGCGGCCCAGCACCATTCCGCTGCGCGCGCCGTCCACTTTGGCGACGGCGATGATGTCACCGGCCTGCGCGGCGCCCTGCTTGGCGGTCTTCTCGCCCTGGACGAAGAACAGCGAACCGGTCCGTTCGGCCGTATCGCCGATCACCAGTTCATCGCCCTCGACCAACCGGTCACCCAATACGCGGCCCAGCGCAAGGCGGCCCATCGCTCCGCCGTTGGCGATCTTGAACACGTGCAACGCAGTTCCGCCATTGACCCCGTTGCGCTGCGCCGCGGCATCGGGGGCAGGGGCTTCGTGGCGCAGCAATTTCAGCAGGCGGTGGACCCCGCCGTCGCTGATTGCGGAACCGAGTACGACCGGCACCACCTTGTTCCCGGCCGTATCGGCAGCCAGGTCTGCCATGACGAGGTCTGGATCGGGGGTCTGGTCCGATAACAAGGCTTCCAGCAGGTTATCGTCGAAATCTGCCAGGGTTTCGAGCAGATGGGTGCGCTCCGCCTTCTCGCGCTCGAGCAGTTCGCCCGGGATTTCCATCTGTTCGCTCTCCTTGCCGGGGCGATAGCGATAGGCCCGTTCCAGCGCGAGATCGACATAGCCGGTCACTTGCTCGCCTTCGCGGATCGGGATCTGGCGCAGCGCCAGCGGTTCGCGGCTCATCGGCTGCAGGATTTCGACCAGGTCGCGGATCGCCTCGGCCCGGGCATGATCGATCTTGTTGACGAAGATGGCGTGCGGCACGCCCAGATCGTCAAGCTGGCGCAGCATCGGCTCGGCCAGAATGGCGCGTTCGGGCGCGGGATCGATCACCACCAGCGCCATGTCGGCCGATTGCAGGGCGGCCAGCCCATCGGCGGCGAAACCGGGGCCGCCGGGCACGTCGATCAGGGCAAAGCGATCGCCCATATAGTCAAAGTGGAAGAGATTGACCTCGGTAGAGGATCCGCGCGCGCGGGCTTCGGGGCTGGCGTCGCCGATACTTGATCCGGCTTCGACGCTGCCTTGTCGGTTGATCGTTCCGCTGGCGTAGAGCAAGGCCTCCGCCAGACTGGTCTTTCCCGTGCCGGCCGGCCCAACCAGCGCGACCGCACGGGTTGCTGCACTGCCGTTCGTGGTTCCATTCTGG
>JBJTMC010000243.1:0-27023 GCA_046063325.1 Novosphingobium sp.
CCTCTCGAAGCCACCGGGCTCGAGGTCGACAAGTTCGATGGTGACGCTGTGCGCGGCTATCTGGACCACTATGTTGGCATGTATAAGGACGCAGCGGGCGAAGACCTGTTCGGGGCCAAGGGCGTGCGCGCCATGCTGACCGATTCGATCGAGGTTGGCGCGGCCAACTGGACGCCGAAGCTGATCGAGCAGTTCAAGCGGCTGCGCGGCTATGACCCCACCCCGTGGCTGCCCGCGCTGACCGGGGTGGTGATCGGCAGCCGCGCGCAGAGCGATGCGTTCCTGTACGATTACCGCCGCACCCTGGCCGACCTGATGGCCAGCGAGCATTACGGCACGGTGGCCGATGTGGCGCACAAGAACGGCCTCAAGGTCTATGGCGAGGCGCTGGAGGATCACCGTCCTTCGCTGGGCGATGACATGGCGATGCGGCGCTATACCGACGTGCCGATGTCGGCGCTGTGGACCTTCCCACAGGGCGGCAAGCCCAACCCCAGCTATCTGGCCGACATGAAGGGCGCGGCCTCGGTCGCGCACGTCTATGGCCAGAACCTGGTCGCGGCGGAATCGATGACCTCGGCGCTGTCCTATTGGGCGGATAGCCCGCGCACGCTCAAGCACGCGATCGATCTGGAATTCGTCACAGGGGTCAACCGCCCGGTGATCCACACCTCGGTCCACAGCCCGGACGAAGCGGGCGAGCCGGGCCTGTCGCTGATGATCTTCGGCCAGTTCTTCAACCGCCACGAAGGCTGGGCCGAACTGGCGAAGCCGTGGGTCGACTATATCAGCCGCAACGGCTTCATGCTCCAGCAGGGCCGCAACTTTGCCGATGTCGCCTATTTCCACGGCGAGGAAGGCCCGCTGACCGCGCTTTATGGCGATGCACCGGTAGCCGATGCGCCGCGCGCCTATGCCTATGATTTCGTGAACCCCGGCGCGCTGATGGATGCGCTGCATAACGAGGGCGACGAACTCGTCTCGAGCGGCGGTGCACGCTACAAGGTGCTGTACCTGGGCGGCAGTTCCAGCCGGATGACCTTGCCGGTGCTGCGGCGTCTGGCCCAGCTGGTCGAGGGCGGCGCGACGGTGGTGGGCACTGCCCCCATATCCAGTCCCAGCCTGGCCGACGATCCGGGCGAGTGGTCGGCGCTGGTCAAGAAGCTGTGGCCGGGCAGCGATAGTGCGCCGGTCGGCAAGGGCCGAGTGATTGCCGGAAACGACGTCGAAGCCGCACTGGCATCGATCGGCGTGGCGCCGGACCTGCGCTTTACCGGGGGCATGACCGACACCGACCTGCCTTTCGTCCACCGCCGCCTGTCCGACGGCGACAGCTATTTCATCGTCAACCGCAAGGACCGCGCCGAAAGCGTCGAGGCGCACTTCCGCGTGACCGGCAAGGTGCCCGAACTGTGGCACGCCGAAACCGGCGCGGTCGAGCCGGTCAGCTACCGGATCGAGAACGGCGAAACCGTGGTTCCGCTGGCGCTGGGCGGCGAGGAATCGGTCCACGTCGTCTTCCGCAAGTTGGCAGCCGCGGCCAGCCTGGCGGTGCCGTCCGCCAACCCGCAGCCGCTTGCCACGCTCACCGCGCCGTGGACGGTCGCCTTCCAGCCCGGGCGGGGCGCGCCTGCATCGATCACGCTGGCCAGCCTTGCACCGCTCAGCGAGCAGGCCGATCCGGGGGTCAAGTACTTCGCCGGGATCGCAACCTATTCGACGACCTTCGCTGCGCCGAAGGGGTGGAGGCCCAGCCAGCCGCTGTGGCTGGATCTGGGCGAGGCGCGCGAAGTGGCCGAAGTGCGGGTCAACGGGCAATCGCTCGGCTATGCCTGGCACAAGCCCTACCGGGTCGACATTTCGCGCGGGGTCAAGCCCGGGCGCAACAGCCTTGAGGTCCGGGTCGGCACGCTATGGGTCAACCGCCTGATCGGCGATGCCCAGCCCGGCGCGGTCAAGCTGACCCATACCGCGCTGGATACCTATCAGCCTACTGCGCCCCTGCAGAAGTCGGGGCTGATCGGGCCGGTGCGGCTGATGGGCTTTTAGAGTCTGTCCTGTCCAGGCGGAATCTCCCCTCCCCGGCGGGGAGGGGTTGGGGGTGGGGGATCTACGCTCGATGGGGCAGAACCCCCATCCCAACCCTTCCCCGAGGGGAAGGGCTTTCCGGTTCAGCCTGAGCAGGACAACAATTAAACCGGCAGCCCCACGTAGTTTTCGGCAATGCTGGTCTGGGCGGCGACACTGCTGGCGATATAGTCCAGCTCGGCCACTTGCATCGCGCGTTCGAACGGGCCGTCTTCGGGGAAGCGGTGCATCAGTTTGGTCAGCGACCAGCTGAACCGCTCGCTCTTCCACACCCGCGCGAGCGCCCGGGCCGAGTAGCCGGAGACGCCGTCGTTGTCGGCGCGCTTGAACAAGCCCGCCAGCGCTTCGCAGGCATAGTGCACGTCGCTGGCCGCCAGGTTGAGGCCCTTGGCCCCGGTCGGCGGGACGATATGCGCGGCATCCCCGCACAGCAGCAGGCTGCCGTGGCGCATCGGCGCGAACACATAGCTGCGCAGCGGGGCGATGGACTTCTCGATCGAAGGTCCGCGGGTGATCCCGGCCGCGGCTTCGGGCCCAAGCCGGACCGCCAGCTCGTCCCAGACCCGCTCGTCGCTCCAGTCCTCGATCTTTTCGGTCAGGGGCACGTCGACGTAGTAGCGGCTGCGGGTCTTGCTGCGCATCGAGGCGAGCGCGAAGCCGCGTTCGTGGTTGGCGTAGATCAGCTCGTCATGGCACGGCGGGACGTCGGCCAGGATGCCCAGCCAGCCGAACGGATAGACCCGCTCGAACTCGCGCGCCGCGCTGGTGGGGATCGCCTTGCGGCTGGGGCCGTGGAAACCGTCGCACCCGGCAATGAAGCGCGCGTCGATGCGGTGTTCGGCGCCATCCTTGCGGTAGGTCAGGAACGGCGCATCGCTCTCGACTGCGTGCAGCGCCACATCCTCGGCGGCGTAGATCACCTCAAGCCCGCGCCCAGGGGCAGCGTCCATCAGGTCGCGGGTGATCTCGGTCTGGCCATAGACCACCACCGACTTGCCGGTCAGCCCCTGGCAGTCGATCCGGATCAGGCGTTCGCCATCGGCCAGGTTGAAGCCGTGTTCGATCAGCCCTTCAGCCTTGAGGCGGGCATCGAGGCCGAGCCGTTCCATCAGATCGACCGTGATCTGTTCCAGCACCCCGGCGCGGATCCGCGAGAGGACGTAATCGCCCGTCTGGCGTTCCACAACGACGCAATCGATCCCTTCGGCCTTGAGCAGATGGCCGAGCAGCAGCCCGGCCGGGCCCGCGCCGATGATCGCAACCTGGGTCTTCATTCCGAAATTCCTTCAACTGTTACCGCAAGCCAAGCAGCAAGGGCGGAAATGCTGCAAATCGGAACAGGCCGCCTGCTATTACAAATCACGAATGAACCGGCTTGGCTGGAGCGAAGATCCGCTCCGGCAGGCGCAGCGCAAGCAGGACGCACAGCACCAGCAGGCACGCGATCACCGCCGCGGCGGCCAGCGAGGGCGGGACCTGCACATTGCCTTTCCAGGCGAAGTAGACGCTGCCCGTCAGGGCAATCCCCACCGCCGAGCCGAGCTGCTGCGCTGTCTTGAGCAGGCCGCTGGCCGCACCGGCGTGATCCTTGTCGACCTGCGCGACCGATACCGGGACGATGCAGCCCGAAAGCGTCCCCATGCCCAGCCCGGCCAGAACCAGCAGCGGCGCAAGTGCGGGCCAGGGCAGGGCCAGCAGGCCAATCCCGGCCAGCACGCCGCTGGCCGCGACGGTCATGACCGAGCCACCCGCGACCATCACCCATTTGCCGTAGCGCGGCAGGAAATTACGCCCCAGAACGGCGATGCCGACCATCGCGCCAAGCCCGAAGGGCATGTGCAGCAGCCCAGTCGTCAGCGGAGTCTCGCCGCGCTCGGTCTGGAGCGCGAAGGCGAAGGCCAGCAGGAACCCGGCGTTGGCTGCGGCAAAGGCGACCGACAGGGCAAGGCCGATCCGGAACGGCCGGATCGCCAGCAGCGCGGGGTCGAACAGCGTCGGGCGGTGCGCGGCGACCCGCGCGGCGACATGGCGCCAGCCCCACAGCGCGAGCGGCGCGGCGCAGGCCAGGCTGGCCCACTCGCGCCAGCTCCAGCCGGCCTCGGCGCGGGTCAGCGGCCAGAGCAGACCAAGCACCGCGGCGCCGAACAGCGCCATGCCGGATGCGTCGAACCCGGCGGGATGGGCCGAGCGCCGATCGGGCAGGAAATACCAGCCGGAGATCAGCGCGAACAGGCCGACCGGCAGGTTGATCAGGAACACCAGCCGCCAGCCGAGCCCGAACAGATTTGCCTCGATCAGCAGCCCGCCCAGGATCGGCCCGGCAATCGCGGCGAGCCCGCCGACCAGCCCGAACAGCGCCAGCTTGGATACCCGTTCGAGCGGAGAGAACAGCACTTGCATCAGCGCCATTGCCTGGGGCGACATGATCGCGCCCGTAGCCCCCTGAAGCAGCCGCGCTGCGACCAGTTCTTCGGCGCTGCGGGCAAGCCCGCAGGCCGCAGAGGCGAGCGTGAAGCCCGCCACGCCCCACAGGAACACGCGGCGATAGCCAAAGCTGTCGCCCAGTCGCCCGCCCGCCATCAGCAGCAGGGCAAAGCTCAGCGCATAGCCCGCAACGATCCACTGCACCGCTTCGGCATTGGCGGAAAAGTCGGCGGAGATCGCCGGAAGCGCGGTGTTGACGATCGTCAGGTCGACGATCTCCAGCACTACCGCCACGATCAGCGTCACCAGCGCCAGGTTCTGCTGGCGCCGGGTCAAGGCGGGGCCGTCGCTCACCTCAAAGCTTGCCTTCGCGCAGCATTGAAACCGCGGTGGCGCAGGCCCTTGCGGTCAGCGCCATATAGGTCAGCGAGGGGTTCTGGCAGGCGCTGGAGCTCATCTGCGCACCGTCGGTGACGAACAGGTTGGCCGCGTCGTGGGCCTGGCTCCACCGGTTCAGCACCGAAGTTTCGGGATCGTGGCCCATCCGCGCGCCGCCCATCTCGTGGATCGCGGTGCCGCCGGCGCCGGGGCGGTCAAAGCCCATGATCACCTGACCGCCGGCCTTGGTCAGCATCTCGGCGGCGTCCTGCTTGGCCTGGGCCAGTGCGGCCAGTTCTTCCTGGCCGAAGGCAAAGTCGACATTCAGCAGCGGCAGCCCGTTCGCGTCGTTTCGGCGGCGGTCGAGCGTCAGGCGGTTGCGACTGCGGGGCACGCAATCGGCGAATCCGACCAGCACCATCCGCCACATCCCCGGCTTTTGCAGCTTGTCCTTGTAGTCCGCGCCGATCCCGGCCTGGCGCTTGCCTGCGGTCCAGGTGCTTTGCAGCGCGCCGCCCTGGAACGAATAGCCGCGGCTGTGGCCGGTGCCGTCCATGGTATCCATGTTGCGATAGCGCGCGACGATCACCCCGGTCGGGCGGTTGCCGAAGCTGGTGTGGCCTTCAAAGCCCGGCATCAGCGCCATCGCCGACAGGGTGTTGGCATGGTCCATGATATGCGTGCCCAGCACTCCGCTCGTATTGGCAAGCCCATTGGGCATCGCCTCGCTTGCCGAATTGAGCAGCACGTGGACCGAGTTGAACGCGCCCGCGTTGAGGAACACCAGCCGCGCGCTCGCGGTCTTGCGGGTTCCGCTCTTGCGGTCGATATAGCGCACCCCGGTAACGCGGCGGACGGCGGGATCATAGTCGATCGCCTCGACCACCGCGTCGGTCACCACGGTCAGACGCCCGGTCTTCATCGCGGCGGGAAGCGTGCTCGACTGGGTTGAGAAATAGGCTCCGAACGAACACCCGCGCGCGCAGATCGAACGGTTCTGGCACTTGGCCCGGCCGTCCTTTTCCTGGGTCAGGTTGGCGGTGCGGCCGATCGTCAGGCAGCGTTCGGGCCAGTTGTCCTTCATGACCCCGCGCACGTGCTGCTCGACCGCGTTGAGCGCCATCGGCGGCTGGAACTTGCCGTCGGGAAGCTGGGCGAGCCCTTCCGCCGCGCCGGACACGCCGATGAAATCTTCGACCTTCGCATACCACGGCGCAAGATCGGCATAGCGGATCGGCCAGTCGGTGCCGTGGCCATCGCGCTTGTTTGCGCCGAAATCGTAGTCCGACCAGCGGTAGGACTGCCGCCCCCAGGTCAGCGAGCGACCGCCCAGGCCGTAAGAACGGAACCAGGTGAAATCCGTGCCCGGCGCGGTCGAGTAGGGGTTTTCCGCGTCGTTCACGAAGTGCCCTTGGGTATATTCGGTGAAATGCCGGTTGAGCATCTGCACCGGATAGTCCCGGGCGTAGAGCGCGTGATCGCCTTCGCCGCGGAACGGCAGGTCCCATGGGGTCTTGGTCTCGGTCGTGTAATCCTGCTGGTGGCGGATCTCGCGCCCGCGCTCGATCATCAGCACCTTTAGGCCCGCCTCGGTCAGTTCCTTGGCCGCCCAGCCGCCCGTAATGCCCGAGCCGACGACGATTGCATCGAAATCCATCTGTCTTGCCTCTTTTTAGCCGAAGTCCACCGCGGTCCAGTCGCTCGAATAGGCGCGCGTCTGGGGCGTAACCGGCAGGTCGGGGTCGTAGCGGCCGGGGACCAGTTCGAAGCGCAGCTCCTGCGACCCGCCGACTTCCGAGGTGTAGTAGCCGGTCAGCACCAGCGCCTTGACCGTTCGCCATGGGTGCTGGTCTGCTCCGTCGGCAAAGGCTTCGGCATCAAGCGCGGTCAGCGCCGCAGTGCGTTCGGCCGGGCCAAGCTTCAAGAAATCACCCCCGGCGCGGCCGTCCAGCTCGGCTTCGAGCCAGCGTGCATGGTCGAGCGAGCCATCGGCGCGGCGATGGGCCTTGAGCGCCTGCGCGGCGTCCCGGGGCAGGACCGCGCGGGACTTTTCCAGGCCGTGGGCGAGGGCCAGGATCACGAAATCGCCGGTCCCGACCTCACCGGCTCCGGCCGTGCCGGTGCGCGGGATCACCAACTGGCTGACCTCTTTCATCAACCCGCGCTGGCGGGCAGTGGGCACGAGATCCGCAGGAAGATCCGACAGCCGCAGCGCGGCAAAGGGCACCCCGATGACCAGCGCCAGCAGCGCCGCTCCTCCCAGAAAATCGCGGCGGTCCCATCCGCCCGGCTGTGTCTTGGTCATCGCAGGAACTCTCCCGATCAGCGGCTCTTGCAGCGCGTCCCGATCGGTATTATCAGAATACAAATTCTATTTCTAGTGGAGAGATGCGATGCTCAAATGGTCCCGCCAGCTCGATTACGGCAAGGCCGCGCCGCACTTTGCCTTGCCCGACACCGCGGGCCAGGTCCGTAGCCTCGATGAATTCGATGCCCCGGGGCTGCTGATCGCCTTCATCTGCAACCACTGTCCGGTGGTACTGCACATGCTTGACGGGCTGTGCGACTTTGCCCGGGACTATGCGCCCAGGGGCCTGCAGGTGGTGGCGATCTCCTCCAACGATCCGGCCGAATTTGCGGAAGACGATTACGCCCACATGCAGGCCTTCGCGCGGGACCACGCCCTGCCGTTCCCCTATCTTTACGACGAGAGCCAGGACGTCGCACTGGCCTATGGCGCGATCTGCACCCCGGATTTCTTCCTCTACGGGCCGGACCGCACGCTGTTCTACGCCGGGCAGTTCGATGCGAGCCGGCCCAAGCTGCCGCACCCCCCGGTGCCGGGCGCGCCGGTGCAGCGCACCGATCTGCCGGTGACCGGAGAAGACATGCGCGCCGCCGCCGACGCGCTGCTTGCGGGCCAGTCCGCGCCGCAGCCGCAGGTGCCCAGCGCGGGATGTTCGATCAAGTGGCGACCGGGCAAGGACCCGTGGTGGGGCTGAACGCATGAGCATCACGCAGCGGATCTGGGTGCCTTCGGCTGCGGTTGTCCCGCAGGAACGCGGGCCGGAGTTCTTCGACGCGGTCGACGGGGCGGAATGGACCGAGGGAACCGGGTTCACCCGCGGGTTCTTTTCAGCCTTCCGGATCAAGGCCGACAAAGCGGTGTGGTTCCATTTCCCGCTGCCAACCCCGGTCGAACAGGACGGCAGGGCGCTGGCACTGACCGGGATCAGCTTGCTGTGGGAATGCCTTGATCACGCAAGGATCGACTGGATGACAGTGCAGCACGGCGGGATGGAGCGGATCGAACTGATCCCGCGGCTGACCGGTCCTGCCTCGGTCCCGGTTCCGTTCGAACCGGAACCCGCGTTTCGCCAGTGGTGCCCGGTTACGGACCGGCAGTTGAGCGAGATCGCCTTGCCCGCGCCGCTGCCGCTGCGGTTCGGCGTCCAGCTGTGCATAATGGTTTCCGCGCCCGAGAGCAGCGACGGGACTGTCCGCTTCTACGGTGCCGGGGCGGCCTTCTCCCACCAGTACTGAAACGCGAACAGGCGGACCCGAAGGCCCGCCTGCGCTGTATCAATCGGCGGGTTTCGGGGCGGCCTTGCCCGCCGCCCCGTGCCCCCAATCCGGATCAGAAGTCGACCGAGACCCGCACGCCGTAAGTGCGCGGCGCGCCGAACTGCCAGTTGAACACGTCGTCCGGACCGGCCGAAATGAAGCTGCCGTAGGTCAGCGGACGGACATTCTCCAGGTTCTTGGCAAAGGCCAGGATCGAGAACTTGCCGCCTGCAGGCTTGAACTCCAGGCTCACGTCGGTCTGGCTCAGCGCCTTCTGGCTGCCATCGCGGTAGTTGTAGAAGTCGGTGAAGTACTTGCTCTTGAAGGTGGTGTCGGCCCGCGCGGTCAGCGTTCCGGCCCCGCCCAGCTGGAAGGTATGGTCCAGCCCCGCGGTGACGATCCATTCCGGCGAGAACGGCGGACGGTTGCCCGCGAAGTTCGGCTGCTGGATTCCGGTGGTATTCGGATCGAGATCGCCAATCCCGTTCAGCGCCCCGCTGGTGTCGAACACGTTGAACTGGGCAAACAGCTCCTTGTACTGCGCGTTCAGGTAGTTGACCGAGGCGTGGAAATTGGTGTTGTCGTCCAGCTGGAAGCTGCCCGAGGCTTCGATGCCCCAGATCTTGGCCTTGCCGGCGTTGAAGATCTGACCGCCGATCGCGGTATCGAGCAGCACCGAAACCTGCAGGTCGCGGTAGTCATAGTAGAAGGCGCCCAGGTTGAACTGGTGCTGGCGGTGATCGCCGAAGGTCTGCTTCCAGCCTGCTTCGTACGCGGTGTTGGTTTCCGGCCGGTAGGTGCCGACCGAATCGAACCCGCCGCCCTTGAACCCGGTCGAAACCTTGGCGAAGATCAGGGTGTCGGAATTGGGCTTGTAGTTCAGCCCGGCCAGCCAGGTGACCTTGTTGTCCTTGCTGCCCAGCGGGATGTGCTGGGCGTGGATCGCGTTGATGTCCTTGCGGCCCGGTCCGGCAGCAAGCAGCGCCGGATTTGGTCCGCCAATGATGCAGGTGCCGATTGCGGTGCAATCGGGCCGCCCGACAACCGGATAGGTATCGTTGTACAGCACGAACGGCGAACCGTTGAGGTACAGCGCATCGCGGCTGTTATCGGTATAGCGGATCCCGCCAACCGCGGTCAGCTTGTCGCCCAGCGGAACTTCGACCTGGCCAAAGGCCGACTTGCTTTCCGAAGTGACGTAGCGCCCGAAATAGCTGAGGAAGGTGCCCGGGGTCGGGACACCCGGACCCGAGAACGGCGGCTGGCCGAAGATGAAGCTCGGCAGCATGAAGCCGCTTTCGCGGGCCAGCTTCTCCCTGAAATAGAAACCGCCGACCTGGTAGATCACCCCGCCGACATTGCCATTGACCCGCAGTTCGTGGCTCTGGGTCTGAGCATCGTCCTGGAAGCCGAACGACTGGTAAACGGTTGGCAGGGTCAGGCGGCCGTTCGGATCGCCCTTGTACTTGCGGTAACCGCCGATGTAGCTGACGGTCGCGGCATCGCTGATTTCGTAGGCGATCCGGCCCCGCACGGCCCAGGTTTCATCGCCAACATGGCCGATGCCATAGAACGGCGCGGCATAGGTGTTGCGATCGACCCCGGCGAGCAGGTTGGTGTTCGACGGGACGCACAGCACCTGCGGATAGGCCGGAGCCACCTGGCTGAAGCCGTTGTTGCAGGTGCCGCCGGTCGGCCCGTTGCCCGCGCCATTGAGGTCACCCGCCGCGAAGATGCCGGGGGTGAAGCTGCGCTTGGCGTATTCGGCCGAAACATTGACCGAAAGACGGTCGGTCGGATCAAGCCGGAGCGAGACGCGGCCGCCATAGGCATTGTTGTCGTCCGAACGCCCGGCATCATAGGCCGGGAACACGAAGAAGGCGCTCTGGGCCGGGTGCTTGTTGTAGCCGTCGCGGTCTTCGTAGAAGCCCGATACGCGCACCGCGGCGATTTCGCCCAGCGGCAGGTCGATCCCGCCGTCCAGCCGAATTGCGTTGTAGTTGCCATAGCTGGCCGAGGCGTTGACGCCAAAATCCTTGCCCGGCTTGCGGGTGATGAAGTTGATCGCGCCGGCGGTGGAGTTGCGGCCATACAGCGTGCCCTGCGGCCCGCGCAGCACTTCGACCCGGTCCATGTCGAACAGGGCCATGCCCATCACGTTCGGGCGGTTGATGTATTCGCCGTCGATGTTGACCACCACCGAGGTGTCCTGCGCTTCGTCGGCCGAATTGGTGCCGATCCCGCGGACGGTGACCTTGACCGTGCCCTGGTCCTGGTTGACCTGGACCACGGGGGCGATCTTGTCGATGTCGTTCATGTCCGAGAAGCCGGACTTCTTGAGCGCATCGCCGCCGATCACGTCGATCGCGATCGGAACGTCGTTGACGTTCTGCGAGCGGTTCTGCGCGGTGACCACGATGTCGGCGGTGCCGACCTCTTCCTCGGCAGCGGAGTCCTGCGCCAGGGCAGGCGCGGCGAATGCGATCGAGCAGGCACCAGCCAGCAGGATTCGACGGATAGAGGGCGTGTTCATTGGCGGAAAATCCTCCCCATGGTCCTGCCCGGCCACGCTCCCTTTTGCGCGGTCCGGGCAAATTAGAACAATTAAAACTAGAATGATCGTTTCATATATCTTAGCGCAGAAGTCAAGACCGTCGCATCGACCGGGTCGATAGCGTCGATATTGCCCGGTCGATGGGTCGCTTCGCTCAGGCCTCGATCGCCACGAACAGGCCCGGATTGGGTTCGGGATGCGGCATGGTCTGGGGGCCGCCAACGCCGATCCCCCACTGGTCCATCACCAGCGGGGCAGGGGTGAAGACGGTCGGCTGGTGGCTCTCGAAATCGACCTCTTCCAGCTCGGCGGTGTATTCGACCGCGAACCCGCCGGGGGTGACGAAGTAGCTGAAGGTGTTGTTGCCCGCGGTATGGCGGCCCGGCCCCCACTGGATCGGCGTGCCCTTGACCTTGAGCCGGTGCGCGCCGCGCATCATCCCGTCGATCCCGGTCATGTCATAAGCCACGTGATTGAGGCACGGCGGCCCGGGCAGGATGGCGATCCGGTGGTGCGCCGAATTGCAGCGCAGGAAGCCCATGAAGTCGCCCAGCCAGTCCGACACCCTGAAGCCCAGAACGTCGCAGAACCATTTCACGAAGGCCTGATGATCGGGCGAATGGAACACGATGTGGCTGATCTTGACCGGCACGCCGTCCCAGCGGTCGACCTGGTCCTGGCTGCCGGGCGCGACATCGCTCGAAATCTCGAACTGCAGCCCATCAGGAGTGAAGAAGCGAAAGCCATAGCCGCCACCTGGCGTGGTCAGTTCGCGCGGATCATGGACGATTCGCGCGCCCGAGGCTGCGACCCTGGCGCACAGCGCATCGACATCGGCGCGGCTTTCGGTTGCCAACGCGACCACGTCGATGCGGTTTTCGTCGGCCGCGCGGAGCCGCACCACATGGTGCTCGTCATGGCCCCGGGCCTTGAACCAGGCCATCCCGTCGTCGGACGGAACCGGTTCCAGCCCCCAGACTTCCTCGTAAAAACGCTGCTCGGCGGCAAGATCCTTCACGCCGTAGCCGACATAGCGGATTTCGGTAACGCGGCTCATCCCCAGGTCCTTCTTTTCGTTCAGGCAGCACCAATCCCGCGCCGCCCCGTTCACCCACGCTGCATAGCAGATGCGCCGCTTTGCGATCACGATTTGGAAGGTTCGTTCGTATCCAGATCTTCGATAGCTGGCGGCGAGATCGCCATTGCCAAGCGTCGCCGTCTGTGCATATAAGAACACAAGTTCTAATAAATAGCGGCAAGCAGACCGCCAGGCGATCCGGGCCGGAACGGCCGATTGGTGCCACCACACACGGGAGAGCAACCATGGCCGAGCCGCGCCTGAGCCTGCGTGAAAAGCTGAGCTACGGCTTCGGCGACATGGGCACCAGCCTGCCCTACAACATGGCCAGCGGGTTCCTGCTGATCTACTACGTCAACGTGGTGAAACTGCCCGCTGCCGCGGTCGGCACGATCTTTCTGATCGCGCGGATGCTCGATGCGGTGATCGACGTGGTGGTCGGCGTGATGATCGACCGGACCCGGTCCCGCTGGGGGCGGACCCGGCCCTGGTTCCTGTTCACCGCATTGCCCTATGCGCTGGTTTCGGTCGCGGTCTTCGCGGTGCCGCAGGACTGGGGGCAGGGCGCGCAGCTCGCCTATGCCTTCCTCACCTTCAAGGCACTTGGCATCCTGATGAGCGTCGCCTCGATCCCCTACACCGCGCTGATGCCGATGATGACCAGCGATCCGGGCGAGCGGCTCAAACTGGGCGGGTGGCGCTCGGTTGGCACGTCAGTGGGGGTGGTGCTGGGCACCGCCGCGGTCCAGCCGATCCTGGCGGCCTATGGCGGGGAGAACGCGCCGGGCGGCTACCGCACGGCCGCGACGATCTTTGCTGCGATCTCGCTGGCCTGCTTCGCTGCGCTGTTTATCAACTGCCGCGAGCGGGTGGTCGATTCCGCTCCGCCGAAATTCGCGGTTCTGCCCGAAGTGGGCAAGATGCTGCGCAACCGGGCCTGGGTGGTCGCGTTCCTTTCCTGCCTGCTCTACTTCATCCGCTTTGGCGGGATGATGGCGGTGACCGTCTATTTCGCGATCAACGTAATGGGCGCGCCGTGGATGATCGGGGTGATGCTGCCCGCGGTGGCGGGAATGTTGCTGCTGTCCTCGTTCTTCGCTCCGCCGATCCTGGCCCGAACCGGGATCCGCAAGGGCTGTGCGGGTGCGCTCGGCCTCGCCGCTGCGCTGTTCGCGCTGCTTCCCTTGGTTGAGGGGCAGCCGGTGCTGTTCCTTGCGATCTACGTCGCCGCCTGCCTTGCCAACTCGATCACCATCACCGCCGCCTTCACGATGATCGCCGCGACGGTCGACTATCACGAGTGGCTCTACGGCAGCCGCAAGGAAGGGCTGCTGTCGGCAGGCGTAAGCCTGTCGACCAAGGTCGGCATGGCGCTCGGCACCGCGGGAATCGCCTTCATGCTGGCGGCCTCGGGCTATGCCCCCGACGCTGTCAGCGAAGGCGCGCGGCAGGCGATCCGCTGGACCTATTACGGCGGTGTAATCGCGCTGCTGCTGGCGCAGATCGGCGTGGTGCTGTGGTGGCCGATGGACGGCAAGCACGCCCGGATCCGCGCCGATATCGAGGCCCGCGCCACGCCTGCCCCGCTTGCCATCTGAACCTTCCGGAGAACCGAAATGCGCAAAGCCTTGCTGTCTCTTGCCGCGCTCGTCACCGCCAGCGCGGCTGCCGCGCAGGTGATCGTCACGATCGACTACCGCCCGCCCGAAACGGTCCAGCGGGTCGCAATCCCGGTCAACCCGAACGAAGCGCGGCTGAAAGTCCTGATCATCTCGGGCCAGAATTCCTATGAGCACGACTGGACCGGCGTGAACAACGCGCTGCGCACCCTGCTGCAGGACAGCAAGCGGTTCGACGTGCGGGTCACCGAGGATTTCGACCACGGCTCGCTCGAAACGCTCAAGGCCTATGACGTGGTGATCCTCAACTATTCGAGCCGCTGGAACTACGCCGATCCCGCCCAGCATCTGTGGAGCCCGCAGGCCTTCGCCGCGCTCTACCAGTATGTGCGCGAGGGCGGCGGGCTGGTCGCCTACCATTCCAGCTTTACCTGGGGGCGCGATATTCCCGAATACAAGCGGCTGGTCGGGGCCGTGATGGAACCGGGTTCAAGCCGCCGCTCGCCGCCGGGGGCCTTCGCGGTCCACCTGACCGACCGCAGCCACCCGATCACGGCGGGGATGCGCGAATACGTCTGGACCTACAATGACGACATGTACACCAACATGGCCTTCGCGCCCGATGCCGCGATCCACGTGCTGGGCACTGCCCATGACAGCGCGGCGAGCTATGATCACAGGCTGACCGGGCCGAAGTATCCGGCAGAGGCCTATACCCCGGACAAGCTCAAGGCGATGAAGGGCATGGATGCCGATCACCCGCAGCTGTGGGTGCAGGATTACGGCAAGGGCCGGGTCTTTTCGATCACACTGGGGCATGACGAAGTCAGCCTGCACTTCGCGCCGCTGCAGACCCTGTTGCTGCGCGGCACCGAATGGGCCGCGACCGGCAAGGTGACCCTGCCGGTGCTGGAAGAGGCGAAGGATTACTGAGCGCTGACCTCAGGCCGCGGCGCAGAGCTGCTGGATGTAGGCCAGTGCCTCAGCGGTGGGAGTGCGGGTGGGGTGCAGTTCCAGCCCGATCACGCCTTCATAGCCAAGGCTCCGCAGCAATGCGAGCTGCGCGGGCCAGTCGATTGTCCCCGATCCCGGCTCGCCGCGCCCGGGGACGTCGCCGACCTGGATGTGATCGACCAGGTGCATCGCCCGGGGCAGGACAACCGAGGGATCTTCGCCTTCGACAATCGACTGGTAGAGATCGTAGATCAGCCTCACTCGCGGCGAATTGACCAGATCGGCGACATCGACGCTGTCCTGCGTGGTCGAGCACAGCACGCCGGGATGATCGTAGCGGGTGTTGGCGGATTCGAGCAGGATCACCAGATCAAGCTCCTCGGCGATCGGCACCAGTCGCTCAAGCGCGTCGGCGAAGATCCGGTGTTGCACCGGGCGGCGCAACCAGGGAACGCCGCGGCCCGAGGTGACCACGATGTTGTGGCAGCCGAGGAACAAGGCGTCCTCGGCGGCCTGACGGAAGACAGCGCGGAAGCCCTCGTGTGTTTCTGGATCGACCAGCTGGGTCGCGTAATCCGCCACCGTCGTCAGCAGGTCGACCCCGGTTTCATCGAGCGCGCGGCGGATCGCGGCCAGGTCGCGGCCCTGGGTCAGGAAAATTTCGACCTTGCCGAATCCGGCTGCCGCGGCGGCGCGGATTCGGTCCTCGATCGTCTCGCCCGCCTCGCGGAAGGCGTATTCGAGATTGACCGACAGGTCGTAGGCCATGGTTCAGCCGCACAGCCCACGGAAATAGGCCAGCGCGGCGGGCGTATCCGGCCCGGTCGGGCTGCATTCCAGCCCCAGCACGCCCTTGTAGCCGACGCCTTCGATCAAGCGCAGCATCGCCGGCCAATCAATCGTGCCTGAACCCGGCTCGCCGCGGCCCGGGGCGTCGGCGATCTGAATGTGCGCAACGTACTTGGCCACTGCAGGCAGAACTGCGGCCGGATCCTCGCGCTCGGTAACCGAGTGATAGAGATCGTAGAGCAGGCGCACGCGCGGGCTGTTCACCAGTTCGATCACCGCCACAGCGTCCTCGGTCATGCCGAACAGCACGCCGGGGTGATCGACCCGGGTGTTGACCGGTTCGAGCAGGATCGTCAGGCCGTGGGCCTCGGCCACCGGTACCACGCTGGCGATGGCCTTGGCGACGATGCCCAGTTGCACCGGGCGCTTCATGTAGGGCACTGCCGAGCCAGAAGGGACGACGATGGCCTTTGCACCCAGTTCCGCTGCTTCCGCCGCAGCCTTGGCAAACATCTCGCGAAAGGCGTCGTGCTGGGCTTCCATCACCAGCTGGATGCGCGGGTCGGTGACCGTGGCGAGCAGCTCGCACCCGGTCTCCGCCAGCGCGGCCTTCAGGGAAGGCACGTCGCGGTTGGCGGTGGTGAAGATCTCCACCTTGCGGAAGCCCGCCTTGGCCGCGGCGGCCATACGATCTTCCAGCCGCTCACCGGCTTCGTGGAACATGTATTCAAGGTTTACGCTGAGTTCGAACGGCATCTGCTTTCCTTTACATCAGCCCGAGCCGGCCACCGGCGGCGGCATAGGCGCGCCAGGCGGCAAGGCGTTGGGGCGTGGATACGGCGGGTGTCAGGGCGGGGCCTGGCCCCTGGGTCTGGCCAAAGGCCATCACTTGCGTTGTGCCCATGCCAAAGGCGCGCCACGGGCGGCCAGGCAGGGCGGGATTTCCGGTTGCGGCAAAGGCGGCGATAACCTCTTGCCAGCGCGCCGACAGGGCGCGGTCGGCCGGGCCGAACGGACGGTCGCCAAGGCCCAGGTTGCCGAACAGGTAGGGCAGGCTGGAGGAATGGAATGCCCCCCAACTCTGTCCGCCGCGCACCGCCGGATAGGGCCAGTCATGCCGGTAGAGCCAGATCGGATCGCGCGCCGTGCGGGGCCGCGCCGCTGCCCAGATCAGCAGCCCGGCCATGTAGCGGTCGCGCGCGATCTGGGCGTTGCTGGCCGCTGCCTCGGCGTCCGTTGCGTGGGGATAGAGTGGCAACAGAGTGTCTGCAAAAGCTCCGTAGCGGGCCCGCAGTGCGCGGCCGAGATCGGCCGGGGTGTGAACCGACGGATCGATCATTTCCTCGCCGTTGAACCCGGTCAGCAGCGGCACGCGCGCGGCGCGCGGGGCAAGCGGATCGCCGGGATCAGCAGGCAGGACCGCGCCATCGACATGGGGCACATAGGTCAGGCGCGGCGGGCCCGATCCGGGCACCACCTTGGTCGCGGCGAGCAGCCGCTCGGCAGGGATCGCGCGCAGGTCAGCCGCGCTGTGCGTGCCGAGCCGCTCGGCCAGCGCATCGCCGTCTGCTTCTCCGGCGGCCAGAGTCGGGGTGTCGATCGCCATGCTTGCCCCGCTGATCGACACGGCGCGGGCGAACAGACCCTTTGCAGCGGGCATCATCTGCAGGTCGTTGACCGAGGCCGCCCCGGCGCTTTCGCCCGCGATCGTCACCCGCGCCGGATCGCCGCCAAAGCGCGCCGCGTTGGCCTTGATCCAGCGCAGCGCCGCGACCTGATCGAGCAGGCCGTAATTGCCCGAGCCCTGACCTTCTGCGGTCAGGCCGGGGTGGGCAAGGAACCCGAACACCCCGACCCGGTAATTGATCGTGACCACCACCAGCCCGCGCCGGGCAAGGCTGGCCCCATCATAGACCGGCACGCTGCCCGATCCGCCCGCAAAGGCTCCGCCGTGGATATAGACCAGCACCGGCAGGCCCTTGCGCACGCCGGCCGGCTTCCACAGGTTGAGGAACAGGCAGTCTTCGCTGACCGGCGGCGCGGCTAGGAATTCGGCGCTGTAAGGCCCCCAGGCGCCCGCCGCGTCCTGATAGCAGGCGGCGCCGAACCGGGTCGCGTCGCGCGCGTGGGTCCAGCTCGCAACCGGTTGCGGGGCGCGCCAGCGCAGCGGCCCGACCGGCGGCGCGGCATAGGGCACGCCCAGGAAAGCATCGACCCCGCCCGATGTCTTGCCCGCCAGCAGGCCTGAATCCGTGCGAACCAGCGGCGCGGCCGGTGCGGGGGCAGCGCCGATCAGCGCGAGCGCGAGGAGAGCTGGTGCGCGCATGGCGATCAGTACGCGAAGGTTTCGCTGAAGGTGCGGTAGGGCACCGGCGGCTTCAGATCGAGCGTCTGCCCCTTGTCGGTGCGGTATGGGTTGTGACGGATCGTGGCCGGACCGTTGGGCTTGGGCATCATCACCGGGCGTCCATCCTCGCCGAAATACATCAGGTCATCGGCGAACGGGCTGTCCTGCGCGGCGGCGGCAAACGGGATCCAGCCCAGGCCGTAGGGGGCGCGGGCCACCTCGAAGCAATGGAAGTGCCAGATCTTCCAGACCCCGTCCTGCTTGATGAAATCGACCCCGTACTTGGCATAGACGGTGTGCATCCAGACCTTCTTGCCGTTAATCTCGACGTTCTTCTCGTACATGAAATCGGGCGCGCCCTTGGCGGCTTCGGGCGTGGTCAGACCGCTTTCAAGGCCCGTCATCATCCACATCCCCTTGGCGGTCTTGCCGTCCGCGGCCACCTCGATAATCGGCGAGGTGACGAAGTGCAGGATCAGCTTGCCAGCGGGATTGGGGCGCTGGGCATGGTAGGCCATGATCGTGTCCCAATCGGTATAGACCCCGTTGTTGGAATACTGCGCGCGCACATCGGGCGTGCCTTTTTTGGCCCAGAGCCCGACAATCTCGGGATCGCGGAACGCGTTGTGCAGCGCCATGTAGGTAGAGAACAGGTTCTCGACCGAGGCGCGGTCCTGTCCGCGCTGGGCCTGGCCCTTCAGCTCGTTTACCTGCGCCTCCAATGCGGCGATCCGCGCATCGGGACCCTTGGCGACCGGGCTGGCGCTAAGGCCAATCGCGGTTGCGCCAAGACTGAGTGCGGCGGCTCCGGCAAGCAGTAGTCTGGACATCATCGGACAGTCTCCCTCGTTTGGTAGGCGATGAGGCCAAGCAGCGCGATCAGCCCACCGTTCTGCGGCAATGCGCCGGTTTCGGCGTGAAGGGCATGGACCGCGGCAGCGACCAGCTGGTTGGCGATCAGCGCCAGCGCGGCGATGGCGGTCCATCGGCGTTGGCCCGGCACCAGTACGGCCAGCAGGAGGGCGGCAAGGGCCATCTCGCTCCAGCCGATCAGGCGGCCCAGCCATTCGGGCAGGTACACCGTCCAGGCATGGTAATGCGCGAGGTCTTCAAGCGGGGCGAACGCCTTGTTCCAGCCGACGAAGGCAAAGAACAGTGCCAGGAGCACACAGAGCGCCGCGATAAGCGCGCGGCACACAGCAATTGGCATTCGGCGATTCTCTCCCGGTCGGTGCCTGGCGCTAACAGTAATGATAATTCTAATTCTGTCAATGCGGCAAAAACGGCGAAAAAGTCAGCGATTCACCCTCTTGACAGGGCGAGTAAATTATACGAATATATATTCTAATTAGGGTTTCGGCCCCAGGGAAGAGGTTTAGACTCCGGCACGGTCCGGCCTGCCGCTTTCCGCCTTCGTCAGACCTGTTTTCCCAGCGTGGAGAGTGACAAGTGGCAAGCCAGATCAAACGGGGCGTCAGCCTCTATTCCTACCAGAACGAAACCTTTCAGGGAAAGATGACCCTGGAAGACTGCATCCGCACCAGCGCCGAACTGGGCGCGCGCGGGATCGAGATCATCGGTGAGCAAAGCTTTTGGGGCTGGCCCGAAGTCGGCGTGGCCCAGGCCGATATCGACAACTGGCACCGCCTGATAGCCAAGTACGATTGCGTGCCGGTCAGCCACGATTACATGCTCGACTACAAGCGCTACAAGGACCGGCCGATGCCGTTCGACGAGCAGGTCGCGTCGGTCCGCAAGGACATCGATTTCGGCGCGGCGCTGGGAATGCCCTATATCCGCAGCCTGGTCTCGATCGCTCCGGAAGTGCTGGTGGCGGCCGCGCCCTATGCCGAGGAAAAGGGCATCAAGCTGCTGACCGAGGTGCACGCCCCGCTGCATTTCGACCATCCGTGGATCGTCCGCATGGCGGAAATGTTCCAGAAGTCGGGATCGCCCGCGCTAGGCTTCCTGCCCGACATGGGCATGTTCCTGAAGCACTTCCCGCGCGTCTGGTCGGCCAAGTTCCGCCGCCTGGGTGTGCCCGACCGGATCGCCGACTACATCGAAAAGGCCTATGAGGACCGGGTTCTGTCTGAATACGTGATCCTTGAGGTCCAGCAGATGGGCGGCGTGGGCCCGGCGATCGCCATGGCCGAAACCATCCGCCACAACGCCGCATTCGAACCCAAGCGGATGCTCGACTACATGGGCATGATCCACAACATCCACGGCAAGTTCTACGAGATGGACGCCGATTACTACGAGCCCAGCATCCCTTACGACGAGATTGTCGCAGTGCTGCAGCAGGGTGGATATGATGGCTACATCTGCTCCGAATACGAAGGCAACCGCTGGATCGAAGACGCGGAAGAGCCGGATTCGGTCGAACAGGTCCGCCGCCAGCAGGTGATGCTGGCCAAGCTGCTTGGCGAAGCCACCGTTCCTGCCCTCAAGACGCCCGTCGCGGCCTGAAGGATACCCAAACCATGATGGACAAATTTATGATCGTCGAGGACAGCCTCGAAAACGTCGATGGCGGCTTCGCCTTCCTCGGCCGCCTGCCTTATTACCGCGGCCTCGGCCTCTCGATGGTCGAGGATCTCCAGATCACCGTCGATGGCGAGGCGATTCCGCGCGGGGACGTGCGCTTTTCGGTGCGCGGCAAGACCTACACCCTCGATCAGATGGAAACGGTCTATGACGATCGCTGGAACTTCGGCGAAAAGGCGCTGATTACCGCTTTGAAGCCGGGCGGTCTGGCCCCCGGTGCGCACAAGCTGGAATTCGCGGTGCGCAACCGGGTCAGCTACCTGCCGTTCGTGCCGACCACCAAGTGCGTCAAGGACATGGCGCTGGCGGCCTGAGCCTGACAGGTCTTATTACGGAAATGCCGCCGGGAAACCGGCGGCCTTTTCGTTTCTACGCCGCTTCTGCCTTCCTCATCTGCATCAGTTTGCGCCGGGCAAGGACCGCGGCCTTGTCGCTGGCCAGGATCAGCGGTTTCAGGTCCCAGAAATCGCCATCGCCCATCGCTTCGGCCTGGGCGGCCACCATCGGCTCGTCTTCTTCCAGGAACACCCGCCGGGCCTGCGCGGCCTCGGCCTCGCCGGGGGCATGGGTGAAAAAGTAGTGCGTCGAGCGCGCGGTTTCGGGCGTGAGGATGTGCGGGTTGGCCATCGGCGCGACCAGCGGTTGTGCCTCGCCCGCACGGCGCATTTCGATGAAGAGGGCAAGGCTGGCGGGGGCGTGCCAGCGGATGTGCAGGGCTTGATCAACCGTGCCGCCTTCGCCAACCATTGGTGCGGCCCAGCCCGGTGGCGGGGCGCCGTTCATGTCCCACTTGTTCCACACCGCGCCGTTCGTTTCCTGCTCTACCGTCTGCGCGCCGTGGCTGAACAGCGAGCCGTTGGTGCCGAAGCTTTCGACATGGAGAAATTCGGCGTGGCTGAGGTCGAGCAGGTTGTCGGCGATCAGCTCGTAAGGGGCGGCCATCGTGTATTGCGCGCGCTCGATCGGCGCACCCGCGTCGATGAACCCGAAATCGGGGATCGCGGCAGGATCTGCCTTGTCGGGATCGCCCGGCCAGAACCACAGGCCGCCGTGGGCCTCCACTACCGGCAGGCTGGCGACGCGCGCCGACGGCGGCAGCGCGCCGCCGAACGGATTATAGACGCAGGCGCCGCTGCCGTCGAAGGTCAGCCCGTGATAGCCGCAGGCGATCCGGCCATCCGCGAATTTCCCGCGGCTCAGCGGCACGAAGCGGTGCGGGCAGCGATCCTCGATCATCGCCCAGCCGCCCGCAGGCTCGCGCCACAGCAGCCATTTGCGGTCAAGCAGGGTGCGGGCCAGGAAGCCGCCGTCGGGAACTTCCCCGGCCCAGGCGGCCATGTACCAGGCGTTCAGAACATAGGCAGTCATCGGCATCCTCCATCGAGAAGGGACACGGGTAATGACCGGAAAATCGCTGCATCGCCCGCACCCACTTGCGGGCTTTACCCCGCAAAAACGCTGTGGGGCCTGCAGCGGACGCGCCGAAGTCGGGCGCCCTCCCAAGCCGGACCTTGATCCGGCTACCAGGCTGTCATCCACCGAAGCGGACAGCCGGAGAATAAATTAGAATAGTGATTCGCGTCAAGAGGCAGCCGATCCTCCCCCTCGGGCGGAGGATCGGTTCAGGTCAGATTTGAAAGGTAGGCGTTGCCGCGTCGCACGGCTTCCAGGCGCGGAATCGCGAAGGGTGGTTCCTGCTCGATGTAGTAGTGCCGCACGCCGGCCGCCGCCGCCGCTTTCAGGATCGCTGGCCAGTTCTGGCGGCCTTCGCCGACCACCGCCGGGTCCATCTGCAGCGCATAGTTGCGCTTGGTGGTGGACTTGACGTCTTTGATGTGGAGCCAGCGCACCCGGTGCCCCAGTCGCCGGATCTCCGCCGCGGGATCAAGCCCGGCCGTGCTGATCCAACCCAGATCAAGTTCGAAGAATACCCGCGCTGGATCGGTCTCAGCCTGCAGGATCGCCCAGGGCGTGGTCTTGCCCACCGGCGCGAATTCGACGTTGTGGTTGTGATAGCCCAGGGTGATGCCGTGCGCGGCCAGCGCCGGGGCCTTTTCGTTGAGCTGCGCGGCAAAGCGCTTCCACGCATCGGCTCCGCCCGCAGCGACTGCGGCGGCCAGATCGGCCGGGCCGGTCTTTCCGGGAACGAAGGCAAAGTCATCTGGCAGCGGCGGCAGCGGCACCACCACGTCGTGCGCGCCCAGCACGCCCAGCATGGCGGCAATCTCGCCCGCGCCGGATTGCAGCGACAGCCCGGGCCCGAACAGCGGCCGGGCGGGCAGGTGGAACGAGCTGAAGGTCAGGCCCGCGCGGTCCGCTTCGGCCCGCAGGTCAGCCGGGGCCTTGCCCATCAGACCGGGCAGCTCAAGGTCGGTGATTCCGATCCGGGCCAGTTCGGCAAAGGTGCCGGGGGTGTCCTTCACCCATTCGTCGCCCAGGGTGTAGAGCTGAAGACCGATCTTCGCATCGTCGCCGAAGAACCGGCGCGGTCTGGCAAGGCTGGGTCCGCTCATAGCCAGGGTCATTGCAGCTGCTGCGCCGCCAAGCAATCCGCGCCGGTCGATCATTTCCTTGTCCTTCCATAATTGTTCAGGCCGAATCCCCGCCGGAACAGCGGGTTTGCATCGTCATCGCTGGCTGCGGGATCCTGCGCCGTTACTGCCGCCATCGAACGCGGCAGGTTGTAGGGCAGGTGTCCACGCGGGAGGACGGCGCCGGTCAGGACGTCGAGCAGCGCCGCGTCGCTCGCCCCGAACAGCGCGAGCAGCGCATTGGCGCGCGGCTGGACCGCGGTGAGGATCGCGGGCCGGTCCATGTCGACCGCGAAGACCACCGGAATCCCCGGCGGCAGCGCAGCCAGTTGGTCGAAGGCCTTGTCGCCCGCGCGGAAATCGAGCCGCCCTTCGTGCTGCATCCGCCCGAAGAAGTGATAGGGATGCAGCAACTCAAACGGGGTCGCGGCACGGATCACCGCAAGATCGGCCTGTTCGGGCCGGTCCACTGGAATCAGCCCCGCCGCCCGCGCCGCATCGCCCGAAACGCCCGAAAGCCAGACCTTGGTGCCTGCCTTGACCGGCAGCACCTGGTTGCGGTTCTGGAGCAGGACCTGCGCGGCGCGCTGGACCAGATCTGCCTCGAAATGGTCAGCCCGGGTGCCGACTTTCTGCGCTGCCACGGCTGGATCGACATAGGGCTGGTCGAACAGGCCGAGCCGGAATTTCAAGGCCAGCACCGCGCTTGCCGCCGCGTCGACGCGGGCGAGCGAAACCGTGCCGCTGCGCACTGCGGCCAACAGCGGGGCGGGATCGCTCTCGCCGCCGATCTGATCGACCCCGGCATTGATCGTCAGCGCCATCCGCGACTCGCGGGTCAAGTCCTCGGTCCCCCACGGCGTCGCGATGTGCCAGGGCATCTGGGGGTGCTCGGCCGTTGGCGCGCGGCATTCCACCGGGCAGTCGTTGCTGATCGCCCAGTCGGAGATCACGATCCCGCGATAGCCCTGCTGCCCGCGCAGCACCGGGCCGAGCAGCCGCGCATCGAAATTGGCGCCGACGGTCGAGACCGCCGGGCCGGTTCCGACCTTGACGATCGGATAGGTTGGCATGACCCCGGCGCTGCGCGCGGCGAAGGCGCCCCGGAAGGCGGCGACGTGGCCCGCGAACTGGCGCGGGCTGAGGCGCACGGTGTTGCCATAGCGGTTGTGCCCGTCGAACCCTTCGGGCTCTGCCCCATAGCCGACCCAGTGCTTGACCACGGTGGCGACGCCGTTTGGTCCGGGCCCGGCCTTGCCGCCCTGAAAGCCTTCGACATAGGCCCCGGCCAGTTTCGACACCGTGGCCGGATCCGACCCGAAGGTGCCCGCGATCCGCGACCAGCGCGGCTCGGTGGCCAGATCGGCCATGGGTGAGAGCGCCATCTGAATCCCGACCGCGCGGTAGTCCTTCGCCGCGATCCGGGCGAACCGGCGCACGGTTTCCGTATCGCCCAATGCGGCCAGCCCGACCGGTTCGGGCCACTGCGAAAAGCCGTTGGCGCCGCTCGATGCCCCGGCCACGGTCTGGAAATGGTGGCGCGGATCGGTGCTGATGGTCAGCGGTATTCCCAGGCGCGAAGCTTCGGCGATTTTCTGCACCGCGTTGTTCTGCGCGGCCAGATCGGCGGGCGCCATATCAAGTCGGGTGATCAAGCTGGTTACATGCGCGGCCGCGATCAGCTTTTCGGTCGCGGCCAGATCATAGCCCTTGCTCGACGCGCCAAACGGCGAATCGACCGCGGGCAGGGTGCCGTGGAGCAGGGTCCCGACCTTCTCCTCCAGCGTCATCTGCCCCAGCAGGTCCTGGACCCGCACCGCGACCGGCTGGCGCGCATCCTCATAAGGATCGAGCCGCCCGTTGTGGTTGAGATCGCGCCAACCCTGCGCCGCCCCGCCAGCCGCGGTGCCGATCAGCAGGGTGGCGGCAGCGGCAAGCAGGGCGGGTAGTTTCATCTCAGGCGATCCCCATCAATTTCCGGTTGAGATCACGGTCTGCACCGCCAGCAGCGAAATCGTCAAACGCGTGTTCGGTAACCCGGATGATGTGCCGGGCAATGAACGGTGCTCCCTCGGCAGCGCCCTGTTCGGGATGCTTCAATGCGCATTCCCATTCAAGCACCGCCCAGCCGGGGAAGTCATAGGCCGCCATCTTGGAAAAGATCGCGGGGAAATCAACCTGCCCGTCGCCCAGGCTGCGGAACCGGCCGGGGCGATCGACCCACGACTGATAGCCGCCGTAGACGCCGCTGCGGCCGTTGGGGCGGAACTCCGCATCCTTGACGTGGAAGCATTTGATCCGCTCGTGGTAGATGTCGATGTAGGCCAGGTAATCGAGCTGCTGCAGCACGAAGTGGCTGGGATCGTAGAGAATGGTGGCGCGCGGGTGATTGCCGACCCGCTTCAGGAACATCTCGAAGGTCACCCCGTCGTGCAGATCCTCGCCGGGGTGGATCTCGTAGGCGGCATCGACGCCGTTGTCCTCAAACACGTCGAGGATCGGCTTCCAGCGCCGGGCCAGTTCATCGAAGGCATCCTCGACGAGGCCCGCGGGCCGGGCCGGCCAGGGGTAGAAATAGGGCCAGGCCAGCGCGCCCGAGAAGGTGGCGTGGGCGTTCAGGCCCAGGTTGCGGCTGGCCTTGGCGGCCTTGCACACCTGCTCCACCGCCCATTCCTGCCGCGCCTTGGGATTGCCGTGAACTTCGGCCGGGGCGAAGCCATCGAACTGCGCATCGTAAGCCGGATGAACCGCGACCAGCTGACCCTGCAGGTGGGTCGAAAGCTCGGTCACTTCTAGGCCCTTTTCGGCCAGCATGCCCTTTAGCTCGTCGCAATAGGTCTGGCTGCTGGCGGCCAGATCAAGGTCGAACAGGCTCTTTTCCCAGGTCGGGATCTGGATGCCCTTGTAGCCCAGCCCCGCTGCCCAGTCGGCGATCGCGGGCAGGCTGTTGAACGGCGCTTCGCTGCCTGCAAACTGGGCGAGGAAGATGGCGGGGCCCTTGATGGTCTTCATGGCTCTGGTCCTCTCAAACGGTCAGCGATACCCAGCCTTTGCCCGCCTTGCTGGCGGAGACGGCGGTATCGACAAAGGTCATGCCGCGCAGGGCATCTTCGATCCCCGGAAGCAGTGGTGCGCTCTCACCCCGCAAAACGGCGGCGAAATCGCGGTAAAGGTTGGCGAAGGCTTCGAGGTAGCCTTCAGGGTGCCCGGTCGGCGTGCGGGTGCGGCTCGCGGCGTCGGGGCCAAGCTGCGTCCCGCCCGCGTGGACGATCTCGGTTCGGCCGTCGAGGCTGTGGAGCGTCAGCGTGTTGGGCACTTCCTGCTTCCAGACCATGCCGCCCTTGTCGCCATAGAGCCGGATCCGCAGGCCGTTCATCTCGCCCACTTCGATCTGGCTGGCGAGCAGCACGCCGCGCGCGCCGTTTTCGAACCGCAGCAGGACGGTGCAATCGTCATCGACCGGGCGGCCCGGCACCACCGCGCCCAGATCGGCGAGGATTTGCGTGACCTTTAGGTCAGAGATAAATTCGGCCAGCTGGAAAGCATGGGTGCCGATATCGCCGATGCAGCCGCCGGGGCCGGACTTGGCCGGATCGACCCGCCATTCGGCCTGCTTGCCCACCGCCTCTCCGGCCAGCCACCCTTGCGGGTATTCGACCACGACCTTGCGCACCGTGCCCAGCCTGCCCGCAGCCACCCGCGCCCGGGCCTCGCGGACCAGCGGATAGCCCGAATAGGTGTGGGTCAGGCCGTAGGGCAGCCCGGCGGCGGCAACGCATTCGGCCAGCTCGCGCGCTTCGGCCAGGGTGGCGGTGGCGGGCTTGTCGCTGATCACCGGGATTCCGGCGGCGAGCGCGGCGCGGGCGGCGGGCAGGTGATGAAAATTGGGGCTGACGATCGAAACGAAGTCGATCCCGTCCTCGCGCGCTTTCTCCGCGGTCAGCATCGCCTCGAGCGAGGGGTAGGCCCGCGCCGGATCGATCCGGTAGCTCTCGCCCGCTTCGCGGCTGCGGCCCGGATCGCTGGAGAATGCGCCTGCGACCAGCTCGATCTCGCGGTCAAGCTCTGCCGCGATGCGGTGGATCGGGCCGATGAAACTGCCGGGGCCGCCCCCGATCATGCCCATTCGCAAACGCCGCATCGATCA
>JBJTMC010000244.1:0-5454 GCA_046063325.1 Novosphingobium sp.
CGTGCCACGCCGAATTGCGGCCTGGCCCCAGGGGTCATGCCACTTGCTCCGTTGCGTCGGCCGAATGCGCTCATCTTGCCTAAATCCCCCGGATTTTCGCCGTGTTTGTGCCCGCAGGATGGATACCGGCGGGCTTATCGAAATGGTGAATAAGTCGGAAACTTTGAATATTTCCTAATGCCATGCTTATTCTTCCAGCAGCTGGCGATAGGATTTGAGCGTCTCTGCGGCCACCCGTGGCCAGCGAAAGGCCCGATCAACCTCTGCAAGCGAACCGGCCAGAAAGGATTTTCGCTCTGCATCGGACCAGGCGGCAACCCTTCCGATTGCCTCGGCCCAGGCCCGGGGATCACCGGGCGGCACCAGAAATCCGCTGATCCTGTCGCAAACCGCGGCCGGAATGCCGCCGCAATCGGACGCAAGCACCACGCCGCCTGCCGCCGCGGCTTCAACCGCGACCAGGCCGAAGCCTTCGAACTGGCCATTGGCAAGGATCACGTTGGGCACGACAACGCACTGGGCCTGCCGGTAGGCCGCGGCCAGTGCGTCGCCCGAAAGGGTGCCCAGGTAAGTGACACGCGGATGGTCGAGCGCGGCAGCCTCGGCCGGATCGATCCGGGTTCCGGCGACCTGAAGGCCGGTCCCTTCGGGCAGCAGCGGCAGAACCTCGCGGATGAACCAGCTGCAGCCCTTGAGCGGGACCAGCCGTCCGACGAAGAGGACGTGCGCTTCGGGCCGGCCAGCCGGGACCGTGCCGGTCATCGCGGTGGCGAGCGGAATGACCACGGTTCTGGTCCAGCCGGCCCGCTGCGCCGCCGCCGCCGTGGCGGGGGAGTTGGCGGTGACCAGCGCGCCGCGCAGCAACCGCGCCCCCAGCCGCAGGTAGGCGCCATAGGCCTTGCCGCGCCAGCCGCCGCGCAGGGGATAGGATACGTCGGTACCGTGGGCGCTCAGCACCACGCGGGTTCGCCCGCGCCGCGCCAGAAGTCCCAGCGGCCACAGCGCCATGTCGCCGATGTGGAGAATGGTGGGGGCCCTTGTGCGCGTTCGATAACGGCGCAGCACGGTGAACGGGAACCCGAGCAGCGCGGCGGTACCGGGCGGGCGGCCGTCGCCGCGTCCGGGCAGCGCCACGATCTCGACCGCGGCGTGCCTGGCCAGTTCGGCGGAAAGCTGGTACGACCAGGTCTCCATCCCGCCGACCGCTGGCGCCCACTTGCGGGTTACGAACAGGATGTCGATCCGGTCCATCGCGGATCAGGCGCGGGCTTCGATCCACAGGCGGGCCTGGAACCATTTGCCGATCAGCGGCAGGCCCGAAAGCGGGTGCAGCCATTTCAGCACGTTGTAGTGGGCGATGTGGGTCAGGCGGATTCCCTCGCGCGCGAAGCCGGCCTTGACCAGAAGATCGACCGTTTCGGCACCATTGCGCACCGCGATATGCTCTGCGAATTGCGGCAGAATACCGACATCTTTGGCACGCTCCATGAAGAAATCGCCATTGGGCGTATGCAGATACAAGGTGCCACCAGGAACCAGCGACTGCCGGATCGCGGCATAAATCGGTATGGCCAGATCGTCGGTTACATGTTCGGAGAAATCCAGCGTCGCCGCTGCGTCGAATTCGGCCGGATGGCCGGTGCAGAAGGCGATGATATCTTGCCCGTGGAAGCGGTAATTGGCGCGGCCTTCTCGGGCGGCCCATTCGTTGGCCGAGGCGATGAAATCGGGTGAAAAATCGACCCCGTCGTAGCTTCCTTCACGCGTGCCCAGAGCGTGGAGCAACATGCCGTTGCCGCAAGCGAAATCAGCTAGCCGCGCCCTTGGTGAAAGCTTCATCCGCCGGGCCAGAGCAGCGACCCGGTCAATCGATTTCGCGTTGTAGCGCGCGACATAGTCGCCGCTGTGCAAGGCCAGGCTATCGCTCATCGTCTCTCCGAACGGGTGGGGCGACCCGCGCCGAATTCAAGGAAAGGCGCGATGATAGCCGTGCCAAGGAACTGCGTCACGCGGTTCACCGCCACGGCCAAAAAGGCGCCTTCGGGAGAGGCATGAACCGCTTTGGCCATGAGCGCGCCAAGCGCTTCGCTTACGCCAAGCCCGCCTGGAACCAGCGAGCTGGCCGAACCGGCGATCGCGGCGAGAACATAGGGAAACGTGTCGGCAAGGCTCATTGCCGTGCCGATTACCGCGAACGAAAGCCAAAGCCGGACGGAGGCAATGCCAAGCCCGGCAACCCTTTGGGCAAGGGTAAGAGCGGCGTTGACCGCCCCGCCAAGGCGGCCAACATGCACCAGCGATGCGAGCGCAACCGAGGTCCCGCCGCCGAGCAGCGCCCACCCGGCAAGCGGTGAACTGGCAGCAAGGATCGCGCCCGCCGCGATTGCTGCCAGCGCGATCCAAAGCAGTGCTGTTCCGATCACCAGCACCGCACTGCGGGCTGCGGGCACTCCCGCGCCAACAAGAGTTGCGGCGCGCACCATGGCTCCGCCCGGCAGCGGCAGAGCTTCGGCAACCTGTGCACGGGCCGAAGCGCGCAACGCCGTGCCGAAGGCAAGCTGTGCGCCTGCCGTCTTGGCGAGCAGCGAAAGCGAAAGTGCGCTGTAGACCAGATTGGCGAATCCCATGACCACGACCAGGACAATCAGCGCGGTGAAGTTGATCCGGGCCAGCGAAAGGCCAAGGCCCAGGAACGACCAGACCGTGCCGACAAGAAACAGGCCCAGCGCGATGGCAACGATCGGCCCGCGCCACTGCGCGAAGCGCTGCCTGGAAGCAGCGGCGAGCGCTGCAATCTGGTCAGAAAGTGTGGCCCAAGGCATCACCTAGAACCCCGTGAACCAAGGCAGCGGCGGCGGCGGAGCGGCGGGGGCGGGTCTGGCGGCTGCCCAGATCAGACGCGCGTCGGACGCGGGGCCTGGAGCAGCTCGATGCGCGCCGCCGGTCAGCAGGATGGTATCGCCAGGACGGATGGTGCGTCCATCAAGCTTCAGATCGCCACCGTCCACGCGGTACCGGCCGGGAATCTCGGCGGTGAAGGCGCGCGGGCCATCGACTTTGCGGAAGGCGTAGCCGGCGACCCAGTAGGGCCCCCACAGGTGGAGATAGTTGCCGCGCAGCAGCGCGAGATCCTCGGGCAGGAAATCGGGCGCGGGCTCGCGGGTGTCCATGGCCTGATCAAACAACGGATCGACGGCTACCACCAGCGGAACCGGGGCGAGCCGGTTGGCCGCGACCATGCTGGGATAGGATCCCTGGCGATAGAGCGAGACCCCGATCGGGCTCATGAAGGTGTTGGCCTTGGGGAAAGTGCCCAGCAGCGCATAGTTGTCAAAATAGCGCGGATGATCCGGGAACATCGCCTCCGCCGCGGCAAGCAGTTGGCGCTGCCTGCTCAGCGGACCTGGAGCTTCCAGGGCCCAGACGAACAGCGTGAAAGCCGTCAGCACGATCGCAAGGGCCGCAGCGGAATAGCGCGCCGTAGCCTTGTCCATAAGCGGGGCCAGCCCGGCGCAGACCGGGGCGAGCATGAACACGAAATAGTAAGGCGCGGTGTTGTGGTAGAAGAACAGGGTAGTGACCGGAAGGACAAGCCCGATCAGAGCGACCTTTTCCGCCATCGGCCGCGCCTCCCGGCGCAGCGCGAAGGGAAAGGCGAGCAGCAGTGCGAACAGCACCGGCGCGAGCAGCGCGCCCTTGAGGTGAAGCGGCCAGTAGGGCTGGAGGCCAAGGCTGAACATTCGGGTTCCGGCGCCGCCTATGGCGGTTCGGGCCGGACTGGTGTTCAGGCCACTCGCATGAAGCCAGTAGAACGCGGCAAAGCCAGCCAGCGCGGCAAGCCCGACGCCCGCCAGCCGCAAGGTCGCGTCCCGGCCGAACGCGCCTTCTTGCCAGCGCAGCCAGGCAATGCCCGCAAACACCGGAGCGTAGAGCACGGCCTTGACCGTCAGCATCATGGCCAGCGCAATCAGCAGCCCGGATGCGGCAATCGCGGGCACCGATAACCTGGAACGCAGGAGGATCCAGGCGGCGCTCATCAGCAGCGCCGCCGCCGGACCGTCGAGGCGGAACGAGGTGGCGTGCTGGAACACGTATCCCGCCCCGGCATAGGCCAGCGCGCACAGCCATGCCGCCTCGCGGCTGGCGAAGCGGCGGGAAATGCCGATGATCGCGGCGAGTGTGACCAGTTCGCAGCCCAGCATCACCCAGCGGACCGCGATGATATGATCGATCCCGCTGCCCGGCATCGCGGTCACCCAGGTGAAGGCGCGGGTGTAGAAGGTCTGGACCGGTTCGGTCAGAGTGCCCGCGACCAGCTTTTCAACCAGGCTGTAATGGTAGAATTCGTCCCAGTTGATCGCGCGGTGCAGCACCAGGGTGACCTGCAATGCAAGCACCAGCGCCAGCAGGGCGAGCGGCCAGAACGGGGGTTTTTCAAGCGGCCGCGCGGCCATGGTTCAAGCGGCCTTGTCAGTCTTGGTCTTGCTCGCAGGCATTTCGAGCCGGGCGACCTTTTCCTCAAGCCGGCGGACATGGCTCAGCGTCGCTTCGAGCAGCTTGCGGTTCGCGCCGATCAGTTCGGCCAGCACGCCCATCAATCCGGTCAGCACGCCCAACACCAGCAGCGATCCGCCGAGCACCAGCGACTGGACGTGGCCTTCGCCCGCACCGTTTGCATAGAAGCACAGGAACCGCACGATCGGCGCCAGCCCGACCAGCGCGATTCCCCCGCCGATCACCGCGAAGGTCCGCAGCGGGTTATAGGTGGCATAGGCCCGGGCCATGGTCATCAGCTGGCGGGCAATGAACTGCGGGATCGATGTGAACAGGCGGCTGGGCCGCTCGGTCGGGTTGGTCCGCACCGGCACGCTAACGATCTTGAAACGCTTGCGCCCGGCCTGAATCAGCATGTCGGTGGTATAGGAAAATTCGGTGGTGATGGTGATCCGCTGGGCAGCGGCGCGCGACAGGGCGCGAAAGCCGCTGACCGCGTCGGTTACTTCGGTCCGCGAAAGGCTGCGCACCACCGCGCTGCCAAGCCGTTGGAGGCGGCGCTTGAACGGTCCGAAATGGGCGTTCTCGCCCACGCCGCGGTCTCCGATGACCAGGTCGGCTTCGTGCGCGACGATCGGGGCAACCAGCGCGGCAATATCCTCGCCCGCGTACTGCCCGTCGGCGTCGGTGTTGACGATGATATCGGCCCCGGCGGCCAGGGCGGCGTCGACCCCGCTCTGAAAGGCGGCAGCCAGACCGCGGTTGCGGCGATGACGGACGACATGGTGAACGCCAAACCGGCGCGCGACGCCAGCGGTTCCATCGTGGCTGCCGTCGTCGATCACCAGCACTTCGATCACGTCGACACCCGGCAAGCGCTTGGGCAGGGCGACAAGCGTGTTCGGCAGGCTTTCCGCCTCGTTGTAGCACGGAATCTGGATGATCAGCTTGGTCACGTGT
>JBJTMC010000043.1:0-3057 GCA_046063325.1 Novosphingobium sp.
ACGGATTGCCGTTCGGCTGTTCCTCATTCATGCGTGCAAAGTCCTTTCCCCGCCAATGTAGGCGCGGCGGCATGAATCGCAAGCTAACGGGCATATCGTTTTGGCGCGGCTTGCGCGCGATTCCGCGTGAATGCACAAGGCAGGCGCAACCGGGGGACGATTGATGGAGCCGACGCCAGTCTTCGCGGGGGACCGCTATGCCACCTGGAGCCGTGTTCCGGCGCGGCTGCTGCTGGCGGCGCTGGCCGCACTGCTGGCGGCCGCGGCGCTGGTGCCGATCCGCGCGGGCGAACAGAAGACCGAGGTGGCCGGCTTCGTCGAGAATGTCGCGGGCAAGGAAAACAAGGCGGCCGAGCGCCCGCGCGACGATGATCTGGCGCTTTACGATCACGTGATCGCGCGGATCGGGCAGGGCGAAAACTATTACACCGTCACCGCCGAGGAACACCGCAAGGCCAGCTATCCGCTGCGCCCGGGGGTGGCGGTGCGGCTGCCGACGCTGGCCTATCTGACCATGCTGCTGGGTGACAAGGGCCGCGGCGCGGAGGTGGTGGTTCCCGGCGAACTGGTTGCCGCGATCGCGCTGCTGGTGGCGACGTTGTGGGCCTGGTGGCGGCGGTTCGGCGATGAGGGGCTTGACCCGCGAACCCGCCGGATGGCCACCGCGCTGCTGTTTTTCGGCGCCTCGCTGGGGCTCAACCGCTATTACTTCGTGCTGCACGAGCTGTGGGCCGGGATGCTGCTGGCGCTGGCGCTGGGGCTGCACCGCCCGGGCCGCAAATGGGGCGCTTCGCTGGCCGTGGCGGCACTGGCCCTGGCGATCCGCGAGCATTGCCTGCCGTTCGTGCTGCTGATGGCGGCAACGGCATTCTGGCGACGCGACTGGAAAGAGGGCGCGGCGTGGTCGGCACTGGTTTTGGCGTTCTTCGCCTACCTGGCCTGGCACCTTGGCCAGGTCGCGCAGCACGTGCTGCCCAGCGATGCCATGGGGCCGAGCTGGCTGACCTTCCGCGGGCTGTCCGGCTGGCTGTCCAGCGTCGCGCTGTCCAGCAACCTGCGGTTCCTGTCACACTTCATCGCCGGGCCGCTGATCGTCCTGATGGTGTTCGGCTGGTCAGGCTGGAAAAGCCCGGCCGGCACCTTCGCGACCCTGCTCTACCTGGGCTACGGGCTTGCCTTCATGATCGCCGGGCGGCCCGACAACTTCTACTGGGGCGCGGTGATCGCTCCGGCGATGTTCGTCGGGCTGGCGTTCGTGCCGATGGCGCTGAAATCGCTGGTAAGAGCGGCCAGGCCAAGCTGATCGCGAATCCGATCAGCGCACCCGACTAAGACGTCAGTTCCTCGATCTTGTGATGCGGCAGCACCCGCCACGCCGCGATCAGCAGGATCACGTGGGTGATTTCTACCAGCATCGGCACCTGCCAGCCCGGATAGCTGCCATCCAGCGACAGGCTCAGCGCGCGCACCGATACCGCGGTGGCCATCAGCGCGGCGGGGACCAGCAGCAGGTCGGCGTTGCGGCGCCAGGCGCCGATCATCATGCAGGCGGCGACCACCCCGAAAAAGGCGGTGAAATCGGCCCGCAGCGTCGACAGGCCCTGGGTGCCGGTGGGCGCGAGGCCAAAGCCCTGGGCGGTAACCTGCGGGTTGAACAGGAAGTTCAGTCCCATGAACAGGTCGAACAAACCGAACAGGAAAACGAGTGCTGTCAAAGCGATACGCATGGCGTTAACCATCCCCCTTTACGTGATTTTCGGCACTGTGCCCCAAGCAAAGCCGTTCGCAAAGCCTGTTGCGCAAGAGGGAAGGGCGTTGCACAAGCGCGTTAGCATGGGACACCCCCGGATACTTCTGGTCGTTGGCGGCGGAATTGCCGCCTACAAGGCCTGTGAACTCGTTCGCCTGATCCGCAAGGGCGGCGGCGAGGTGACCTGCGTGCTGACCGAAGGCGGGGCCAAGTTCATCACCGCGATGACGCTGGCCGCGCTGAGCGAGAACCCCGTCCACACGACGCTGTGGGACCTCACCAGCGAGGTCGAGATGGGGCATATCCAGCTTTCGCGCAGCGCCGATCTGGTGGTGGTCTGCCCGGCCACCGCCGATCTCCTGGCCCGGATGGCGCACGGCATCGCCGATGACCTGGCGACCACGCTGCTGCTCGCCACCGATACCCCGGTGCTGGTCGCGCCGGCGATGAACGTGAAGATGTGGGAAAACCCCGCGACCCAGGCGAACGTCCACGATCTGGCGGCGCGCGGGATCCATATCCTGCCGCCGGACGAAGGGCCGATGGCCTGCGGCGAATACGGCGCGGGCCGCCTGCCCGAACCGATCGTGGTCTACAACGCGGTTCGCGAACTGCTGGGGCAGGAGCCGATGCTGCTGCCCTCGCCCGACCCGGTTGCCGCGTTCGACCTGGAGCGTTGGGAGGCACCGAGCGACGGGGTCGAGACCAGCATCAGCGGGCTTACCGCCGGGCTGATCCAGCGCAGCGGCGCACGCGCGCCGATCCTGTTCGACGACGAACCGATCGAGGGCGAATTTGCCGAGCTTGAACCGGCGGTCGAAGAGGCGCCGATCCCGGTCGATCTGAGCGGGCCGATCCTGTCGAAGAAAGGCAAGGCCAAGGCCGCCCCGCCGACCGATCCCGAAGCGATCAACCACACGGTTTCGCGCCACGATTCACCGCCCGAACCGTTCGACGAAGGCGCGCTCGCGGCCGATCCGCTGGCCGGTCAGCCGGACTTTGCGCCCGATGAGATCGCGCCCGAAGACCAGATCGATCCCGAAGGCCCGCTCAAGGGCAAGCACATCCTGATCACCGCCGGGCCGACCCACGAACCGATCGATCCGGTGCGCTACATCGCCAACCGCTCATCCGGCAAGCAGGGCTATGCGATCGCCGCCGCTGCTGCCCGGCTGGGCGCGCGGGTGACGCTGGTTTCGGGGCCGGTGACGCTGGACGCGCCGCGCGGGGTCGAACGGGTCAATGTCCAGACCGCGCGCGACATGGCCGAAGCGGTCAAGCTGGCGCTGCCCGCCGATGCCGCGGTG
>JBJTMC010000245.1:0-2954 GCA_046063325.1 Novosphingobium sp.
GGCCGCGTCGGAGCGTTCGCAGGACGAGGCGCAGGCCCGCGCGCTGCTGGGCCTGGGGCGCGATGCCAGCCGCGCGGACATCGCCGAGGCGCACCGCCGCCTGCTGATGAAGGTTCATCCCGACCATGGCGGCACGGGCGATGCTGTGCACCAGGCCAACCGCGCCCGCGATACCTTGCTTGCGCGGCTGGCGCGGACCGAAACGGAGACACCATGACTCACCAGTTCCACCCCACCGTGCTGCGCGAATACGATATCCGCGGGATCATCGGCGAAACCCTGGGTGAGGGCGATGCCTATGCGATCGGCCGCGGCTTTGCGACGCTGCTGGGCCGCGATGGCGGGACGCGGGTGGCTGTCGGCTATGACGGGCGGACCAGTTCGCAAGTGCTGGAAGCGGCGCTGGTCCGGGGGATCAACGATGCCGGGCTGGATGCGGTGCGGGTCGGCATGGGGCCAACCCCGATGCTCTACTATGCCGAGGCGTCAGCCGAAGATGTGCAGGGCGGCATTCAGATAACTGGCAGCCACAATCCCGCCAATTACAATGGCTTCAAGATGGTATTTCGTGGCCGTCCGTTCTTCGGCGCGGACATCCAGCAACTGGGCGCGATGGCCGCTGCCGGGGACTGGGCTGAAGGGGCGGGCACCAGTGAGCAGCGCGATGTCATGGCCGCCTACATCGCCCGCCTGCTCGATGGTCTGGCCGGAATCGACCGCAGCGTCCTCTCCGACCTCAAAATCGGCTGGGACGCGGGTAACGGGGCCGCCGGCCCCGCGCTCGAACTGCTCACGCAACAACTTCCTGGCGAACACCATTTGCTCTTCACCCAAGTGGATGGGACGTTCCCGAACCATCATCCGGATCCCACCGAGGAGAAGAACCTTGCCGATCTGAAGGCGCTGGTCGCGGCCAAGAACCTCGATTTCGGGGTGGCTTTCGATGGCGACGGTGACCGGATCGGCGCGATCGACGGCACCGGCCGGGTGATCTGGGGCGACCAGCTGCTCATGATCTACGCCGAAGACCTCCTGAAACTGGAGCCCGGAGCCGCGATTATCGCGGATGTGAAGGCCAGCCGTGCTCTATTCGAACGAGTCTCAGCGCTGGGTGGACGGCCCACTATGTGGAAAACCGGACACAGCCTGATTAAATCCAAAATGAAGGAGATTGGTGCGCCGCTGGCCGGGGAAATGAGCGGCCACGTGTTCTTCGCGCATCAGTACTACGGGTTCGACGATGCGCTCTACGCCGCGATCCGGCTGATCGCCGCTTCGGTTCGGTTGGGCAGGTCGGTGACCGAATTGCGCGGCGAAATGCCCGCGCTGGTCAACACTCCGGAACTGCGCTTCCAGGTGGACGAGAGCCGCAAATTTGCCGTGGTGGATGAGGTTAAAGAACGCCTGTCTGCCACAGGGGCAATTGTCGATGCGACCGACGGGGTGCGGGTTTCGACCGAGGACGGGTGGTGGCTGCTGCGCGCATCGAACACCCAGGACGTGCTGGTCGCGCGGGCCGAAAGCGCCGACCAGGCGGGCCTTGACCGGTTAATGGAGCAGATCGACGCGCAGCTCGCGGCGAGCGGATTGAGGCGCGGGCCGCAGGCCGGGCACTGAAACCGATCAGTTGGGCAGCACTTCCTTGCCGGTGCGAAGGTCGATCACCCGGCCTTCGGCATAGCCTAGCACGCCGGGGATCGCCGCCAACCGGTTGATCAGAACGGTGTTGGTATCGACAAAGGGGCCAACCGCATGCAGTTCGGCCGGAACGATCCTGGCCGGGTCGATGCCGGACGGAAGCCAGTCGCCGCCTTGGCGCGGGCGCAGACCTACGGCAAACAGGCCATAATCCATCACCGCGCTGCGACCCAGGTCGACTTCCCCGGCCAGCTCGGGAAGCGGCGAAGGCTCCCACGCCTTGGCCACAAGCAGGCTCCCAAGATCGGTTACTTCCCCAGCCTTCACGGTGAAGCGCACGGTGCCAAGACACAGGCATTGATAGGTGTAACCACCGAAACCCGTGCCATAGACAACGTAGTCGCCCGGTGTCAGTTCGGCGAGGATCATGGCGACTTTGCCGACCATGGCCAAACGCTTGCCGGGGTTCAATTCGAAGAAGTTCGGTGTTCCGGCATAGGCGAACACGAAATCCTCGATCCGGCCTGCCTTGTCCCCCTTCTTGGCCTTGAGCTTGGCAAAGGCTTCATCCCGCCCTGTTTCATAGGCCGCCATTTCCGCTTCGGAAGGAATGCGCAGGATATCGAGCGTGAACTTGCTCAGGTCGGTATCGTTGCGCAGCAGAACATAGCCGCGGTCGGGCCGCAGGACGAGCGGGTCCTTCTCACGGATCGCCCGGAATTCGGCGTCTGCCGCCTTGTCGGAAGCCCGAAGCGGCGACATCTGCACAGAAAGGATGGCCACCAGCAGGCCAAGCACGAAACGCCGGATCATGGCAGCACCTGCGGATTGGGGGGAACCGGCCCCGAAGCTATCGCGGCGAGCGTTGCGATCGCCTGATCGGACGGAGCCTGATAGATCTGTTTCCAGCGATCCTCGGTGATCCGATACCGGTGGTAGCCGCGCGGCACCATGCAGCGAAACATACGCGACTGGCGGATACTTCGTTCGAGCGGGCCCGCGATCATCGACGCGATCACCATGCCGACCAACCCGTAGTTGCCCCCGTCATAGGTCACGGGGCGGTTTGCGTCGTTCTGGCGCCACGGCACAAATCCGGGAACCGAACGCTGAATTCCATGCGGCACGTAGCGCCAGCAGAATTGCAGGTCGCGCTGCGCAGTTTCGAAGCTGATGCCGGGTTTGTGCAGCACCCAGTACTTGCGCTCATCCCCCAGATCCTTCTCCGGCGCGGCGAGATCTGCAGTTGCTACGATCGGACCGGCAGGCTGGGTCTGCGCGATTGCCGCGGGGCAGGTCGTCAGACAGATGGCGGT
>JBJTMC010000246.1:0-7948 GCA_046063325.1 Novosphingobium sp.
CAAGCTGGTCAACGCGGTCGAGATCACCGAGTTTACCGACTGGAACGTGGTCTCGCGCACCTTTGCCCCGCTTTATGCCAGGGCCGGGCAGCTCGCCCCGACCAGCCCGATCCTCGCCGAGGCAGCGCGTATTGCCGCTGAGACCAAGGACCCCGGCCGCCGCGCAGAACTCGCGCTGCAGCTGGTGCAGAACCAGGTCCGCTACCTGTTCCTCGGCATGGACGACGGCGGCTTCGTCCCCGCCAGCGCCGATCAGACATGGAACCGCCGCTTCGGCGATTGCAAGGGCAAGACCGTGCTGCTGCTCGCGCTGCTCGGCGAACTCGGGATCGAGGCGCGCCCGGTGCTGGTCAACACCAAGCAGGGCGATCTGGTCGCGGCGCGGCTCCCGTCGATGGACAGCTTCGATCACGTGATCGTCGAGGCGCGGATCGGCGGGAAGAGCTATTGGCTCGATGGGACACGGCTCGGCGATGAACAGCTCGATCGGCTCGATACCCCCAGCTACCAGGCCGGGCTGCCGGTGACGGCGTCGGGCGATGGTCTTGTTCCGATCGCTCCGCCCCCACTGGCTCGTCCGGTCAGCATTGTCGCGCTGGATTTCGATGCCAGCAAGGGTCTGGATATTCCCGCCGCGGTGAGCGGCGAGATGCGGTTTTCCGGCAGCTATGCCTCGGACGTGCGCCAGAAGTTCTCCGGCTATTCGCAAGCCGACCGCAACCGCGAGTTGCGCAAGGTGTGGCGCGATGCGTTCGATTTCATCACCCCGGGGAAGGTTGCAACCCGGTCCGATCCCGACACTGGCGATTTCATCCTGACGATGAACGGATCGGCGCAGATGGAGTGGGCGCCCGATCTTGGCACCCGCTGGTACGAGATCGATCGCTCGCGGCTGGGCTGGCGGCTGGACATTGCCCGTGAAGGGGAAGTCAGCACCGATGCGCCCTATGCCTTCAACTACCCGGATTGGTGGTCTGCGAAGGTTTCGGTGGTCCTGCCCAACAAGGGCGAAGGGTTCCGTCTCCAGGGCGGCTCGCTCGACCGGACGGTAGGCGATCTCTATCGTTTCAAACGCAGCGTCACCTTCATCGACGGTGTGGTGCGGATGGAATCCGAAACCCGCGCACTCCGTGCCGAGCTTCCGGCGGACCGCGCCCCGCGGGCCCGTTCAGAAATGGTCGAGCTGGCCAGCGCCGGAGTCTATATCCGCGCGCCGAGTGACTATGCGCCGACCGCTGCGGAGAAGGATCAGATGCGGCGATCCGATGAGGCGGAGGCCAAGGCCAAGGGTCGCACCGGTGGAATCGCCAAGGATATCAAGTCAGGCGACAAGGCTCAGAACTAGGCGCTCAGGCCGCGCCGCGCAGCTTCCGGACCGCGCGCCAGGCCAGCGCCTTGGCGCTGTTGCGCGCCGGGAACGGACCCGGGCTTGCAGGACGCATCCCGGCCTTGCGCAACAGGTGATTGAACGCGCGGGCGTCGGCCTCGGCATAGGACCAGTCCGAGCGCCAGGTAATCGACAGCGAGACCGAAGGCGCATCGCCGTTCTGGACCCAGTGCGGGGCCTTGACCGGCACGTGGATCGCCTCGCCCGGGCCGATCGAAATCGGCATGCCCTTGGCGTTGTAGTCGTCAAACCACGGCAGGTTCCGGTGATGCAGACCCAGGTGATAGCGTTCGTGAATATCGGCCGAAAACATCTCCTCATCCTCGACCGGGAACACCGTCATTGTCTTGCTGCCCATGACCTGAAGGAGGATGTTGTGCTCGGGATCGAAGTGAAACGGCGTGATCGATCCGGGCGATGTGACGAAGATGAAGCCTTCAAGCTGCAGCATCCGGCCTGTGCGCGGCTCGACCGCGCTTCTCAGCTCGCTCAGCACCGCGTGGAGCAGCTCGCGATAGGCGGGCACCTGCTCGATCCGTTTCAGGGCAACCCACGATCCAGCCTGATCGATGGCGCGGATCGTCTGGATCGCGGTCAGCGGGCTTTTGGGCACGTCCTCGGGCCGGATCCCGATCGGCAGCTTGCCGGGGTTGTACTCGATCTCGTGGTCCGGCAGCGCCGCGGCCAGATCGGCCAGGGCATCGATGGTGAGCAGCGGGTGGCCCAGCAAGCCGTGGCGCAGCCGGATCGGCGAAGCGGGATAGGCGGCGGCGAGGGCCTTCAGCGTCTCCGCAGGAAAAACAGCGCTTTGCATGACTGCGCGCCATAACGCCGCCGGGTTAAGATCCGATGAGAAGGCCCAGCGCCAAACCGCCAAGCGCGGTTACGGGCAGGATCCGCAGCACGCTCCACCGGAATTTGAACAGCAGCAATGCCGCAAGCGCGGCCAGCAGCGCCGCACGCCAATCCACGCTGTTCAGGACCGGCAAGTCCAGCCGGACCGGGCCGACCGTCAACCGGGTCAGATCGGCGAACAGCACGTGGAACGCAAACCACAGCGCCAGGCTGCCGATCACCCCGACGATTGCCGCGGTAATCGCCGCCAGTCCGCCCTTCAGCCGCCGGGCATGCTCAAGCCGCTCGATCCATGGAGCGAGCGCAAAGATCCACAGGAAGCAGGGCACGAAAGTTACCCAGGTCGTCAGCGCCGCACCGATGATTCCTGCGACCAGCGGAGTAAACGGCTCGGGCGCGCGAAATGCGGCCAGATAACCGACGAACTGGGTGACCATGATCAGCGGGCCGGGCGTGGTTTCCGCCAGGCCCAGCCCATCGGCCATTTCCGGCGCGCTGAGCCAGCCGTAACCCTGAACCGCCTGCTGCGCCATATAGGCCAGCACGGCATAGGCGCCACCGAATGTCACCACCGCCAGCTTGGAAAAGAACGCGCCGATCTGCCACAACACGTGGTCCGGGCCGAGCACGATAAACACCGCTGCCATCGGGGCGGCCCAGAACAGCGCGCCGACCCCGATCGCCCGCAGCGTATGGCCCCACGGGCGCGGGGCGTTTTGCGGAACGCTGGCCAGCGGCTTGAGCGCCAGCCAGTCCGGGCGCAGGACGCTGGCCAGGGCCCCGGCCAGCCCGGCGACCAGCACCACCAGAGGGAAGGGCAGGGCAAAGGCAGCAAGTGCGACAAATGCCAGCGCGGCGATGGCGCGTTTGAATGGGGTGTTGAGGGTCCGGCCACCAATCCGCAGCAGCGCCTGGACGACGATCGCCAGGACCGCCGCCTTGATCCCCAGAAACAGTGCCGCGAACCAGTCTAGGCGGGCCGCGAATCCGTAAAGCACCGAAAGCGCGAGGATCGTCACCGCGCCGGGTAGGACGAACAGAAGCCCCGCGACCAGTCCGCCGCGCACGCCGTGCAGCTTCCACCCGATCCAGGTGGCCAATTGCTGGGCTTCGGGCCCGGGTAGCAAGTGGCAGAAATTGAGCGCGTGGAGGTATTCATCCTCCCCGATCCAGCCCAGCTCCTCGACGAATTCGCGGTGCATAAGCGCGATTTGCCCAACTGGACCGCCAAAGCTGAGGCAGCCGATCCGGGCGGAAACGCGGACCAGTTCGTTGAAGGTTGGTGACGGCAAAGTTTGCGGCACAGGTAACCCAAGCCTTTCCATCCGCGCAGCAGGCGGACTGCAAGAAAGACAACGCTTGGGCTAAAGACGCCTGACCGGGAGGTTGCGCTGCCCCGGTGGAAGCAGGCCTATCGCTCCAGACGAGGCAAAGCAAGAGGGTGCCCCGCCCGGTCGGGCCGGACGGGGCAGGTATTGGCAGATCCCTAAGGCCTCATTCCCGCGGGATCTGCCAGGCAACCGAGCCGCTGAAGCTGCCCGCGACGCGCGCGCCGTTCTGGTCGGTGGCGGGTTCGAACTTCGCGCGGCGCTTGACGTTGTCGCAGGTCGCCTTGTCGAGGCCAGGGAACCCGCTCGAAGCGGCGATCGTGCAATCGGTTACCGCACCCGCGGCATCGATCGTCACGCGATAGGTCGTGCGACCCTGATGTTCGAGCCGCAGGTCATTGGTGGGGTAATCGTTGGTGGTCACCCACTGATTCATCCGGCCTTTGGGGACCGCGCCCTTGGGTTTGAACAGGGGAGGAGGGTCGGCAGTGACTTCCGGCTCCGGGAACCGTGCCTCGCCAAGCGAGTTGGTGCCTTCATCGCCAGATGTAAGGGTGGGCTCGAAGATCGTGCCGGTCGGCGGCGACAGCTTGATCAGTGTGTCTGGCCGGTCGATCACGGTGTCATTCGGCCGGGGCTTTTCCGGGGTGGGCGGAGGCGGCTTGGGTGGATCTTTTGGCGGGGGGACAGTGAAGGTGGTGAGCGGCCCATCATGGTGCGTCACGATCGTTCCGGTCAGGGCGGTGACAAGAGCGAGGCCGACTGCGGCCTCCACCCCCAGCACCGCCGCGCCAGCGCCGATCTTGCGGCCGTTATTCCGGGCATCGACATAGGCCATGGCATCCTCTCCTTCTTCGGTTGGATCGCCCGGTGGCCCGGTTTGCCCGAGTCGCAGCGTGCGACCTTCTCAATTAATGGTATAGTATAACATGACTCGATCGAGTCAAGCCGGTTCCGTAACGTCAGAACGTGCCCCATCGCCAAGTCCGGCGGTCGTGCTAGGCTGAGTGAAACCCACGAGAGGACACGATAGCCATGCCCACTTTCTACGATTGCACACCCGCCCCAAGTCCGCGCCGGGCACGGATCGTTCTGGCGGAAAAGGGCATCGCGCATGACGTGAAGATCGTCGATCTCGGCGTGGGCGAGCAGCTCACGCCAGAATTTCGCGCGATCAACCCGGCCTGCACGGTTCCGGCTCTGGCGCTGGAGGATGGCGCCGTGCTGACGGACAATGCCGGTATTGCCGCCTGGGCCGAAGCCGTACAGCCGGAACCGCCACTGCTGGGAGCAACGCCGCTCGACAAGGCGGCAGTGGCAAGCTGGAATGCAAAAATCGAGGGCGAATGCTTCATGGCGATCGCCGAAGTGCTGCGCAACACGGCCCGGGGGATGAAGGACCGGGCGCTACCGGGACCGGAAAACTATGCGCAGATTCCCGAGCTGGCCGAACGCGGCCGGGCGCGGCTCGGCCATTTCCTTGACCGGTTCGAGACGCACATGACCGGACGAACCTGGGTGGCGACCGACAGCTTCAGTCTGGCCGATATCACCGCCGGGGTGGCGCTCGACTTTGCCAGCTGGGTCAAGGTCGACGCCAACGAAAACCGCCCCGCGATCGCCGCCTGGCGGGCGCGGCTGGCGCGGCGGCCTTCGTTTGCGCTCTAGGCGGGTTGCTGATCGGGCCCGGGCACGGCCGATTTGCCCGCTAGATCGACCAGGTAAGTGCGGCGCATAGCGGCGAACGCAAGCGCCGCCAAAATGCAGGGGATGGGCAGGAGGCGGAACGCACCCAGCAGGCCGATCGCATCGGCGATCCGCCCGGTAAGGATTGGCCCCGGGGCAAGGCCCAGCATGTTGTTGATCAGCGTCATGGTCGCAAAAGCGGTGCCGTGCAGCGCCAGCGGGGTAAGGTTGGCGACCATCGCCCCTGCCGGTCCGCTGGTGCCGCCGACCAGCGCCATGGCAACCGCCAGAACGGCAAGTTGCGCGAGCCCCGGCGGCAATTGCAGGGCGATTGTCAGGGCAATTGCAGTGCCGACGCAGAAGCTTATCGCCAAACTGATCTTGCGCCCCGGATCGCCGCGCGACAGCCGGTCGCTGACGATCCCACAGGCGATCATCCCGGTCCCACAGATCAGCAGCAGCACGCCGGTCATCCGGCCCGCCTGATCGACCGGCATTGCGTAGTATCGGTTGAAATAGCTTGGCAGCCACGACGGCAGAGCTCCCGCGGCGAAGAACTGAAGGCCATTGCCGATATAGGCAAGCCGCACCGAACGGCTGGCGATGAGCTGGCGCACCGAGGCGCGGGGCTGATCGTCCTGCCCTGCGTCGGCAAATCCCGACAGCGCCTTGATCCGCTTTTCGCGCACAACCAGCGGATAGGCTACGCCCAGCGCCAGCCCCATGAACCCGATGACCTTGAAGGCCATGCGCCAGCCATGCAGCGCGGCGATCTGCGCGCCGATCGCCACGCCCAGCACCTGCCCGAATATACCCCCTGCCAGGAACATCGCCGAAAGGGTTGCCCGCATCCGGCGCGGAAAGACGCTGATCACCACGGCGATGCCGACGCTGCCATAGGCGGCCTCGCCCACCCCGACCAGCGCGCGACCGAACAGCATTTCTCCATATCCGCTGGCCGCCGCGCACAGCAGGGTTGCCAGGCTCCACAGGATCGCCATCGCAGTCAGGCTGCGCACCCGACCCCAGCGATCAGCCGCCAGCGACAGCGGGATCGTCAGCACGCCCACCATCACCGCGACGACCCCGGTCAGCAGGCCCAGCTTGCTATCGCTGAGCTGCCATTCGGCCTTGAGCAGCGGAAACACGGCGTTGAGCACCTGGCGGGCCATGTAGTCGGAAATCAGCAGGCCAAAGCTCAGCGCGAAAACCATCCAGCCATAAAGCGTGGCGCGCGGCGGGCCTTCGCCCAGCGACAGGTCGTCAGCTACATGTCCCGCCAAGTTACCTCTCCCGTGCGGGCGACCTGTATGGCCGTCCCGAAATTCGCGTCGCTACTGTGACAGCCTTGCGATCAGAGGCAAGGCGTCCGCCCAGGGACCGTAGCCGAACGGTGGATTGAGATGACCGACTTCGCCCGCGTCGACAAGTTCGGCCCCCCAGGCTCCGGACAAGGCAGCGACCTTGTCGAAGCTTCCCAGCGGGTCGTTCCTGCTGGCGACGACGATTGTGGGGCATGGCAGCGGTGATCGGGATATTGGCACCCAGCCGTTGGCATTTAGGTCATCGAACGACGGATAGCCGGGCGGCAGCGGGTTTTCGACATCGGCCGGGGTGGCGAGAAGCGCCCCCCTGATCCGCCGCGTCGGGGTCATCGCCCAGGCTGCAACCATCAGGCATCCGGCGGAATGGGCGGCGATCACCACGTCCCCGTCGATCGCCTGCAGCGCCGCGTCCACCGCCGCCACCCGCGCATCGCGCGAAAGGCGGTCGGTGGTCAGCGGTTCGACCGTTACCGATCCGGGCAGGGCCCGGGCGGCGTGGGTCTGCCAGTGGTCCTCTACGTGATCGCGCAGGCCCGGCACGAAGAGGACCGTCACGCTCATGCCGCGACGCGGACCGGGGCGGTTCGGCGGCCAGGCTTCACGCCGGGCAGCCAGCCGTTCTTTTCAAGCGTTTCTTCGACGCTGCCATAGAAGGTGCCGATCTGGTAGATTTCCTTGGCTTCCTTGCCGCTGGCAATCGGGCGCCACAGCTCTTCCGAAATCCGCACCGCCTTTTCGATTTGCTGGACCGAGCTGGCGCGTTCGCCCTTGCGGCCCCACAGGTTGTCTTCCTGGCCGACCCGGACATGGACCCCCATCGCGATCCCCAAGGTGATCAGCGGGTACATGCTGCGCATCAGGCCTTCCACGGTGCAGACCGCGTTCTGGGGAAGCCGGTTGATGAACTCCATCAGGTTGCGCGGGTTGGGGCCATCGTGTCCACCGCCGATCGCGACCCATTTGCAGACCAGCGGACCCATGTAGTGGCCACCCCGCACCAGCCGCTCGACTGTTTCAAGGTCGCGCGCGCAGCCGACCTGGAAGTGGGTCTGGATGCCGGCCGCAGTCAGCCGCTTCATGTGTTCCTTCATGAAGGCCGGGCCGGCGTCGTAATACATCTCGGTGTAGGCTTCGCGGTAGACGTCCCACATCGTGGTGCCCTTGGCGTCGTCCTCGGTGATCAGCTCCATCACGTTCATCTGGTTGGTGTTGACCGCCAGCGTGAACTGATCGGGAGCCGGGGTCAGCTCGGCCAGCATGTGGCGCGTATCGTCATCCAGCCACTCGGCGGCGGCGCTTTCGCTCTTGGGAGCAAAGCTGATCGAGCCGCCGACCTGTAGCACCATGTCCGGCACGGCCGTGCGCAG
>JBJTMC010000247.1:0-7106 GCA_046063325.1 Novosphingobium sp.
GCGATCACTTTCTTGATCGAATCGAGAATTTCCTCGACCGAAGGTTCACCAGCCTGGCGCATCGCCCCCAACTCCAAGCCGTCCCGCAGCGGGACAGAATCACTGTCCGGTTACTGAACCGTCCTGCGGCTTGGTGTCAACGGTGCGTGTTGCCTTGGCGGTCGGGGCCGGATCGCTGCTCCAGTCCCAGACATTGCCATGAACCCGGCGATAATTGGTCTCGGGATCGTAGAGCGCCCCGCCATCGAGCCCCAGGTCGCGTGCCTCGGCCTTGCCCATGGCCGACAGCAAGCTGAAGCCCGCGACATAGGCATTGCGCTTGGCGGTGACCAGCTGGACCTGGGCGTTGAGCAGTTCGTTCTCGGCGTTGAGGATGTCGAGGATGGTGCGGTTGCCCACGGTGTTTTCCGCACGCACGCCTTCAAGGCTGAGTTCGGCGGCATCGACCGCTGCCTGCGAGGAGATGATCAGGTTTTCCGCCGCCTGCCACTGGGCATAGGCCGAACGGACATTGGCGATCACCGCGCGTTCGACGCCGATCTCCTGCTCGAGCGAAATGTTTTCGCGGGCCTGGGCCTGGCGGCGCTGGGCGGCGGGAAGCCCGCCCTGAAACAGCGGCACCGTGGCGCGGAGCCCGACCGTGGTCGACGTCGTGCTTTGCACCGCGCCGGCGATCTTGTTCGACCCGAGATAGTCGTCGTAGCCGGAGCTGGCGAAGACCGAGACCTTGGGCAGACGGTTGGCGCCGACTGCCGCGGTATCATAGCCAGCCGCCTTGCTGCGCTGGCGTGCGGCCAGCAGATCGGGGTTCGCATCGAGCGCGACTGCAACCGCATCCTCGACCTGGGCGGGAAGCCCCGGCAGCGGCGGCGGGGGCTGGAGATCGACCGGCTCCTTGCCGACCACCTGGATATAGCGTTCGCGCGCGGCGATCAGGCTGGCTTCGGCCGAACGGGTCTGGCCGCGCGCCAGCGCCAGGCGCGATTGCGACTGGGCCACGTCTGTGCGGGTCAGGTCGCCGATCTCGAACCGGTCCTGGGTCGCCTGGAGGTTAACCTCGAGCCGCTGGACATTGGCGCGGTTGAGCTTGACCACCGCCTGGGCCAGAATCACGTCCATATAGGCGCTGACCACCTGGACGAAGACGCCGCTTTCGGACGCGCGCAGATCGGCGCGGCCGGCCCCAACCCGGGTTTCGGCCGCGCGAATCGAATTCCTGATCCCGCCGCCCGCGTAGAGCGGCATACTGGCATTGAGCTGGGCATCGAAATTGCGATCGGGCGCCAGCGGATTGCCCGAACTGCCTTCGACAAATTCGCTGTAGCTGGTCGAGCCCGACAGGGACGGCAGGCTGGAGGAACGGGCGATCGGCACGCCTTCGTCGGTCGCGCGCTGCTGGGCGCGGGCGGCCTGCAGCGTGGGATTGCCGTTGTAGGCCATCACCAGCGCCTCGCGCAGGTCGTCGGCCAGAACCGGCGCAGTGACCATCGCCGCCAGACCGGCGATCAACGCGCGCTGTGCAATCCTGTTAGCCCGGGGCCTTGCCATGCGTCAGAAACTCCACGTCTTTGGCGCTGCGAACTCAGGCAGCGCCGGGATTCCCACTTCCGCGAGCGGTGCCAGTGCCACCGCGCCGCCTGTCTTGGTCCCGGCCGCAAGCCGGGTCACGCCGCGCAGGACCAGGCCCGAAACCACCCGTCCGCCTTCGACCAGCGCCGCCGTCAGATTGGCGGGCAGCTGCTCGACCGCGCCGTCGATCAGGATAAGCTTGTAGACCGGCATCGACTGGAGGCTGAGCGCCGCCGCAGCATCAAGGGTTTCGACCGACTGCACGAGCGGCTCGACCAGCGCCGAAAGGTAACCGGTCTGGCTGACCACCAGCACCTTTTCATCCGCCTGCGGGCGGGCTTCGGCCAGCAGCATCGCCTGAACCAACGGCGCGGGCAGCGCATGGCGCGGATCGAGCGGGATTGCCCGGTCGATATAGGCATGGCCGCGGGCGCCGACCGGAACAAAGTCCTCGCGCGGGACCGCCGCGATCGCCGCGAGCAGCCAGTCCTGGTTGATTCCCGATACGCGCAGCTGGCTGTCGATCATCGCGCGGCGCGCGGCGGCCAGCGCTGCGGACGTGGATTCAAGGGTCTGGGCGGCAAGGGTCATGGTGGGCCTCTGGTCAAGCTGTATTGCATGAACAACACAGCAACGCAATTCACTCCCCCCTTAAGCGAAGCGCTCCCACGCGCCAAGCGCTTTGACGGAAGGGCATTTCCGCGCCTATGGGACCGGCAAAGCCCCGGCAATCCAGCGAAGGAACCCCCATCCATGGTTACGATCCGCGAGGAAGACCTGATCGAAAGCGTGGCCGACGCGCTGCAGTACATCAGCTATTTCCACCCGATGGACTACATCCGCGCCCTGGGCGCGGCGTGGGAGCGTGAGGCGAACCCGGCGGCCAAGGACGCGATGGCTCAGGTCCTCGCCAACAGCCGGATGTGCGCCGAAGGGCACCGCCCGATCTGCCAGGATACCGGGATCGTCAACGTCTTCCTCAAATGGGGCCAGGACTGCCGACTCGAAACCTCTGGCAAGTACGGGGAATCGTTGCAGGAGGTGGTCGATGAAGGGGTCCGCCGCGCCTACAACAACCCGGAAAACAAGTTGCGCGCCTCGATCGTCGCCGATCCCGCCTTCACCCGCCGCAACACCCGCGACAACACCCCCTGCGTGCTCAATGTCGAGATGGTGCCCGGCGCAACCGTTTCGATCGACGTCGCGGCCAAGGGCGGCGGGAGCGAGAACAAGTCGAAGTTCAAGATGATGAACCCTAGCGATTCGATCGTCGATTGGGTGCTCGAAACGATCCCGACAATGGGCGCTGGCTGGTGCCCGCCGGGGCAGATCGGGATCGGGATCGGCGGGACGGCGGAAAAGGCCATGCTGCTCGCCAAGGAATCGCTGATGGACGAGATCGATATGCACGAACTCAAGAAGCGCGGTCCCCAGACCGATATCGAGACGCTGCGGGTCGAACTCTACGACAAGATCAACGCGCTGGGGATAGGCGCGCAGGGTCTGGGCGGGCTCACCACCGTGCTCGACGTCAAGATCCACGAATGGCCCTGCCACGCCGCGGGCAAGCCGGTGGCGATGATCCCCAACTGTTCGGCGACCCGCCACGCCCACGTGACGATCGACGGTTCGGGCCCGGCCTTCCTCGAAACCCCCAAGCTGGACGATTGGCCCAAGGTGACCTGGGCGCCGGACAAGGCGGCAAAGCGGGTCAACCTCGACACGTTGACCCCCGAAGAGGTCCAGGGCTGGAAGCACGGCGACCGCTTGCTGCTCAGCGGCAAGATGCTGACCGGACGCGATGCCGCGCACAAGCGGATCCAGGACATGCTGGCCCGGGGCGAGGAGCTTCCGGTCGATTTCAAGGGCCGGGCGATCTACTACGTCGGCCCGGTCGATCCGGTGATCGGCGAAGTGGTAGGCCCGGCAGGCCCGACCACTGCGACCCGGATGGACAAGTTCACCGACATGATGCTCGATCTCGGGCTGCTGGTGATGATCGGCAAGGCCGAACGCGGGCAGGGCGCGGTGCAGTGCATCGCCAAGCACAAGGTCGCCTACCTGATGGCGGTCGGCGGCGCGGCCTATCTGGTGGCCCGCGCGATCCGCGAGGCCAAGGTCCTGGCGTTCGAGGACCTGGGCATGGAAGCGATCTACGAATTCACGGTCGAGGACATGCCGGTGACCGTCGCGGTCGACAGCGAGGGCAACAACGTCCACCAGCTCGCCCCGCTGGTCTGGAAAGAGAAGATCGCGAAGGAACATCTCAACGGCTAGTTCGACCAACGCGCTTGCCGTGTCGACGAAGCCGCTGGCGCGATCGGCCTGCGGCGGTCTATCGCTGCTGCCGTAATGGACAATCCCGCCTTGACCCCAACCCGCGTCCCGACGCGCACCGTGCTTTTGTCGATCGCGGGGCTGTGGCTGTGCTACCTGGCGCTGATCACGCTGCGCAGCCTGCTGCTCGACCGCGACTACTTCTGGGAAATGCTGGGGCTGCGCGCGGTGGTTTCGGTTGCCGGCATGGTGGTTACCGCGCTGGCCTGGCTGATCCTGCGGCTGTTCGACGATGCCCGCACCGGGCTGCGGCTTGGCCTTGCGCTGGTGGTGATGCTGCCTGCCGCGCTGGGGCTGGCGATGATCAACCGCCAGGTCTTTGCCGGGCTCGACCAGAAGATCCTGGGCCAGCAGCGCAACCCCAGCCAGGTCGAGATCCGCCACGATACGGCCGGCAACGTGCTGGTCGACGTGCCCGATCCGCCGCAGCTGACCCAGGCCCAGCTTGCCGCGCTGCAGAAGAAGTTTGCCGAACAGGGCCTGTGGCGGCAGCTGACCGATATCGCGATCGGGCGCTATTTCCTGCTGCTGGCCTGGGCCGCGCTCTATTTCGCGATGGTCACCGCGCAGCAGGCCCGCGCGGCCGAACGGCGCGAGGGCGAATACAAGCGTGCGGCCAAGGCGGCAGAGCTGCGATCGCTGCGCTATCAGGTCAATCCGCATTTCCTGTTCAACACGCTCAACTCGCTTTCGGCGCTGGTGATGACCGGAAAAGGCCAGGCGGCGGAAACGATGATCCAGTCGCTGTCGAGCTTCTACCGGCGGAGCCTGGCCGAAGACCCGACCGGGGACATCGCGCTCGAGCAGGAAGTGGCGCTGCAGCGCGCCTATCTCGAGATCGAGGCGGTGCGCTTTCCCGAGCGGCTGGTCACCCGGATCGCGATTCCCGAAGCGCTGGAAGATGCCAGCGTCCCGGGCATGATCCTCCAGCCGCTGGTTGAAAACGCGGTCAAATATGCGGTTGCGCCCACCCGCCGCGCAGTCACCGTGACGATCGCCGCGGCCGAGCTAGACGGGCGGCTGGTCGTTTCGGTCAGCGACGACGGCCCCGGCGGGACCAAGGCCGGGGCCGGTTTCGGGATCGGCCTCGCCAACGTGCGCGACCGGCTGGCGGCGCGCTATGGCGGCGATGCGGCGCTGACCGCCGGACCGGGCGAAGGCGGCGGCTGGCGGACGGAACTGAACCTGCCCCTGGCCCGCAATGCCTGAAGGCGCTTCTCCCGCGGTCCTGCGCACCCTGATCGTCGATGACGAGCCGCTGGCGCTTGAGCGGATGGAGCTGATCTGCCGCGCGCTGCCCGCGATCGCGCTGGTCGGCACCGCGCAGGATGGTGCGGCGGCGCTCCGCGCGATCGAAGAGCTCGCGCCTGACCTCGTGCTGCTCGACATGACCATGCCCGAGCTCGACGGGCTGGCCGTGGCCCGCGCGCTGACCCGGCAGGCTGCCCCGCCGGCAGTGGTGTTCGTTACCGCGCACGACAATTTTGCGGTCGAGGCTTTCGATCTCGAGGCGGTCGACTACGTCCTCAAACCGGCCACGCCCGAACGGCTCGAACGCGCGATCGTGCGGGCCAGCGCCCGGCGCGGAGAGCGCGGCGGGGCCGGCGGCGACTGGCTCAGCGAATTCTGGGTGCCCTACCGCAGCGAACTGCTGCGGGTCTCGGTCGAGGATGTCGACCGGATCGATGCCGAGCGTGACTATGTCCGGCTCCATGTCGGGCAGAAGGATGGAACCACGCGTTCCTACCTGTTGCTCCAGACCGTTTCGGGGCTTGAGGCGCGGCTCGATCCCGACCGCTTCATCCGCCTCCACCGCTCGACCATCCTGCGCCGCGACCGGATCACCGGGCTGCGCCACGACGGGCTGGGGGTGTGGTCGGCCGAGCTGGAGGACGGCGCGCTGGTGCGGATCGGGCGGACCTATCTGGCCAAGGCCAAGGCGATGGCCGGACGCTGACGGGCTGGCATTTGGCCGCAACCCGCCTAAGGATGGGGCATGGCCATCGCCTTCATCTTCCTGCTCGGGATCGGCAATTTCGCCTTGCACAAGGCCGTGCTGGAAAGCGGGCATCCGGTGCTGCACCAGCTGGCCTGGCTGTTCCAGTCGCTCGGCGGACGGCTCAGCCTGATCCTTGAATTCGTCATGCTGCTGGGAACCCTGCTGGCGGTCTTTGGCGGCGCAACCGGCTGGGCCTGGTTCTATGCGCTTTACAGCGCCGTAAACCTCGGCTCGGCCTGGCTGATCCTGACGGGAAGGGTATGATGACCGCTCCGCTTGTCCTGTTTCACGTCAGCGATCTGCACTTCGGCTATGAGGACCGCGCGGCGCTGGCCTGGTTCCTGGCTGCGGTCGAGCGTGAGCGGCCTGCCGCGGTGCTCTGCACCGGCGATCTCACCATGCGCGGCACGGCCCGCGAATTCGCGGCCGCGCGCGAATGGCTGGCGCAGGTCCCGGTTCCGCTGCTGCTGGAGCCGGGCAACCACGACGTACCCTATTACTGGTATCCGCTGGCGCGCGCCTTTCACCCCTGGCGGCACTACCGCGCGCTTGAGGTGGCGGTCGAACGCGGCCCCGCGCTGGACGAACTGGCGGTCGTGCCGCTGCGCACCGTGGCGGCCGCGCAGTGGCGGCTGAATTGGTCCAAGGGCCGGGTCAGCCCCGCAGATCTCGATGCGGCGCTGGAGGGATTGGCGCTCCACCAGGCCCGCCCGCTCAAGCTGGTGACCTGCCACCACCCGCTGCTCGATGCCGAACTTGCCGGATCCGGTTCCACCCGCGGCGGACGGGGCGCGTTGGCCGCGCTCGCCCGCGCCGGGGCCGACGCGGTGCTGTCCGGCCATGTCCACGATGCTTTCGACCTGACAGTCGAGGCGGACGGTCTGCCAATCCGGATGATCGGGGCGGGCACGCTTTCCCAGCGGCTGCGCAGCACTGCGCCCAGCTACAACCGGCTGGAATGGAGCGTGGACGACGGCCTGTCGGTGCTGAGCCGCACCGCCCCCTGAAACCAAAAGGGCGGCCCGTTTCCGGACCGCCCCTTTGTCTGGCGAAAGCCTGAAAAGCCTTAGCGCTTCGAGAACTGGAAGCTGCGGCGCGCCTTGGCCCGGCCGTACTTCTTGCGTTCCACCACGCGGCTGTCGCGGGTCAGGAACCCGGCGGCCTTGACCACGCTGCGCAGCGCCGGTTCGAACTTGGTCAG
>JBJTMC010000248.1:0-6832 GCA_046063325.1 Novosphingobium sp.
GCCCATGGCAGCCAGCAGGTTGAAGCCCGCGACGTAGGAATTGCGCTGCGCGGTAACGAGCTGAACCTGGGCGTTGAGCAGTTCCTGCTCGGCATTCAGGATATCCAGGATCGTGCGGTTGCCGACCGTGTTCTCGGCCTTTACGCCCTCAAGGCTCAGTTTGGCGGCATCGACGGCCGACTGCGAGGATTCGATGATCTCGCGGCTGGCCTGCCAGCTGGCATAGGCGGCGCGGACACCGGCAACAACCTGGCGCTCGATCGCGATTTCCTGCTCCAGCGTAGCCCCTTCACGGGCCTGGGCTTGGCGGCGCTGGGCGGCGGGAAGCCCGCCCTGGAACAGCGGCACCGTGGCGCGGACCCCGACCGTGGTCGACGTCGTGCTTTGCACCGCGCCAGCGATCTTGTTCGACCCGAGATAGTCGTCGTAGCCGGAGCTGGCGAAGACCGAGACCTTGGGCAGGCGGTTGGCGCCGGTCGCGGCGGTATCATAGCCGGCCGCCTTGCTGCGCTGGCGTGCGGCCAGCAGATCGGGGTTCGCATCGAGCGCGACTGCAACCGCATCCTCGACCTGGGCGGGAAGCCCCGGCAGCGGCGGCGGGGGCTGGAGGTCGGCCGGCTCCTTGCCGACCACCTGGATATAGCGTTCGCGCGCGGCGATCAGGTTGGCTTCGGCCGAACGGGTCTGGCCGCGCGCCAGCGCCAGGCGCGACTGCGACTGGGCTACGTCGGTGCGGGTCAGGTCGCCGATCTCGAACCGGTCCTGGGTCGCCTGGAGGTTGACCTCGAGCCGCTGGACATTGGCGCGGTTGAGCTTGACCACCGCCTGGGCCAGGATCACGTCCATATAGGCGCTGACCACCTGAACGAAGACGCCGCTTTCGGACGCGCGCAGGTCGGCGCGGCCGGCCCCGACCCGGGTTTCGGCCGCGCGAATCGAATTCCTGATTCCGCCGCCCGCGTAAAGCGGCATGCCGGCATTGAGCTGGACATCGAAATTGCGATCGGGCGCCAGCGGACTGCCCGAACTGCCTTCGACAAATTCGCTGTAGCTGGTCGAGCCCGACAGGGACGGCAGGCTGGATGAACGGGCGATCGGCACGCCTTCGTCGGTCGCGCGCTGCTGGGCCCGGGCGGCCTGCAACGTGGGATTGCCGTTGTAGGCCAGCACCAGCGCCTCGCGCAGGTCGTCGGCCAGAACTGGCGCAGTGACCATCGCCGCCAGTCCGGCGATCAACGCGCGCTGTGCAATCCTGTTAGCCCGGGGCCTTGCCATGCGTCAGAAACTCCACGTCTTTGGCGCCGCGAATTCAGGCAGCGCCGGGATTCCTACTTCTGCCAGCGGCGCCAGTTCCACCGCGCCGCCTGTCTTGGTTCCGGCCGCAAGGCGGGTCACGCCGCGCAGGACCAGGCCCGATACGACCCTTCCGCCTTCAACCAGTGCTGCGACCAGATTGGCGGGCAAATGCTCAACCGCGCCATCGATCAGGACAAGCTTGTAGACAGGCATTGATTGGAGGGTGAGCGCCGCCGAGGCATCCAGGGTTTCGACCGACTGCACCAGCGGCTCGACCAGCGCCGAAAGGTAGCCGGTCTGGCTGATTACCAGCACCTTGTCGTCCGCCTGCGGGCGGGCTTCGGCCAGCAGCATTGCCTGAACCAGCGGCGCCGGCAGCGCATGGCGCGCATCAAGCGGAATTGCCCGGTCGATATAGGCATGACCGCGCGCGCCAATCGGAACGTAGTCTTCCCGCGCGACAGTGGCGATCGCCGCAAGCAGCCAGTCCTGGTTGATCCCCGAGACGCGCAGCTGGCTGTCGATCATCGCACGGCGGGCGGCGACCAGCGCTTCGGACGTTGATTCAAGGGACTGGGCGGCAAGGGTCATGGTGGGCCTCTGGTCAAGCTGTATTGCATAGGCAACACAGCAACGCAATTCACTCCCCCCTTAAGCGAAGCGCTCCCACGCGCCAAGCGCTTTGACGGAAGGGCATTTCCGTGCCTATGGGACGGGCAAAGCCCCGGCAATCCAGCGAAGGACCTCCCACCCATGGTTACGATCCGCGAGGAAGACCTGATCGAAAGCGTGGCCGACGCGCTTCAGTACATCAGCTATTTCCACCCGATGGACTATATCCGCGCCCTGGGCGCAGCATGGGAGCGCGAGGCGAACCCCGCGGCCAAGGATGCGATGGCTCAGGTCCTGGCCAACAGCCGGATGTGTGCCGAAGGGCACCGCCCGATCTGCCAGGATACCGGGATCGTCAACGTCTTCCTCAAATGGGGGCAGGACTGCCGGCTCGAAACCTCGGGCAAGTACGGGAATTCGCTGCAGGAAGTGGTCGATGAAGGGGTCCGCCGCGCTTACAACAACCCGGAAAACAAGCTGCGCGCCTCGATCGTCGCCGATCCCGCCTTCACCCGCCGCAACACCCGCGACAACACCCCTTGCGTACTCAATGTCGAGATGGTGCCCGGCGCAACCGTCTCGATCGACGTTGCGGCCAAGGGCGGCGGGAGCGAGAACAAGTCGAAGTTCAAGATGATGAACCCCAGCGATTCGATCGTCGATTGGGTGCTCGAAACGATCCCGACAATGGGCGCGGGCTGGTGTCCGCCGGGGCAGATCGGGATCGGGATCGGCGGGACGGCGGAAAAGGCCATGCTGCTCGCCAAGGAATCGCTGATGGACGAGATCGACATGCACGAACTCAAGGAGCGCGGTCCCCAGACTGACATCGAAAAGCTGCGGGTCGAACTGTACGACAAGATCAACGCGCTGGGGATCGGCGCACAGGGTCTGGGCGGGCTGACCACGGTGCTCGACGTCAAGATCCACGAATGGCCGTGCCACGCCGCTGGCAAGCCGGTGGCGATGATCCCCAACTGTTCGGCGACCCGCCACGCCCACGTGACGATCGACGGTTCGGGTCCGGCCTTCCTCGAAACGCCCAAGCTGGATGATTGGCCCAAGGTGACCTGGGCACCGGACAAGGCGGCGAAACGGGTCAACCTCGATGCGCTGACCCCGCAAGAGGTCCAGAGCTGGAAGCACGGCGACCGGCTGCTGCTCAGCGGCAAGATGCTGACCGGACGCGATGCCGCGCACAAGCGGATCCAGGACATGCTGGCGCGCGGCGAGGAGCTTCCGGTCGATTTCAAGGGCCGGGCGATCTACTATGTCGGCCCGGTCGACCCGGTGATCGGAGAAGTGGTAGGCCCGGCCGGACCGACCACCGCGACCCGGATGGACAAGTTCACCGACATGATGCTCGATCTCGGGCTGCTGGTGATGATCGGCAAGGCCGAGCGCGGTCAGGGCGCGGTACAGTGCATTGCCAAGCACAAGGTCGCCTACCTGATGGCGGTCGGCGGCGCGGCCTACCTGGTGGCCCGTGCGATCCGCGAGGCAAAGGTCCTGGCGTTCGAGGACCTGGGCATGGAAGCGATCTACGAATTCACGGTCGAGGACATGCCGGTGACCGTCGCGGTCGACAGCGAGGGCAACAACGTGCACCAGCTCGCGCCGCTGGTCTGGAAGGAGCGGATCGCGAAAGAACATCTCAACGGCTAGTTCGACCAACGCGCTTGCCGTGTCGACGAAGCCGCTGGCGCGATCGGCCTGCGGCGGTCTATCGATGCTGCCGTAATGGACGATCCCGCCTTGACCCCAACCCGCGTCCCGACGCGCGCCGTGCTTTTGTCGATCGCGGGACTGTGGCTGTGCTATCTGGCGCTGATCACGCTGCGCAGCGTGCTGCTCGACCGCGACTATTTCTGGGAAATGCTGGGGCTGCGCGCGGTTGTTTCGGTAGCCGGGATGGCGGTTACCGCGCTGGCCTGGCTGATCCTGCGACTGTTCGACGATGCCCGTACCGGGCTGCGGCTTGGCCTCGCGCTGGTGGTGATGCTGCCCGCCGCGCTGGGACTGGCGATGATCAACCGCCAGGTCTTTGCCGGACTTGACGAGAAGATCCTGGGCCAGCAGCGCAATCCCAGCCAGGTCGAAATACGCCACGATACGGCCGGAAACGTGCTGGTCGACGTGCCTGATCCGCCGCAGCTGACCCAGGCCCAGCTTGCCGCGCTGCAAAAGAAGTTTGCCGAGCAGGGCTTGTGGCGGCAGCTGACCGATATCGCGATCGGGCGCTATTTCCTGCTGCTGGCGTGGGCCGCGCTCTATTTCGCGATGGTAACCGCAGAGCAGGCCCGCGCCGCCGAACGGCGCGAGGGCGAATACAAGCGTGCGGCCAAGGCGGCAGAGCTTCGATCGCTGCGCTATCAGGTCAATCCGCATTTCCTGTTCAACACGCTCAATTCGCTTTCGGCTCTGGTGATGACCGGCAAGGGCCAGGCCGCGGAAACGATGATCCAGTCGCTGTCGAGCTTCTACCGCCGCAGCCTGGCCGAAGATCCGACCGGGGACATCGCGCTCGAACAGGAAGTGGCCCTGCAGCGCGCCTATCTTGAGATCGAGGCGGTGCGGTTTCCGGAACGGCTGGTCACCCGGATCGCAATTCCCGAAGCGCTGGAAGATGCCAGTGTCCCGGGCATGATCCTCCAGCCGTTGGTCGAAAACGCGGTCAAGTATGCGGTTGCGCCCACCCGGCGCACCGTGACCGTGACGATCGCCGCGACCGAGGAGGCGGGGCGGTTGATCCTTTCGGTCAGCGACGATGGGCCCGGCGGGACCAAGGCTGGCGCCGGTTTCGGGATCGGTCTGGCAAACGTGCGCGACCGGCTTGCGGCGCGTTATGGCAGCGATGCCGCGCTGGCCGCGGGGCCGGGCGAAGGCGGTGGCTGGCGGACGGAACTGAACCTGCCCCTGGCCCGCAATGCCTGAGAGCGCAATCCCATCGGCCTTGCGCACCTTGATCGTCGATGACGAGCCGCTCGCGCTAGAGCGGATGGAGGTGATCTGCCGCGCGCTGCCAGCGATCGCGCTGGTCGGCACGGCGCAGGATGGTGCGGCGGCGCTTCGTGCAATCGAGGACCTCGCCCCCGATCTCGTGCTGCTCGATATGACCATGCCCGAACTGGACGGGCTGGCTGTGGCCCGCGCGCTGACCCGGCAGGTTTCGCCGCCAGCGGTGGTGTTCGTCACTGCGCACGACAATTTCGCGGTCGAGGCCTTTGATCTCGAAGCGGTCGATTATGTTCTCAAGCCGGCCACGCCCGAACGGCTCGAGCGTGCGATCGCGCGGGCCAGTGCCCGACGCGGAGAGCGCGGCGGGGCCGGCGGCGACTGGCTCGGCGAATTCTGGGTGCCCTATCGCAGCGAACTGCTGCGGGTTTCGGTCGAGGACGTCGACCGGATCGATGCCGAGCGTGACTATGTCCGGCTCCATGTCGGGCAGAAGGATGGAACCACGCGTTCCTACCTGTTGCTCCAGACCGTTTCGGGGCTTGAGGCGCGGCTCGATCCCGATCGCTTCATCCGCCTCCACCGCTCGACCATCCTGCGCCGCGACCGGATCACCGGGCTGCGCCACGATGGGCTGGGGGTGTGGTCGGCCGAACTGGAAGATGGCGCGCTGGTGCGGATCGGGCGGACCTATCTGGCCAAGGCCAAGGCGATGGCCGGACGCTGACGGGCTGGCATTTGGCCGCAACCGGCCTAAGGATGGGGCATGGCCATTGCCTTCATCTTTCTGCTTGGGGTCGGCAATTTCGCCTTGCACAAGGCCGTGCTGGAAAGCGGGCATCCGGTGCTGCACCAGCTGGCCTGGCTGTTCCAGTCGCTGGGCGGACGGCTCAGCCTGATCCTTGAATTCGTCATGCTGCTGGGTACCCTGTTGGCGGTCTATGGCGGCGCGACCGGCTGGGCCTGGTTCTATGCGCTTTACAGCGCCGTAAACCTCGGCTCGGCCTGGCTGATCCTGACGGGAAGGGTATGATGGCCGCTCCGCTTGTCCTGTTTCACGTCAGCGATCTGCACTTTGGTTATGAGGACCGCAAGGCGCTGGCCTGGTTTCTGGCCGCGGTCGAGCGTGAGCGGCCCGCGGCGGTGCTCTGCACCGGCGATCTGACCATGCGCGGTACGGCCCGCGAATTCGCGGCCGCGCGCGAATGGCTGGCGCAGGTGCCGGTCCCGCTGGTGCTGGAGCCGGGCAATCACGACGTGCCCTATTACTGGTATCCGCTGGCGCGCGCCCTTCATCCCTGGCGGCACTACCGCGCACTGGAGGCGGCGGTCGAACGCGGCCCCGCGCTGGACGAACTGGCGGTTGTGCCGCTGCGCACCGTGGCGGCGGCGCAGTGGCGGCTGAACTGGTCCAAGGGCCGGGTCAGTCCGGCCGATCTCGACACGGCGCTGCAAGGACTGGCGCTCCAGCAGGCTCGCCCGCTCAAGCTGGTGACCTGCCATCACCCGTTGCTCGATGCCGAACTTGCCGGATCCGGCTCCACCCGCGGCGGACAGCGCGCGCTGGCCGCACTCGCCCGTGCCGGGGCCGACGCGGTGCTATCCGGCCATGTTCACGATGCCTTCGACCTGACCGTCGATGCGGGCGGACTGCCGATCCGGATGATCGGGGCGGGAACTCTCTCGCAGCGCCTGCGCAGCACCGCGCCCAGCTATAACCGGCTGGAATGGAGCGCGGAGATGGGGTTGTCGGTGCTGAGCCGCACCGCCCCATGAAACCAAAAAGGCGGCCCGTTTCCGGACCGCCCCTTTGTCTGGCGAAAGCCTGAAAGCCTTAGCGCTTCGAGAACTGGAAGCTGCGGCGCGCCTTGGCCCGGCCGTACTTCTTGCGTTCCACCACGCGGCTGTCGCGGGTCAGGAACCCGGCGGCCTTGACCACGCTGCGCAGCGCCGGTTCGAACTTGGTCAG
>JBJTMC010000249.1:0-14475 GCA_046063325.1 Novosphingobium sp.
CCGGGGTGTTCTACGGCGTCAACTTCGCGCCCTATGATCTTTACCCCGATGGCCCCGGATCGTGGGATGCGCGCAAGGAGGAGGTCGCGGACCGGGCGCTCGCCCAGTACCGCAAGTTCTATGCGAACCTCACCGACGACAACATCACCGGGCGGCTGGTGCGCTCGCCGGTCGATCACGAGCGAGACAGCCCCGCGAGCTTCGTGCGCGGCGACATCCACGGCTGCGCACCGTTCTTCTACCAGTCCGCCGGGCACCGCCCGACGCCGGACCTCGGCAGCCTGCGGGTGCCGGAAATCGAGGGGCTCTATCTGGTCGGGCCGTTCATGCACCCGGGCGGCGGCGTGTTCGGGGCAGGGCGGGCGACCGCAATCCAGATGATGGACGATGAAGGCATCGATTACGACAAGGTCTGCGGGAGGGCAGTGTGATGGTCAAGAAAGCCAAAGTCCCAACCGCCGTGATCCTTGATGCGAACGACAAGGAACTGATGGCGATCCGCAAGATTTCGGGCGAGAACGGCAATCTGGTGATCCGGGGCAAGATCTTCGGCGCGATGCCGATGGTCGCCAAGCTGACCCCGGCCGAAGCGCGTGCCGCGCTGAAGCTGCTGGATTTCCGGACCGTGCTGTTCCTGCTGACCCTGCTGTTCCGGCGCTGATACGGATCGTTACAAGATATATCTTGATTATGTTTAGAATGATGCTATCTCCCTCACATGCACATTGCGAAGGAGTATTGAACGCATGCATTTTCACAAACGAGGCCGCGGTTGCGGCCCGGCCCCCCGGATGTTCTTCGGACACGGTATGGGCCACACCCGGGGCAAGTTCGGCGGCGGCGGCCATGGTGGTCGGCGCGGCAAGCGCTTTGCCGGCGAGGAACTGCGCCTGATGGTGTTGGGCCTGCTGGCCGAGGAAGCCCCGCAGCACGGTTATCAGTTGATCCGCGCCTTTACCGAGCGGAGCAACGAAGCCTACAGCCCCAGCCCCGGGGTGCTTTATCCGCTGCTGACCCTGCTGGCCGACATGGGCCTGGTCGAGGAAGCGGCAGGCGAGGGCGGAACCCGCCGGTCCTATGGCCTGACCGATGCCGGCCGCGCCGAGGTTGAGGCCAAGAAGGCCGAGATCGAAGGCGCCTTCGCCCGGCTTTCGGCCATGGCCGAACAGGCTGGCCGCACCGATGCGGCTCCGGTTCGCCGGGCGATGATGAACCTGCGCACCGCTGCGATCCAGCGGATGACCCGCGAAGGGGCCAGCGACGAGACGGCTTTCGCCCTCGCCGCGATCCTGGATGAGGCCGCGCAAAAGATCGAAAGGCTTTGACCCTGATGTTCGCCAGCACGGCCATAGTCCCGACCGAAAAGGGCAGCCGCTACCTCCAGCAGCTTTGCAAGCACTGGGCGCACAACCTCAGCGTCGAATTCGACGCCGTCCACGGCAAGGTCACCTTCCCGAAGGATGCGCGCGGGGCCGACTGGCCCGGTGACGGCGTGTTCACCATGGACGCCTCCGACACCGCGCTGACCTGCCGGGTCGAAGCGAGCGCACCGGGCCAGCTTGAAGGGCTGAAGGGCGCTGTGCAGCGCCACCTTGACCGGTTCGCCTTCCGGGAAGGCGAACTGGTCTACAACTGGCAGGACGATTGACGGCCAGGCGGCGGTATCGATTTTCTCGATGCCGCCGCACCCGATCAATCCATGCGCCGGAATTGCGCTGGATCAAGAATTTGCGCGCCATCGCGCCCCATTTCCGCCCGGTAATTCACGGGAGAAAATGGCATGGCGATCCTTGGCATTCGGCGACTTACCTGGGCGGTGGACGACGTCCCCGCCTGCGTCCGCTTTTTCACCGACTTCGGATTGACCCTGATCGACGAACAGGCCGACGCGGCGCTGTTCGAGGTTGCCGATGGGTCGCAGACGCAGATCCTGAAGCACGGCCACCCGCGCCTGCCCAAGGGCACCGCGCAGACCGGCAAGGGCGTGTTCGAGGTGGTCTGGGCAGTCGACAGCGACGAGGGCATGGCCCGCCTCAAGGCGCGGCTCGAGCCGGTCTGCGAACTCACCACCGACGCAGAAGGCGTGGTCCATTTCGTCACGCCGTTCGGCCAGGCGATCGCGCTGCAGGTCTGGCAGCCGCGCGCGGTGTTCGGCGCGCCCACTCCGCAGAACACCGTTGGCCGGATCGAGCGGCTCAACCAGCCGCGCAAATGGATTGACCGCGCGTTGCCCAAGCGCACCCATCACTGCGTCTGGACCTTCCCCGACGTGCAGCAGGCGCTCGAATTCTACCGTGACAAGCTGGGCTTCCGGATCACCGACATGCAAAAGGGCTTTGGCGTCTACATGCGCGCCGATGGGGCTTACGAGCACCACAGCGTGTTCCTCGCCAACGCCCATGCGCCGATGCCGGGGTTCAACGGCACGCTGAAATTCCACCACGCCAATTGGGAAGTCGAGGACATCGACGAGCTGATGGTGGCGAAGAACTACCTCGATCGGCGCGGCTATCAGTATGGCGACTGGAACTGGGGCTTCGGCCGCCACCGCCTGACCAGCGCGGCGTTCTTCTATGTCCCCTGCCCGGCCGGCGGCGATGCCGAATACGGCGCGGACTGCGACTGCGTCGACGATGGCTGGAAGCCGCGGATCTGGGACGGCGCCTTCGGCACCGCGATCTACATGACCAACCTGCCCGACTTCATGACGGGCGAGCCCAACTGGGACGTGGCCTACGCCCGCCCCGACCAGTTGCATTACCACCCCGCGGACCCGGTACCGGTGGCCGAAGCCGCGGAATGAACGAGAGGATCAGAGCAATGAGCAAGGCACAGAACATTCTCGTGGTTGGCGGCGGTGTCGCCGGACTGGCCGTGGCGATCGGGCTGCACCAAAAGGGCATCAAGGTCGAGGTGGTCGAGCGGGACAAGGACTGGAAGGTCTATCACGTCGGGATCATCGTCCAGGCCAACTTCGTGCGCGCGATCGCCGAGCTCGGGGTCGGCGAAGCGGCGGTTGCGGCGGGCTATCCGTTCAAGGGCGCGCGGTTCATGAACCAGGCGGGCGAAGTGCTGGCCGAATTGCCCGGCGATTCCCCCGCCAATGGCCTGCCCAGCGACCTTGGCCTGACCCGCCCGGCGCTGCACAAGGTTCTGACCGAACGGGTGCTGGAGCTTGGCATCCCGGTGCGCCTCGGGGTGACCTTCGAATCCTTCACCGATACCGGCAGCGGGGTCGAGGTGACGTTCACCGACGGCAGCACCGGCTCCTATGACCTGCTGATCGGCTGCGACGGCAACTATTCGGCGGTCCGCAAGGCGCTGTGGCCCGATGCGGTGCCCAGCTTCACCGGCCAGGGGGTGTGGCGCTACAACGTGCCCAAGCCGGCCGACCTCGAATGGAGCGACATCTACATCGGCGAGCCGCTCAGCGGCTATCACGGCAAGGCCGGCTATTGCCCGCTGACCCCGACCGAGATGTACATCTTCGCGGTGATCGAGGAGCCCGGCAACCCCCGCTTCGCACCCGAGACGCTGGCCGACGCCATGCGGGCGCGGCTGGCCGGTTACGGCGGGATCCTTGGCGAAGCGGCCCGCCACGTCACCGATCCGGCCCAGGTGGTCTACCGCCCGCTCGAAGCCTGCATCCTGCCCGATCCGTGGTACAAGGGCCGCGTCGTGCTGATCGGCGATGCCGCGCACAGCGCCACCCCGCACCTCGGCCAGGGCGCGGCGATGGCGGTGGAAGACGCGGTGGTCCTGGCCGAGGAACTCGCCGCCAAGGACGTCGAGCCTGCGCTGCGCGCCTTCATGGATCGGCGGTTCGAGCGAGCGAAACTGGTCGGCACGAGCTCAATCCAACTCGGCGAATGGGAAATGCACCCTGAATCCGCCGGCGATCCGGTGGCGCTGACCGACGCGATCCGCAGGAAGCTGGCCGAGCCGGTCTAGCCCTCCAATCGAAGCGCTCGCTACCTTGCATCCGAAACAATGCATTTCTCCCCGTTCGAATGCCTGCCCATAAGGCGGTCAGTTCGATTGGGGAGAAAGCATGTCTATCCTGGGCGTTGAAAGCGTGGTCTTCGGCGTGACCGATCTGGCCGAGCACACCCGCTTCTGGGCCGATTTCGGCCTGCCGCTGGAAAGCGCGAACGAGGGCGAGGCGGTGTTCCGGATCGCATCGGGCAGCCGGGTGATCCTGCTGCGCCACGGCGACCCGCGCCTGCCCAGCCCCGATCCCTTTCCCGGCGACGGGATCAAGGAGACCGTCTGGGGCGTCGATACGGCCGAAAACCTTGAACGCATCGCCGCCAGCCTGGCGAGCGAGGTTGCGATCATCCGCGGCGCCGACGGCACGGTTCACGCGGTCTGCCCGGATGGCCAGCCGATCGCGCTGCGGGTGTGGAACAAGCGCGCCGTGGTGAGCGAGGCTTCGCCGGTCAACACCCCCGGCAACCAGCCGCGCTTCAACCAGCACCGGATCTGGCGCGCAAAAGCGATCCCCAAGACGATCAACCACGTGGTGTTCTTCAGCCCGGACTATGTCGGCAGCTTTGAATTCTACGAACGCCACCTGGGTTTTCGCTACACCGATCATTCGCGCGGCACCGGGATCTTCGCCCGGGCCCCGGGCACCTTCGAGCATCATTCGATCTTCTGGGTCAACTGCGACCTGCCGATCGCACCCGACCACTTCAAATTCATGCACATCGCCTTCGGGATGGACGATATCGACGAGGTGATGCTGGGCGCCAACATCATGGAAGCGAAGGGCTGGAAGAACGAGTCCATGAACAGCTCTGGCGGCATTTCCCGCCACCGGATCAGCTCGGCGATCTATTACTACTGCGACATTCCCGGCAAGGCGGGCGAGGCCGAATACCACGCCGATACCGACTATCTGGATGACAACTGGGTGCCGCGCGCCTGGGACTTCCGCTTTGGCAGCCTGCTGTGGAGCAACAACGCCCCGCCGATCTTCCGCGGCAACGACATTCCCTGGGACATGACGTTCGACAAGGATCGCGCCAGCTTCGAACCCTATCGCAAGACAGCGCCCGGCAAGCGGCCGACCACCGATCCGACACTTGCCAAACTGACCGAAGCGGACGAACACGCCATCTAGCAGGAGAGGGCGTCGGCATGGCTGGGATTTCGCGACGGGCATTCACGGCAACATCGCTGGCGCTGGCTCTACATGGCTGGGCAGGCCGTGCATTTGCCGCCGCTCCGCCAGTGGCCCGAGTAATTTGCGACAACGATTTTTCCGGTGACCCGGACGGATTGTTCCAGCTGGCGCATCACGTCCTGTCGCCATCGGTCGATATTCCGCTGATCGTTGGTTCGCACCTGCCCGGCGGCAACGGCTGGGGCGGTAATGCCAGTGCGAGCGATGCAGCGACGGCCGCGCGCGACCTGCTGCGGGTGATGCACCGGGATAACGATTACAGGATCGTCGCCGGATCGGAGACTGCGATTGCCGCGCGCGACAACTGGCAACCCAGCCCCGCGACCAAGGCCATCGTCGCCGAGGCCATGCGCACCGATGCCGCTGGTCCGCTGGTCTATTGCGCCGGCGCCAGCCTGACTGAGCTTGCCCTGGCCTGGCTGGCGGAACCGCGCATCGGCAAGCGGATCAGGCTGATCTGGATCGGCGGGAACGAGCACCCCGGCCTCGCCTCCCCTCCGCCCAAGGCCGACCCGCTGGAGTTCAACCTGGGCATGGACCCGCTCGCCGCGCAGATCATCTTCAACGAAAGCGATATCGAGATCTGGCAGGTTCCGCGTGACGCCTATCGGCAGATGTTGTTCAGCTATGCCGAACTCGCGGAGCTTGCCGAAATGGGGCCGCTGGGCCGCTATCTGTCGAGCCGGATTGATGGAATATCGGAAGCAATGGCCCGGATGCTTCCCAACGTCACCTTCCCGCGCACCGAAACCTATATCCTAGGCGACAGCCCGCTGGTGACGCTTACCGCGCTGCAGAGCTTCTTCCAGACCGATCCTTCTTCAAGCGCCTATTCGCTCCGCCCGACCCCGCGCCTGCTTGCCTCGGGCGGTTACGCCGCCAGCCCGCGCGGTCGGCCGATGCGGGTCTACACCCGGATCGACAGCCGGCTGACCTTTGCCGACATGAAGGCGAAGTTCCGGGTGGAGGACCGGCGACTGGCTGCCGCCACAGCCTAAAGCTTCGTGTTCCCCGCGCTCCACCGCACGGTCAGTTCGATCCCCTGGCCGATCGGCAGCAACGCGGTCTGGAGGTCGGGCCTCGCCTGCACGGCTGCCCGGTATTCGCGCACTTCGGGGCGGGCCACTTCGGGCGTGATCATGTTGTCGGCGCAGATCACGCCTTCCTCGTCCAGCTTGGGGTAAAGCGCCTCGAAGCAGGGAAGGTAGAGCTCTTTCCAGATATCGAGCAGCGCGAAATCGAAGCTGCCTGGATCGGCGCGGACCATCTCGACCGCGTCGCCAAGGCGAAAATCGACCACGTGCTCCAGCCCCGCCTCGGCCAGCTGCTCGCGCGCATGGGCCTGCTTGTAATCGGCCAGTTCCATCGTCACCACCTGCGCCCCGATAGCCCGCGCGGCATCGGCCAGGAACAGGGTGGAATAGCCGTAGCTGGTTCCCAGCTCGAGGATCCGTTTCGGGCGACGGGCGAGGATCAGGGCGTGCAAGAACGCCCCGACCTCTGGCCCGACCGGCAGCAGGAATTCGTCGCGGATCGCGAAAGCCGCCCGCCCCAGTTCCTTCATCCGCGCGGCATCGGCGGCCTCGCGCGCATCATAGCGCGCGAAGACCGCCTGAACCCGGGGATCGGCGAAGGTCACTTCGCGCCGCTACGGCTGTCGAGCGAGAACGGACCCGCCCCCGCCGCCGCCAGCCACAGGAAGACGAAGGTGTAGAGATAGGCCGCTTCGCCCATGTTCGTCGCCGGGATGATGCCTTGCGGGGCATGAACCAGCCAGAACGCCACCGCCATTTCGCCCGCGGCCACGAAGGCGGCGATCCGGGTGAACAGCCCGAAGAACACCAGCAGCCCGCAAACCAGTTCGATGATCCCGGCGATCCCCATGAAGCTGAGCGGCGAGACCGGCATCGGCGGCATGCCCGGAGGGGCCGCCGGGAAGCCCAGCAGCTTCATCGTCCCGTGCGAGACGAACGACAGGCCCGCCGCCGTCCGCAGAAGGGCGTGGAGCGGCGCAGTAAAACGCGACAGGTTCAGTGGATCGGCAGTCATGGTATTCTCCCCCTTCGTGCGGACGATCTATGCGTCCGGTTCTTCGACGAACTCGATCAGGTTGCCCGCACAGTCGCGGATGAAGGCGCCTTTGCCGAACTGTTCGCGCACAACGAAGGCGATGTCCACCGCCTTGGCTTCCATTTCGGCCAGGAAGGCATCCAGATCCGCGACCCGGAACGCCAGGTGCTTGTTGCCGTGGGTCCGAAGGTCGGCGGGCGGGTGGCGGCGGTCATCGGGCAGCGGCGCGGCCCCCTCCACCTCGAACAGTTCGAACCGCAACGGGCCTTTGCGCAGCATTGCGGTGTGGCTGCGCGCAGCCTCGATCCAGAAACGCTTCTCTACGTCGAAGCCAAGCACGCCGCCGTACCAGGCGATAGCGTCGTCCAGGCTTGGGACCGAAACCCCGCCGTGGTGAAAGGTGAATTCAGCCATGGGCGGCTGTTTCCTTTGCGATCAGGCTTTCAAGCAGCCGCCGCGCCCGGGTGCCGCCCTGGTCAATCCCCAGCGAGACCGGCTTCTCCGCCCAGAAGTCTTTCCCCCGGACGTTGCCATAGGCTGCCTCGATCATCGGCTTGTCCTCAACATCGAAGGCCTGGCGGAACAGGTCGAGCATGTATTCGTCAGCCGCGGCGCTTTCCAGATCGTGGTTGCGGCTGGCGGTCCAGAAATAGTGGGTTTCGTGCTCGTTCGCCGGGGTCAGGATATGGGCCTGGGGAATGTCGAACCCGTGATGCTCGCTCGCACCATGCGGGCAGGCGCCAACGTCGAGCCGCATCGAGGCCGGGGCGTTCCAGCGCATCCGCAGCCAGTGATCGACCGTCTGCCCATCAGGCACCAGCCCCTGTGCGACCATCGGCGGCTTGATATCGGGCATCCACCAGTCCGAATGGAGCGTATCGCCGTCCTGCCTTACCGAATGCTGGCCGGCAAAGATCACCCCGTCCCCGGCGAAGCTGCCCTTGTGGACCCATTCGATGTGCGACAGGTCCATCAGGTTGTCGGTGCCGTATTCGTAATTGGCCTTCATCAAGGTGTAGCCACGCACCGAACGCTGCTGGGGCGTATCGGGGATGAAGGAGAAGTCCGGGATCAGTGCGGGGTCGGCTTGCGCCGGATCGCCGCCCCACAGCCACACCGCATCGTGGCGCTCCACTGCGGCGAAGGCCGGGATCGCGGTGCCTGCGGGGATCCTGTCCGAAAACGGATTGTGCACGCAGCGCCCGTCGGGGCCGAACTTCAGCCCGTGATAGCCGCAGACCACCAGGTCGCCCTCGCGCGTGCCGAGCGAGAGCGGCGCGAAGCGGTGCGGGCAGCGGTTGCGGATCGCTGCCGGGGCGCCGCTTTCGAGCCGGTAGAGGAACAGCTGCTGGCCGAGGATCTCGCGCACCAGCCCGCCGTCGCCGATCTCGTCGGCCCAGCCCGCCATGGTCCAGCAATTGCGCAGGTATCCAGCCATGTCCCTCTCCCCTTTGCCCGCCTTCAGGCGGTGTGCCCGCCCAAAGTCTCAGCGAACCAGTCGGCGATATAATCGATCGCAAAGGCGTGGTTATCCGCCCCGACGTGCTCGACCCCGCCCTCGCGCGGGGTGAACCACTTGAGCTCGCGCCGCGGCGAATTGGTCAGCTGGTCATAGGCCTGCTGGGCATAGTCCTTGGAGATCTGCCGGTCGTTGACCCCGTGGGTGACCAGAAACGGCACCTGGATCCGGTCCATGTGGCCGTTGAGGTTCATGTCCTTCGTCTTCTCCAGGAAATCGTCCATGTCCTTGGCGCCGAACACCCAGAACACGTGACCCCAGTAATGCGGCACGGGGTTTTCGCCCTCGCGCTTCATCCGTCCGTACTGGACCTCGTGCCAGTTGTGGTTGGCACCCCAGGCTGCGCCGCTCTTGAAGCGCGGTTCATAGGCGACCGCGCGCGGCGCATAGTGCCCGCCCAGCGAGATCCCGGTCATCCCGATCGCGTCCTTGTCCACGTCGGCGCGGGTTTCGAGGTAATCGACATAGGCCGAGGCCCATTGTTCGGAATAGGGCGTGGCGGGCAGGCCCTGCAGGCGCAGCGCCTCGCCGGTGCCGGGCTGGTCGACGCACAGGGTGTGGATCCCGCGCTTGGCCAGCGCATAGGGCACGCCGCCCATCCACAGCATCTCCTTCATGGAGTCGAGCCCGTTGCAATAGATCACGCAGGGCGCGGGGCCCTCGACCGGGGCCTTGTGGAACAGCCCGGTGATTTCGGCAGGTCCATTTGGGCCCTGATAGGGGATCGCGATCCGCTCAACCGGGTCACCGGCCAGCTGCACGCCTTTGAGGAAATTCTTGATCGCCTTGTCATAGGTGATCTCGCGCCCCGGGGAGCCGTGGGCCTGCATCCGCTCGCCGGTCTGGTAATAGATCGCGCTGCGTTTCAGCTTGTTGCCTGCCGAATACATCCGGCCCAGGGCAATGTCCTCATCGGCCAGATCGGTCAGCTTGTCGGCCATCTTGACCCATTCAGCCATGAATTCCGCCGTACCGGCATCCTCGCCAGCCTGCGCCGCCTTCATCAGCGGCTGGATGATGTCGACAATCTCGCCGATCCGCCCGCCGTTTTCGAGCGCGATCGAGACCGAGAGGTTCCAGACGTAGTTGGGAAAGGGTTCAAACAGGGCCATGGAAATCAGTCCTCGAAAATCGCGACCGCACGGGTCCAGCCCGCGCTGGCGCCCTTGATCTTGTGGGGGAAGCAGGAAATCATGAACCCGGTCGAAGGGATCGCTTCCAGGTTGTGCATCTTCTCGATGTGGCAATAGCCGATATCGACGCCCGCGCGGTGGCCTTCCCAGATCAGCTTGGGATTGCCGGTTTCCTTGACCTTTTCGGCAGTGTGGCCAAACGGCGCGTCCCAGCTCCAGGCGTCGGTGCCGGTGACGCGGACGCCGCGTTCCAGCAGGTACATCGTCGCTTCATAGCCCATGCCCGCGCCGCGGCTGACATAGAGCGGATCGCGGTTGGCCAGCGCCATCCCGGCGGACGTGTTGACCGCCACGATGTCGAGCGGCTGCAATTCGTGCCCGATCCGCTTCAGCTCGGCCTCAACGTCTGCCGCGGTGGCGACATATCCATCTTCGAAATGCCGGAAGTCCAGCTTCACGCCCGGGTTGAAGAACCATTCCAGCGGCATCTGGTCGATCGTGCGCGAAGGGCGCGCGCCGCCATCCAGCTGGGCGCTCTCGCTGGGGTGATAGTGCCACGGAGCATCGACATGGGTCCCGCTGTGAGTGGTCAGCTTGACCCATTCCGAAGCGCAGAACGGCTGTCCGCCGTGCATTCCTTCGGCCTGTTCCGGATCGAACCAATGGCCAAGTTCTTGCTTGGTATCGGCATGAACCTCGTAAGTGATCGTCGGCTTCAGGAACGGCGGATCGCTGACGATATCGTTTTCTAGCGTCATCGACAGGTCGATATAGCGGCGGGTCATTGCAGGTTCTCCTCAGGCGGGCACGAGTTCGACCGGGACCGATCGAAGCGCGTTGAGCGTGTTGTTTATTCGTCCCTGGGCGGGACCAGTGGGCAGAATCGTTGCGACCTGGTCAAGCAGCGCGGTCAGAATTGCTTCCATTTCCATCCGCGCAACCATCTGGCCAAGGCATTGGTGTATCCCGAACCCGAACCCCACATGCCCGCTGGCCACGCGAGTCACGTCGAACCGGTCAGGGTCCGCCCACTTGCGCGGATCGCGGTTGGCCGATGCCAGAAACAGCAGGACTTTCGATCCTTCCGGGATCGTCCCTTCTGGCAGGGCAACCGCGCGGCTGGTGGTGCGGAAGAAGGTCTGGACGATGCCGGCCCAGCGCAGCGTTTCTTCGACCGCGCGCTTGGTCAGCGACCGATCGGCGCGCAGCAGCGTGTATTGCTCCGGGTTCTGCGCGAGGGCGTGAACCAGCGCGGATATGCCGTTGACGGTAGTATCGACCCCCGCAGTCAGGAACGAGCGAACCAGCCGTTCGGCCTCGGCGGGTGTGCAATCGCCGCGGTCGGCCGCTTCGTGGACCTGCATGCCCCAGCCGCCGGGCTTGAGGTTCTCGCGTTTGCAGGCCTCGGCAATCCAGCCGCTGTACTTCTCGGCATCGGCCAGCGCCTGCTCAAGGATCCGGTTGCGCGGACCGAAAGCGTTGAACGCCGAGGTGCCATAGGGGATCAGGTTCTCGCGCCCGTCATCGCGCAGGCCGATCAGTTCCGGAAAGACCGCCAGCGGAAACGCCTCCCCCAGGGATTCGACCGCATCGATCCGGCGCAGGGCCAGGGCGGCGCCGACAACCTCCCGGGCAATTTCCTGCCAACGCGGCGCGGCCAGCCTGAGCGAGGCCAGCGAGGCAATCTTGTTCATCAGCCCGCGCGTGCGGTCGTGCAGCGGCGGATCGGATTCGAGCAGCAGCGAGGGCGGCCGCCACGGCTCTTCCTGCGCAAAGTCCGAAAGGCCTACCCCCCGGCCCGAAACGTAGGTCGCGAAATCCTTCAGCGCCGGCTGAACCTCGGCATAGCGGGCCATTGCATAGCAACCATACCGCTCAAGCCGGACGACCGGTCCGGCATCGCGCAGCGCGGCATGGTGCGCGAAGGGATCGGCCAGGAACTGTTCGTCAAACGGGTCGATCGCAAGCGATGGAATGGTCATGCTCCTAGTCCGCGGTCCAGCCGCCGTCGACGACCAGGCTGGTCCCGGTCATCAGCGCGGACGCATCGGAGGCGAGCAACAGCACCGCGCCCATCAGGTCTTCGACCGTGCCGATGCGGCCCAGCTTGATCTTGGCCAGGACGCTGGCCTTGAACGCCTCGTCCGCGAACATCGGTGCGGTCAGCGGGGTCTCGATAAAGGTCGGGGCGATGGTGTTCGAGCGGATGCCGTGCGGCGCCAGATCGAGCGCGAAGGCCTTGTTCATCCCTTCGAGCGCCCACTTGCTCGCGCAATAGAGGCTGCGGTTGGGTCCGCCGACATGGCCCATCTGGCTGCCCATGTGGATCAGGCTGCCCGCCTCGCCCGCCGCGATCAGCCGCTTTGCGCAGGCCTGGGCGACAAAGAAGGCGCTCTTGAGATTGAGATCGAGCACCGCGTCGTAATCGGCCTCGCTGACATCCCATAGCGGCTTGGGGCGGTTGGTTCCGGCGTTGTTGACAAGCACGTGGAACGGCGCGCGGCTTTCGAAGAACGCCGTGACCGCAGCAAGATCGGAGACGTCCAATGCTGCAGACTTTGCTGCACCGCCGATCGATTTTGCTGCAACCTCAATTTCACTTGAGGTTCGTGCAACCAGCGTCACTTCGGCGCCCGCCTCGGCCAGCGCGGCGGCTGCCGCGAGCCCGATTCCGCGCCCGGCACCGGTCACGACGGCACGTTTGCCGTCGAGCCGAAAACTGGGAGTCTTGGGCAGTTCGCTCACGCCCGTGTCAGCTCGCTCGGCTCGGCCTGCCCGGCATAGGGCACGTTGCGCCCGCCGAAGCGGCGCACGCGGATGTTGGCCTGTTCGCCGTGCCCAGCAAAGCCTTCCAATGCGCACAGGCGGCTGCAATATTCGCCGACCAGCGTGCTGGCTTCGTCGGTCAGCACCTTCTGATAAGTGCAGGTCTTGAGGAACTTTCCAACCCACAGCCCGCCAGTGTAGCGCGCCGCCTTCTTCGTCGGCAGCGTGTGGTTGGTGCCGATCACCTTGTCGCCGTAGGACACGTTGGTCCGGTTGCCCAGGAACAGCGCACCGTAATTGGTCATGTTCTGAAGGAAGTAATCGGGGTCCCGGGTCATCACCTGAACGTGTTCGCTGGCGATTTGATCGGCAACCGCAACCATCTCCTCATAGCTGTCCGCCACGATCACCTCGCCATAGGCTTCCCACGCCTTGCGGGCATGATCGGCGGTCGGCAGGATCTGCAGCAGGCGCTCGATCTCGGCCATGGTCGCGCGGGCGAACTTTTCCGAGTTGGTCAGCAGCACACCCGGGCTGTCCGGCCCGTGTTCGACCTGGCCGAGGATGTCGGTCGCGGCCATTTCCGGATCGCAACCGATCTCGTCGGCAATGATCAGCGTTTCGGTCGGCCCGGCGAACAGGTCGATCCCGACCCGGCCGAACAGCTGGCGCTTAGCCTTGGCCACGAAGGCGTTGCCGGGGCCCACCAGGATATCGACTGGATCGATGCTCTCGGTGCCGATCGCCATCGCCCCAATCGCCTGGATCCCGCCCAGCGCATAGATCGCATCGGCCCCGGCCATTGCCTGCGCCGCGACGATCGCGCGCGCCGGGGTGCCCTGGAACGGCGGGGCGCAGGTGATCACCCGCGGCACCCCGGCAACCTTGGCGGTGATCACGCTCATGTGGGCAGAGGCGAGCAGCGGATACTTGCCGCCGGGGACATAGCAACCGGCGTTCTGGATCGGCAGGTTCTTGTGCCCCAGCACCACGCCGGGCATCGTCTCGACCTCGACATCCTTCATCGAATCGCGCTGGATCTGTGCAAAATTTCGCACCTGGGCCTGGGCGAATTCGATATCCTTGCGTTCCTGCGGGGTCAGCGAATTGACGCAGGCGTCGATCTCGGCCTGGCTCAGGCGGTAATCCGCGCGGTCCCAGCCGTCGAACTTGATGCTCATGTCGCGCACCGCGGCATCGCCGCGTGCCTCGATATCGGCCAGCGCCGCTTCAACGATGTCGCGAACCTTGCGGTCGGCATCGGCCTTCGCCTGCGCTGCCATGCCGCGCTTGAGCCACTGGGCCATAGATCTCCCCGAATATTGCTTAAATCCGGGCTGCCCAATGCATGAGGGGTGCTCCCCAAACCATCGCATAGTATCGATAGCGCCCTATCGACCGAATGCCTTTGTCGCGTTCCCGGCGGCTGACTAACCGGGCTGCGATCGGATTATGTTTGGGAGAATTGTAGATGCGGCTGGCAACTCTGCGCGACGGAACCAAGGACGGACGGCTGGTCGTGGTTTCGCCCGATGGCAATCACTGCGCCGCTGCTCCGGTGAAGACCCTGCAGGACGCTTTGGAGGATTGGGACGCCGTGGCCCCGCAGCTTGCGGCGATCGCCACCTTCCCCGAACCGCTCGATCTGAGCCAGGTCACCGCCCCGCTGCCGCGCGCGTGGCAGTGGCTGGATGGTTCGGTCTATGCCAGCCACGGCGCGCTGATGGACAAGGTGATCGGGGTGGACAAGGCCCCGGTCGAATGGCCGCTGATGTACCAGGGCGTGTCGAACAAGTTCT
>JBJTMC010000044.1:0-4952 GCA_046063325.1 Novosphingobium sp.
CCCGCACGGTCCTTGAACTCGTCGTACTGGCGGTCACGCTCGGCATCGCGGACCTTCTGGAAGATCACCTGCTTGGCCGACTGCGCGTCGATACGACCCAGATCAACCGGCGGCAGCGGATCGACGATGAAGTCGCCCAGCTTGGCGTTGGGATCCAGCTTGGCCGCGGCCTTGAGGTCGACCTGCTTGAAATAGTCCTCGACCTCCTCGACCACTTCGACCACGCGCCACAGGCGCAGGTCGCCGGTGCGCGGATCCAGCTTGGCGCGGATATCGTTTTCGGCGCCGTAGCGATTGCGTGCGCTTTTCTGGATCGCTTCTTCCATCGCCTCGATGACGATCGACTTTTCGATCATCTTCTCGTTCGCGACGCTGTTGGCGATCGCGAGCAGTTCAGCGCGGTTGGCGGAAATCGGACTGGCCATTTTCAGTCTTCCTGTTCTTCTTCAAGAATTTCATCGGCACCGCTGCTGTTCAGCGGGCGAGTTGCGGCAATCAGCCGGTCGGTCAGGACCAGCTTGGCGGAATGGATATCGGTCAGCGGAAAGGAAACCGCGCCGGACTTCTTGTCATCCAGCGTCACGGTTTCGCCTTCGATGCCGACCAGATCGCCCTGGAGCGACTTGCGGTTGCCCTCGACCGGATTGACCAGCTGAATGCGGGCTTCGTGTCCGGCCCAGTTCGCGAAATCCTGCGGGCGGGTCAGCGGACGGTCGATTCCCGGAGAGGAAACTTCAAGCCGGTAGGCGTCGGCGATCAGCACATCGCCCTTTTCCTCCAGCGCGTCGATCGCGTCGGAAATGCGGTGCGAGAGCGCGGCGCAATCCTCGATCACCAGCTGGCCGGTATCGGGGCGTTCGGCCATGATCTGGAGCGTCTGCTCCTCGTCCCCGATCTCGCCGCCCTTGAACAGGCGCACGCGCACGAGATCGAAACCAAGGGCCCTGGCCTCCGGTTCGACAACTTCGGTAATGCGCGCGATATCCGCCATGATAACTCCGTTGCCCGGGCGATGTGACAAAGCGGTTTCGCGCCGGCCCCTTGCGGCGCCAGCCCCTCCGTTGCGTCACAATGTCGGGATTGAGCGGGCAGATAGGCGCGTTGGGCGCCGATTGCAAGCCCTAGTGCGAAGCGGCTTGCGGGGTGGTTATGGCGCCCCGCCAGCCGGACACGGAATAGCCATCGTCCTTGTGGACCCAGCGGGCCGGCGTTTCCAGATTGGCGCGTTGTTGGCCATTGACCCAAAGGTCAATTCGAAACCGGTCGCCATCAGGATAGAACTGGCCGCACACTTCCTTGCCCTCGATCGGATAGGCAAATTCGATCCGTTTAAGAGCGGCCGATTCCTGCTGAGGCGTTGCACCCTCGACGTGCTGGATGACCCGCAGCCGTTCAAAGTCCCGCCGCCGGGGAACGCTGCACAGCTTTCCTTCCTTCACATAGGCTTCGCTGGGAACTTCGATCACCAGACCCGGCAATCCCATGACGATCATCTGATCGATCTCGGTGTATCGATCTGCCCCTACTTTTTTGAAGGATGCCATGACCCTGCAAGACTTTGCAGCATCGTCGGGGTGCGTGCAAAGCTGCCAGTCCTGGGTCACCCCGGCCATCGGATCGGGGAGCGGTTCGGCGCTGAGCAGTGCACCTTGGGAAAGTATCAGCAGGAAAAACGCCATAGCCGGCTCCTTCGAAGCAAATCTTTCGGCTGAGACTGATCGGAAATTATTGACGCCCGGTTAGGATCACGGATCGATCCCGGTCCGAAATTGCCGCGCCATTGCTTTTTGCGCATTCCTTCCCTATATGGGCCGGGCTAACGTCGCCTGCGACGGAACCTTTCGGCGTTTTTGCCCCCTCGTTCCCTTTCTCGCTTCTACGCTCCGCCGGCCGCTTTTTGTCGGCGGGTCACCCGTGTTTCGTGAAAGGAACCAGACCATGCCAGTAGGCACCGTAAAATTCTTCAATGCCGCCAAGGGCTATGGCTTTATCGCGCCGGACGGCGGCGGTGGGGACGCTTTCGTCCACATCAGCGCCGTTGAACGCGCCGGAATGGCCACGCTCGATAAGGACCAGCGCGTCAAGTACGAGCTGGAAACCGATCAGCGCGGCAAGACGTCGGCCGTCCAGCTCGAATCGGCCTAAGAATTTGGCCAAGGAGGATCTGCTGACCCTCGAAGGCCAGATCGATGAAGTTCTCCCCGATGGACGCTTTGGCGTCCTGCTGGAGAACGATCACCGGATCATCGCCTACACCGCCGGGAAGATGCGCAAATTCCGCATCCGATCGGTGGTGGGCGACCGGGTCCGCGTGGAAATGACCCCCTATGACCTGAGCAAGGGCCGCATCGTGTTTCGCGATCGCGGTCCCGGCGCAGCCATGGGGGCTCCGCGCGGCAAGCGGCGGCATTAGCGCCCTCGCAATCTGCAATCGGCGGCACTCTGGCCGCCCGGAAATGACAATGAAATTGAATACCATGATACCAGCGCTTCGCCGCGGCCTGAGCCGCGGGCCGAACGCCCGGGACCGGAGCGATCCTGCTCCTTCGTTCCGCAACCACCGGCCCGCTTCGCCACTCACGCGGGAGCAAACCCGCCTCGCCGTGATCGAAGTGCTGGGCTGAACCAAAAAGGGAAGCAGGGCGATGATGTCCGAGAAATTCTACATCGAACAGGCCGAAAGCTGCGAACGTGCGGCCGACGCCGCCCTGCTTTCCAACCAGCGAGAAACCCTGCTGCGCTCGCGCGCGGCCTGGCTGACCCTGGCAGCCCGGCAGGAATCGATCCGCACCGGCCGCGAACAGCGCGAACGCACCCGCATCGAGGAGCCTGCCCATGTCGGATGAAACCCTGCGCCCCTTCCTGATCCAGCGCCAGGAAGACGGAACCTTTCGCCTGACGGTGCGCGACGTGCGCTACAACTCGCAAGGCTATCCGATTGTGACAGGGACGCTGCAGGACGAAGTCTTTGCCACTTCGGCGGCGGCCAGGAATTTTGCCCGCAGCCAGTTCGATGCCAAGGCCGGACAATACGCAAGCAAATAGGGCGTCCCGTTCACAGCCCCAGTCCGATTCTATCAGAGCCTTGCGATCAAACCGGTCGCGAGCCGGCATCGCGGCGGCCGATCAATTGCCTTCGGGATAGTAGTCGTCGCCGGAATTGTACGAACTGTCGTTGAAGCGGCGGCTTTGTTCTTCCTTGCGCTGTTCGGCCCGGTCCTTTTCGGCCAGCGCCTTGGCCGCCCTCTGGTCGGCAACAACTTCGCCCGCCTCCCACCAATGGGACACTATGGCCTTTACCTGAGTGAACAGCCCGGCTTCCATTTCAGAGTCCGGTTCTGCCAACCGCGCGCTGACCTCAAGGCGTTCCTGGGCTTCGGGGTGTTTATCGAAATAGGAACTGACGCCGCCCAGCGCCGCTATGGATAGCAGCACCAGGCAGCCCATCGCCTGGAACCCGCGTTTGATCAGGGTGATCGCAGAAGGCATTGCTCACTCGTATTCGGACCGGTCGAGCGCTTTCACGTCTTCCTGTTCGTAGATCACGCCGTCCTTGTTGACCCAGACCTGTTCGGTCGTCCGCCCGCTGCCGACGTTGTCACGCGCGTTGCTGGCCCGGGTCTGGCCGCCCCAGCCATCGTCCGCGCGCTTCTGCGCGGTATAGTACCCGCCCGAATTCTCCTTGCTCCAGGCGTTGTGCGGCTTGCGCTCATCCGACCGGGATTTGGTCACGGTTCCGCCGATCGCGCCGAACAGCATCAGGCAAACCGCGACGGTCAGCCGCGGGGAAAACAGCAATATGCGAAAGAACTGGCTCATGGATACCCCTCCGAAACGGAGCGATTCTAGGGCTCAATCGGTTACCAATCGGCTAACTGCCTGATCTCTCGCTCAACCCGTGCTTCTTCATGGCGTGGCGCAGTTGGTCATAGCTGAGGCCCAGCGCCTTGGCGGTCTGGCGCTGGTTGTAGCGGTGCCGGGCCAGCGCGGCCTCGAGGATCGCCTTTTCATGCGCATCGACCGCGGCCTTCAGGTCTTCGACCCGGTCCAGGCTGGTCGAGGGCGCTGGCGGCGGCGGGCCGCTTGCGGCGTCCGGCTCCGGCTTGGCCAGAGGTGCGGGTTTCCACGGGCTGTCGAACGGATCAAACACGATGTGGGCAATCGGCTCGTCCCACAGGTCCCAGCGATAGACCGCGCGCTCGACCACGTTGCGCATTTCGCGCACGTTGCCCGGCCACTGGTATTCCTCCAGCGCAGCCTGGGCCTGGTCAGTGAAACCTGGCCAGCTCTCCCACCCCAGTTCCGCCGCCATGCGCCGCCCGAAATAGTCCGAAAGCACCCGGATATCGCCTTCGCGGACCCGCAGCGGCGGCAGCGTGATCACCTCGAAGCTCAGCCGGTCGAGCAGGTCGGCGCGGAACCGGCCTTCGTCGGCCAGGAGGGGCAGATCCTCGTTGGTGGCGGCCACGATCCGGACGTCGACCTTGATCGGTCGCGAGGATCCAATCCGGGTTACCTCGCCGTATTCGACCGCGCGCAGCAGGCGTTCCTGCGCGCCCATCGACAGCGTCGCCAGTTCGTCGAGAAAAAGCGTCCCTTTGTCGGCTTCCTCGAACCGGCCGGCCCGCGCTTTGGTAGCACCGGTAAAGGCCCCCTGCTCATGACCAAACAATTCCGCCTCGATCAAGGTTTCCGGCAGCGCCGCGCAGTTGAGCGTGATGAACGGCTCCTGCCAGCGGCGCGACAGCTGGTGGAGGCGTTCGGCGATCAGTTCCTTGCCGGTTCCGCGCTCTCCGATCACCAGCACCGGACGGCCCATCGGCGCGGCGCGGCTGGCGCGTTCGACCGAATCGAGGAAGGCCGTCGACTGGCCGACAAACTGGGTGTTGCGCTCCATGCCCAATATATAGCGAAAATTCCCAACCCTGCGCAATCTTCACGCCATGTCGTTC
>JBJTMC010000045.1:0-6663 GCA_046063325.1 Novosphingobium sp.
TCACCGCATAGCCCTGACCCATCCGGCCTGCGAGACTACGGGCATCCTCCATCACCTTGTCGGCGATCTGGGACCGGTACTGGTCCGGTCCGACGATCGACAGCGACGAATCGCCCGACTCGTCCATCTGCGCCCGCCCGACCTCGGGCACCGCATCGACATAGGACTCGATCCGCTTCTGCGCCGCGGTACCGCCTTCGCTGGCTGAAAGCGGCGCCTTGACCAGGAATGTAACCTTCTGGCTGTCCGGTCGGTTGTCATTCGACAGCGTGATTTCGTCGAGATTGTCGAGCGTCAGAGCGGTCAGGATGTAATCGCCAAAGGCGAGTTGAACGCCGTGTTTTCCGGCCAGATCAACCGCCTTGCGCAGCATTTGGCGGATTTCCGCACCTCGCTGCTTGGGATCGCGGGTATCGCCGCGGATCACCACCTCCTGAACCAGAAAGTCCGCACTGCGGCGTAGCCCGACTGCGGGCATGTCGCGCTGGTAGCCATCCTGTTCGATCCGCGAGCCGGTTACGACGACTTCCTGCAATTCGAGATCCTGGGCCAGCGCAGGGGCCGCAACAAGCAGTGCCAGCGCTGCAACCAAAGTGCCTTTCATCGTGCTCTCCCGGTGCCTATTGAAATATCAGGCTCGCCTCTTGGGATACCGATGTCAATGACCGTGCTTGTCCTCAACTCCCTGCTCAAGCCCTTGCTTGAGCCGCACTTTCCCGACTGGGTCGATACGCGCTGGTACACGACCAAGGCGGAGGCCATGGCGCTTGCGCCCGAGGCCGAGATCGGCTGGTTCGACCTGCGCTCAACCGAAGACATGGCACGGATTTTCGAACGGGCGACGCGGCTCAAATGGCTCAATTCGGTCTATGCCGGGGTCGAGGCTTTCCCGCTCGATCTGCTGGCGCAGCGCGGGGTGGTGCTGACCAACGGGGCCGGGATCAACGCGGTGCCGATCGCCGAATATGTGATGATGCTTATGCTGGCCCAGGCAAAGAACTACCGTGAGGTGGTGCGCGCGCAGGAGCGGCACGAATGGCTCAAGGATTCGCCCGGCAAGCGCGAACTGTCGGGATCGAAAGCGCTGATTCTGGGCTATGGCGCAATCGGGCAGGAGGTTGAAAAGCGCCTTGCCGCGTTCGATGTTTCGGTCAGCAAGGTCCGCCGCAGCCCTGGCACCGGCGTGCTCGGCCCGGATGAATGGCGCGCGCGGCTGGACGAATTTGACTGGATCGTGATCGCGGTCCCCGCCACGGCTGAGACCGAAGGGATGATCGGCGCGGCCGAGCTGGCGGCGATGAGGGCAGACGCGGTGCTGGTCAACATCGCGCGCGGTTCGGTGATCGATCAGGATGCCCTGACCCGCGCGCTTGATAGCGGAACGATCGGTGGAGCGCTGCTCGACGTCACTACGCCCGAGCCGCTGCCCGAGGATCACCCGCTGTGGGCGCTCGACAACGCCCAGATCACCATGCACCTGTCCGGCAAGGCGCAAGACCGGATGTTCCAGCGCTCTGCGTCGCGGTTTCTGGAAAACCTGGAGCGGTATCGCGCCGGAGAACCGCTGGTGCCGCAGGTGGATTTTGGGCGCGGGTATTGAGTTCAGGTGTATCCTCCCCCAACCGAGGGAGAGCCGGGCTCAACCATCCTCGAGCAGCAGCAGTTCCACGGTCACTTCCAGGCGCGGTTCGGGAAGCGCGGTATGGTCCACCGCTACCACCGCCGCATCGGCAACGAGCTGGCGGGGAATAGCAAACTCGTGATCGGGCAGGGCGTCGATCAGGCTTTCGCCGGCCGCCACGGCCTCGGTCCCGGTGAAGGCCAGTGTCACGGTGTGGCGGGTGCCGGAGAAGGTCACGCTGGCCCAGCTGCGCTCGGCATGGCGGAGCAGTTCGGCCTTGCTTCCGGCCAGCTCCATCACGGCGGAAAGCAGTGGAATCCACGGGGCGCGGCGGGCCGGGCGGCGGGCGGCGGAAAGCATGACGGCGTCGGCGGTGAGATCAATATGCACGGGCGTTCTCGCGATAAATGTTCATGAAATGTTCCACACGTTCCGCCGTTGCATCGCGGGGTATGCGGCCGTTGCGCAGGTCCTGGACAAAGCGCGGGTCGTGCGTGGCGAGCCGCCCGAACTTGGTCCACGGCATTCCGGTTTCACGCAGGAAGCGTTCGATCCGGGTAATCAGCATGGTGTTTGTGCCCCTTTCTCGCTGCGAATCGCTGTAGGAAGAATCCTGTTCAAGCCCGTCAAATCCTACTTGGCTAGGAAAAATACATCGTCTATAGCCTTTTCATGGTTACCACCGATCCACGCACCCGGCTGCTGCAACTGGCCGGCGAGCATGGCGCCAGCCTGTCCCGCCTGTCCGAGCTTATTGGCCGCAATTCGACCTACCTTCAGCAGTTCATCCGCAAGGGGAGCCCGCGCAAGCTGGAAGAGAGCGACCGCCGCACGCTCGCCCGGTTCTTCGGGGTGGAGGAGGGCGAACTGGGCGCTCCGGAGGAAATTTCCCCCGCTTTGCCTGGAAAATCGCCGCGCGGTGACTGGGTCGATCTGCCGCGCCTGCCGCTGGGCGCCTCGGCCGGTCCCGGCGCGCTGGCGCAAGACGAGCTGCCGGTCGGTGCCTTCCGCTTTTCCGCGCGCTGGCTGCGCGAACAGGGGCTCGATCCCGCGCAGCTCTCTGCGATCCGGGTCGAAGGCGATTCGATGGAGGGCACCTTGCGCGACGGCGACGAGATACTGGTTGACCGCACGGTTCGTCCCTTGCGCGATGGCATCCACGTGGTCCGCACCGGTGAGGCGCTGCTGGTCAAGCGGCTCGATCTTGCCAGCCCCGGCAAGATCGCCCTGGTCAGTGACAACCCCGCCTACCGCACGATCGAGCTCGCGCCCGAGGAGGTGCAGGTGATTGGCCGGGTGGTGTGGAAAAGCGGGCGGCTTTAGCTGAACCCGAACAGCCCCGGCGCCAGCGCATTCCACGCCGCGCCGCGCGCGATCAGCGGTTCTATGGTATGAAACGGGATGAGCAGGATCATCGCCCATAGTGTCACCGGATGAATCCGGCCAAGCTGTCGTCGATCGTGCAGCGCGAGTGCAATCAGCAAGGCGTCGGCGATCAGGTTGGGGGCCATGTCGGACCAGGGGAAGGGCGCGGGCACCAGAAACACGATCCGCGAGAAGGCCGGGCCAAACAGATTGAGCGCAGCGATGAACATCAGGCGGCGGTGCCATTCGATCCGCCGAGTCGCTTCGAAGATCGCCCAACCGAATGCGGTGCTGAAAACCGTGATGTCGACAAGATTGTACAGCGAGAACTCGAACGGCAGGGCCTTGCCCTTGGCCATTCGCTCACCCGCCGCGGTCACGGCTTGCCAGATCCCGAGTGGAATCATTGCGCCCGTTAGCGCCACCCCGGCTATCCCGAGTTCGCGGTGGAGCCGGACCTTGCCTCTGCCGATCAGCTGGGTTTGCACGACGTATAGCCCGATCCAGCTGAAGAAGGCGAGGCCGTGCAGGTGCCGTAGCAAAGTGAAGTGCTTTTCACCCGTCACCAGGGGAATGTAGTAGGTCAAAGGGAAGCTCAGCACGACAAGGACGGCGATCAGAACCGCGCTGATCGCGAAGAAACGACTACCGCGCCGCGCTGAAGCTGGAGTGTTCACTGCAAATTCCCCCTGCGAAAATTCGCTGGCGGTCAAGCTAGCACCAATCGCGGCCACGGCAATGGAGCCAGGGATAAGGGCCGTTTTCCCCGGATGAACTTCCGGGCCGCATGCGATTTATCGGTGGGACGGCGACTGTCTGTCCAACGCGGTCAGCGCGGCAAGGTCGGTCACCGTAACGCGGCGATAGCCCAGCCGGACAAGCCCCGATTGCGCCAGCTCGCCCAGGACCTTTCCGGCGGTAATCCGTGAAACGCCCACCACATCGGCAAGTGATTGCTGGGTGACGGCAAGGTCCAGCCCGTCCCGCAGCGCCATGTCGGACAGGAGACGCGCGATTCGTGCAAGCGCCGGAAGATTGCGGTCGCGATCGATCCGGTCGAGCGCGGCGCTGAGCTGGGTGGACAGCGATTTGAGCAACCAGCGGACAAAGTCCGGCTCTTCGGCCAAAAGCCGGTCGATCAGCCGGGCGTCGATCCGGACGACGGCCGCGTCGGTTTCGGCAGTCGCATCGACCTGGCGGGTCAGGCCGGCGAAATGGGCCAGTTCCCCGAACAGGTCGCCGGGGCCCAGAATGGCGTAAATCGTCACGGTGCCGTCCGGGCCGAACCGGCAGATTGACACGGTGCCGGTTTCGACCAGCCAGAAACCGCGACCCTCGTCGCCCTGCTGCTGGATAATGGCGCCAGCGGCGAAACGGTGACGGCGCCCTTCGCGGGCCAGCAGCGCCGCAAGTTCGCCCTCAGCCCGGGTCGGGACGATTTCAGATAATTGATAAGTCCTTTGCATTCTTTCAGATCATGGGCCGCTAAAAGCCTAGTCGCAAGAGCGTAGCGGGCGTTTCGACCTGCACCGGGAGAGGAGATCGGCCGTGCCGACATCAAGCTGGGTTGTGATTGGAATCTACGTGGGGTTCGGACTGCTCGAGCTGCTGCGTTCCGACCTGTTTTCAAAGCAGGAGCAATGCCGACACGACGGGATCGTCGAGGTCATCTCCACCGTGCTGCTGCTGACCGTCACGCAGCCGCTGATCATCGTTTTGGTCAACTGGCTCGGCCTGCACTATTTCCCGCAATATCAGGGCGCTCTGGGCGGCATCAGCGTGTTCCTGGCGATCCCGCTGTTCCTGGTCCTCGAAGACATGATGCAGTACTGGTGGCACCGGGCCTCGCACAGCTTCTCCTGGCTGTACAACCTTCACCGCGCGCACCACAACGCCCGCTACATGAGCGTGCGGCTCGTCTATCGGAACAACATCATCTACTACGCGATGATGCCAAGCATATGGTTTGCGGCGGCGTTGATTTACCTGGGCCTGGGCTGGTTCTATGCCGGATATCTGGTGGTCAAGATGGCGGTGATCATCGGCGCCCACAGCGACGTGAAATGGGATGCACCGCTGTACCGGATCAAATGGCTTTCGCCGGTGATGTGGGTGGTGGAACGCACCATCTCGACGCCGGCGACCCACCACGCCCATCATGGCCGCCATCTCAGCGACCCGGCAGTCAACTACAAGGGTAATTTCGGAAATCTGCTGTTCTTCTGGGACGTGCTGTTCGGCACCGCCAAGATCACCCGCAGCTATCCGCAAAGCTACGGCGTTGAAAATCTTCCTGATGCCACGCTGGGGCAGCAGTTGCTGTGGCCGCTGTTCCCGGAAAACCAGGATATTGGCCGCAGCGTTCCCGGCGCCTCGCCCGCGCTTCCTCCGGCATCCGCGTAGGGCAGAGGCGCCTGGTCATTTCCGGTCTGCCCGGCCGGTCTGCGGAAAAATTGGCGGTTGCCGAATGGATCGGCGCTCGCCACATCATGCCGCATGACAAATAACACCGAACCCCCGCTGCGCGTCGGCATCGTCCCGGTTACCCCGCTCGAGCAGAATTGCTCGCTCGTCTGGTGCACCAGGACGATGAAGGGCGCGCTGGTAGATCCGGGCGGGGATCTCGACAAATTGAAGGCGGCGGTGGCCAAGGTCGGCGTGACGATCGAGAAGCTGCTGCTCACCCATGGGCATCTCGACCATTGCGGGCAGACCGGGATCCTGGCGAAGGAACTGGGTGTGCCGATCGAGGGCCCGCACGAAGACGATCGATTCTGGATCGCCCAGCTTGGCGATGACGGCAAGCGCTGGGGCATGCATGCTGAGACGTTCGAGCCGGACCGCTGGCTCAAGGACGGGGACACCGTCACCGTGGGCGAGCAGACCCTCAACGTGATTCACTGCCCGGGGCATACGCCCGGCCACGTGGTGTTCCACTATCCGGAAGGGCACCTGGCGATCGTTGGCGACGTGCTGTTCGCCGGATCGATCGGGCGCACCGATTTTCCCAAGGGCAACCACCAACAGCTGATCGATTCGATCACGCAAAAACTGTGGCCGCTGGGCAACGACGTGACCTTCATTCCCGGCCATGGGCCGACCAGCACATTCGGCCGGGAACGACAGGTCAACGGTTTCGTCAGCGACTATGCACTGAGCTGAGGCGTCAGAACTTTCCGAGCACGACCAGCACGGCCACCACGGCCAGGCCAAGGTGGGTCAGCATAGTGATGATCGTGCCGACGCTGCGGCCCTTGGCCAGCGCGGTGCCGTCCATCCCCAGGCCATGCGCGACCCGGCCCAGCATGTAGAGCGCGCCGACGATCGCCAGCCACGAGCCACCCTTGCCGGCCAGTTCGATCCCGGCGATCAGGAACAGCACCCAGGGCGTATTCTCGACAAAGTTGAGCTGGGCGCGCATCCGCCGTTCGAGCAAGTCGTTCCCGCCAGTGCCGATGCTGACCCCGGCCTTGGACCGGACCTGGCCGCAGCGCAGCGCCAGCCAGAAGTTGATCAGCGCCGCGGCAGCAGCGAGCGAAAGCGTGGTAGGTAGCAGCATCGGTATCTCCCCCGTTGGCGATGTGGACGAAATAGGGGACGGTGAAGCTTGCAACGTGCGCCAAATTCGCTATAGGCGCGCCTTCGCAACCGCCGACCCCCGGGTCCAGCGCGGCCTT
>JBJTMC010000250.1:0-10558 GCA_046063325.1 Novosphingobium sp.
GATGTCGCCGTCAGCGACAACTCGGCGATCAAGGACAAGCTCAAGAAGCTGATCGGTGCCGATATCGCCGCCGCCTACAAGCTGACCGACAAGTCGGCCCGCTCGAACGCGCTCAACGCGGCGCGCGACAAGGCCAAGGAAGCCTTTGCCAGCGAAGACGCCCAGACCCAGATGGTCGCGATCAAGACCGTCAAGAAGGTCGAAGCCGACATCGTGCGCGGCGCGATCCTGAAGGACGGTACCCGCATCGACGGGCGCAAGGTCAACCAGGTCCGTCCGATCGAATCGATGGTCGGCTTCCTGCCGCGCACCCACGGTTCGGCGCTGTTCACCCGCGGCGAGACCCAGGCGATCTGCACCACCACTCTGGGCACCAAGGACGCCGAGCAGATGATCGACGGGCTGGAAGGCCTGAGCTATTCCAGCTTCATGCTGCACTACAACTTCCCGCCCTATTCGGTCGGTGAAGTGGGCCGCTTCGGCGCGCCGTCGCGCCGCGACACCGGCCACGGCAAGCTCGCCTGGCGCGCGCTGCAGGCGGTGCTGCCCAGCAAGGAAGACTTCCCCTACACGATCCGCGTGGTCTCGGACATTACCGAGTCCAACGGCTCCTCCTCGATGGCCACCGTCTGCGGCGGCGCGCTCGCGATGATGGATGCCGGCGTGCCGCTCAAGCGTCCGGTTTCGGGCATCGCGATGGGCCTGATCCTGGAAGGCGACCAGTTCACCGTGCTGTCCGACATCCTGGGTGACGAAGATCACCTGGGTGACATGGACTTCAAGGTGGCCGGCACCAGCGAAGGCATCACCACGATGCAGATGGACATCAAGGTTGCGGGCATCACGCGCGAAATCTTCGAAGCTGCGCTGCACCAGGCCAAGGACGGCCGCGCCCACATCCTGGGCGAGATGACCAAGGCCCTGGGCACCGCCCGGACCGAGCTTTCGGCCCACGCCCCGCGGATCGAGACTCTGCAGATCGACAAGTCGAAGATCCGCGAAGTGATCGGCACCGGCGGCAAGGTGATCCGCGAGATCGTTGCCGAGACCGGTGCCAAGGTCGACATCGACGACGAAGGCCTGATCAAGATCAGCAGCAGCGATCTGTCGCAGATCGAAGCCGCCAAGAACTGGATCCTCGGCATCGTCGAGGAACCCGAAGTCGGCAAGATCTATGACGGCAAGGTCGTCACGATCGTCGATTTCGGTGCGTTCGTGAACTTCATGGGCGGCAAGGACGGTCTTGTCCACGTCAGCGAAATGAAGAACGAGCGGGTCGAGAAGCCGACCGACGTCGTGTCCGAAGGCCAGGCCGTGAAGGTCAAGGTTCTCGAAATCGATCAGCGCGGCAAGGTCCGCCTGTCGATGCGCGTTGTCGATCAGGAAACCGGCGAAGCGCTGGAAGATACCCGTCCGCCGCGCGAACCGCGCGGTGACCGTCCGGGCGGCGACCGTGGCGATCGCCGCGGCCCCAGGGGCGATCGGGGCGGTGACCGTGATCGCGGCCCGCGCCGCGATGGCGGTGACCGCGGTCCGCGCCGCGACCGTGACGATCGTGGCCCCAGAGGCGAAGGGCGCCGCGATCGCGACGAGGGCGGCACCGTGGATCACGTCCCGGCGTTTCTCAAGGGCGACGACTAAGTCTTCGCGCTTAGGCAAAAAAACAGGGAAGGGGCTGCTTCGGCGGCCCCTTTTTTGTTGCGCGGTGCAGGGCAATGCAGGCAACCTTGGCGTTGAGCAATCAAGGGAGGCTGCAATGGCACGGCGCTATGTCAAACGGGTGATCGGTCTGGGCCTGCTGGCCAGTTCCGGCGCGGCGCTGGCCTGTGCCGATCCGGGCTGCGAAGGCGGCTTCAACCTGTTCGGGCGCGATCAGTCCTGCCAGGGCCGGGCGATGCTCGCCCCCGGGAACGACAGCCGGATCAACCTGATGTTCCTGCTGAACGATCGCGGCGGACGCTCACTGGCGGGGCTGACGGTGCCGAAGCAGGACTACAGCTACGTTAACAAGGGCACGGTGTTCCTTGATTGGAGCACGCTGCGATCCTCACTGTTCCCCGCCCTTAAGGAAGACGATCCCAGCGCCGATCAGGCTGCCTATTCGGGCACGACATGCCAAAGCTACGGCTCGGGCACTGCGGCACTGACAGCAGCAATGGCGGCAAACCGCAGCCTGCCCGCCGCCGAGCGCGCGGCGCTTTCTTCCGCCCGCGCACAGGCCGAAGCCGTGTGCAAGACCGGAACTTCGTGGGATCGCCGCTATGGCGACCAGAAGGGCCAGCCGCTGCCGGTCTATGGCCCATGGCCGACCGTGGCGAGCCAGCCGGGGCGTGAGTACCTGACCTATCTTCAGGCCGCCGACGCGTTTTACGGTGAACGCTGGGCTGATGCGCGGGGGGGCTTTACCGCCTTGGCGAGCGCAGGCGATCCCTTCGTCAAGGAGACCGCAGCCTATATGCTGATCCGCGTCGAATTTGGCGCGGCCCAGGCACCGGCCTTTGGCGACTATGGTTCCTACGACGGTGGGGACAAGGTCGATCGGGCTGCGGCGCGGCGCGGCTTGCAGGCACTATCGGCCTATCTGGGGGGCTGGCCCAAGGGGCGCTACATCGGCTCTGCAACGGGCCTGGTGCGGCGCGGCCTTTGGCTGACCGGCGACTATGCCCTGCTGGGCAAGACCTATGCCGGAATGCTGGGCAAGGCCGATCCGATGCAGCCCGACGCGGCGCTGCTGGTTGAGGAGATCGACACCAAGCTGCTGTTCAATTCCGATGCCAAGGGCGCCGGGATCGAGGGGGCACTGCTGCTCGCGGCGCAGGATCTGGTTGCCATGCGCAACACCGATTACGATGAAAAGAACCCGCCCAAACCGGCGATCAGCGCCGCCCAGATCGACGCCCAGGCCCCCGCCTTTGCCGGACAGGGTGAGCTGTTTTCCTACCTCCAAGCGACCCACGCCTATTACTATGGCAAGAACTACGCCCGCGTGCTCCAGCTGGTGCCGGACGACGCGCGGCGGACCAGCCACACCAACCTGTCGTTCAGCCGCCAGATCCTGCGCGGCATGGCGCTGGCGGCGCTGAAGGACCGCAACGAGGCGGGCTTCTGGCAGGAACTGATCCCGAACGCCAAGGGCGCATGGCAACGCCCCCTGGCGGAATTGGGTCTGGCGATGAATTGGGAGCGCAGCGGCAGGCTGGATGCGGTGTTCGCTTCGGGCTCGCCAGTGACCAATGCCGAAATCCGATCCCGGCTGATAGATCGCTCGGCAGGGGCGCCGCTGCTGCGCACGATCGTCAGCAACAAGGGCAACGGCGGCGATGAGCGCGACCAGGCGCTTTACACCCTGCTCGCCAATGAACTGGTGATGGGGCACTACACGCCTTTCGGCAGCGACGTTAAGCTTCCCCAAGCCAAGGCCGATGGCAGCGCCCGGACATTTGTCAGCGGTAAGGTTGGCGACGGCTATCCCTGCGCGCCGCTGGCGACGACGGTCGCCGCGCTGGCGAAGAACCCGCAGGACGTGGCCGGAAGGCTCTGCCTGGGCGATTTCTTCCGTTTGGGCGGGCTCGATTACCTGCATGGCCAATGGGACACGCCGCCCGCCAGGGATGAACTGGGCGGCTTCGCGGTCGGCTTTCCGGGCAAACGCAACTTCCGCAGCGAGTTCTACAATTCGATCATCGCCGATCCTGGGGCGGGGCCGAACGACAAGGCCTATGCGCTCTACCGTGCGGTAATGTGCTATGCCCCCAGCGGCAGCAACGATTGCGGCGGGGCGGACGTCGGCAAGGGCCAGCGCAAGGTCTGGTACGACCGGCTCAAGCGCGATTACCCGCAAAGCCCGTGGGCCAAGAAACTGCGCTATTACTGGTGAGGCGGCTGGCGCTCTGCGCGGCGCTGCTGCTTGCGGCCTGCGGCACGGGCGGATCGCAGCAGGTCCGCGCCGAGGACCACGACGCGTTTTTCCTGTGGGCCGGGGTGCGCCCGCAGCCGGTGCTGGACCGCGCCAAGGCGGCGTATCTGCTGGCGGGAGAGATCCGCCGCGACGGTGCCTATGTGGCGCTGCGGGCTGTGCCCCGGATCCGCGCGGACGAGGTCTGGCTGGTGGTCCGTGCGCAAAGCCTCGACTGGCCACCGCAAGTAACCCAGCGGGTGCTGGCGGAACTGGCGCGCTGGCAGGGGGCGGGCAACCGGGTGGCGGGGCTGCAGGTTGATTTCGATGCCTCTACCCGCGGCCTCGATCGCTATGCGGCGTTCCTGAAGTCCCTGCGCGCGAAACTGCCGACCCCATACCGGCTCTCGATCACCGGGCTGATGGACTGGAGCGCCAATGCCGATCCCGCGGCACTGGCGGCGCTGCAGGGCACGGTCGATGAAGTGGTGGTACAAAGCTATCAGGGGCGCAGCACCATCCCCGGCTATGAACGCTACCTCGCCAGGCTGGCCCGCGTGCCGGTGCCGCACAAGGTGGCGCTGGTGCAGGGGGGCGAGTGGCGCGAGCCCGCGGCGCTCAAATCCGATCCGCTGTTCCGCGGCTATGTGGTCTTTCTTGTCAACCCGCGCTAACATTTGTTAGTGTTGCATACAAATTGGCGGGGCGAGAGGACGCAGGCATGTACATCAAGGATTTTGCGGGGAAGACCGCCTTCATCACCGGCGGTGCTTCGGGCATCGGGCTGGGCATCGCTCAGGTGCTGGAGGCGCGCGGCTGCCGGGTGGTTATCGCCGACCTGCGCGCCGATCATATCGCCAGCGCCCTGGCTTCGTTCACCGGCGGCGCGCGTTCCAACACCGTCTCCGCGCTCCAGCTCGACGTCACCAGCCGCGATGCTTACCGCGCGGCAGCGGCGCAGATGCAGGCCGATTTTGGCGGGATCGACATCCTGGTCAACAACGCCGGGGTAGGCCTTGAAGGGCCGGTCCTGAAAGCGACCTATGCCGACTATGACTTCGGGTTCGGGGTGAACATCGGAGGGGTGATCAACGGCTTCGTCGAATTCCTGCCGCAGATGCTGGCGCACGGCCGCGGCGGGCACATCGTCTCCACCGCCAGCCTTGCCGCCGAAGTGGTAATGCCCGCGCATCTGGCGATCTACGCGGCGAGCAAGGCTGCGGTGTGCCATTACTGCGAGGCGGTGAAGGGCGAACTGGGCGAGCAGGGGATCGGCGTTTCGATCCTGCTGCCCGGCCCGATCAAGTCGAACATCCACGAGGCCAACAAGAACCGCCCCGAACACCTGCGCAGCGGCAGCGGCTATACCGAAAGCGAGGCGCAACTGGCCCAGCGGCAGGTCGGCGAAAGCTGGATGGAGCCCGAGGAAGTGGGCGAAATGGTTGCGCGCGGCATCCTTGAAAACAGCACCTACATCGTCACCCACGGCATCTTCAAGGAATGGCAGCGGGCCCGTGCGCAGGCCGTGCTGGACGCCACGCCCGATGTCGAAGACGCCGCGGTGCGCGGGATCTAGGCCGTTTATGGGTCTACGGTCTAGGCCGCCGCGGTAAGCGGCGGCGGCTTGCAATCCTCGGCGGTGGCAACCTCAACCCGGTTGCGGCCTTCCAGTTTGGCCCGATACAACGCGGTATCGGCGGCGCGCAGGGCGGTGCGCGGATCGCCGCAGGCGAAGACGTCGGCAAGCCCGGCCGAGAAGGTGACCTGGCCGAACGGCTGATCGGTGGCGCGGTTGACCAGGCGGCGTTCGGCCAGCTGATCGCGCAGGCGGTCAAGGCTCTCACGGGTCTCGACCAGCGTCGCGCCCCGGAACAGCAGCACGAATTCCTCGCCGCCATGCCGGGCGACGTGGCAGCGCTCGCCGCTGATCTTGGCGAGGCTGTCCGCGACCAGCTTGAGCACCCGATCCCCGGCTTCGTGACCGTGGGCATCGTTGATCTTCTTGAAGTGATCGATGTCGCAGAAGGCCACGCACAGCACTTCGGTGCTGGCCCGGGCCAGGCGGTACTCCTCTTCGAACAGGGCTTCGAAGGCGCGGCGGTTGGGCAGGCCGGTCAGGTGATCCTCCTCGGCAGAGCGGCGGACCTCGTCCAGCCGACGCCGCAAGGAGCGGGTCTGGGCCTCGCTGCGCAGCATCTGCTTCTCGATCTCGCGGGTGCGGCGCATCATGACCTTGGCAATCGTGGCAAGCTCGGTAATCACCTCGTCGGCCCTGGTTACCTGCTCAAGCTCGTTGACGTGGTCTTCCAGCGCGGAATGGTACTGGCTGGTCGCGGTCTGGGCTTCGCGGCTGGTCTTGGCAAACTCGTCGATCGACGTTTCCAGCCGCCCCATCAGCTGCGAAAGCAGGGCCAGTTCCTCGCCCTTGGCATGGCTGCCCAGGTTTTCGTCGATCCATTCGGCCGTCATCGGCTGGCGCTGTTGCAATTGCCGGTCGACCGCGCGCAGCACCTGGCTGTCGCTGCCGGTCAGGTAATTCCAGGCGACCGACAAAGTCTGGGCGTTGACCGGCAACCGGTGCGCCGCCAGGAACGCCCCGATCTCTGCCGTCTGGCGCTGCTGCAACCCGCCGCGGCGTTGATCCGGTTCGGGTGCGGCGTCGGCCCCGGAGGCAGCACGGGAAGGCCGCGGGCCGAGGCCCAGCCAGCCAAGAAAACCACCAACCGGGCGGCCAAGATCGGGATCATGCGCAGTCATGCCATGGTTAACGGCACGGCGACGATGCTTTTAAGCCCCCAGGGGCCGCAAAATGCCTAGCGTACGCGCGGACCGCCGAACGGCAGCGGCGGCGGCGGGCGGCGATGCCCGCGCGGCAGCTGCGCCTGATAGGCTCGCCCGCAATGCTCCACGCAATAGGGGAATCCGGGGTTCACCTTCTCACCGCAGAAGTGAAAGTCCGGTTCGCCCGGGTGGCCCATCGGCCAACGGCAGATCCGGTCATTCAGATCGAGCAGGCTGGTCTTGTCCGCGATCTCGGCGCTGGGCTTGGCCGGAACCAGGCGGCGCGGCGGGGCCGGTGGAATCGGAGCCTGTTGATCGCCCGGGCCCTGGCGCAGGAACCCGCCCGGTCCGATCGAGACGATCCGCGGACCATCGCTGACCGGAGCGGCGGGCATCGGTGCGGCCTGGCTGGCCGGAGCGCGCGGGGCAGCCTGCACCGGGCGCGGTGCAGGGGCCGGCCGCGGTGCGGCGGCTTCGGCTTTGGGGGCCTTGGGCGCGGGCGCGGCGACTTCCTTTTCGTTCGCCTTGACCGGGCTGGGGCGGGCCTTGAGGCCCAGCCGGTGCGCCTTGCCGATCACGGCATTGCGGCTCACCCCGCCCAGTTCGTCCGCGATCTGGCTGGCGGTTGCGCCGCCTTCCCACATCTTGGTCAGCCTATCGATCCGTTCGTCGGTCCAGCTCATTCTGTCACTTTCCTCTGCGGAGCGCGTCCGCAACCTTGCCATTGGCGCAGGCTGCGGATAGTCGCCGCAGCATGGCCGATCAACCTTTTCCCGACACTGAAAACGCGACGCCGCCCACAACCGCCAAAGGCGCTGGGCAGACGAGCTATCCGGCTCAGGGAGCGCCCCATTTCGCCGGATTGAACCGGTTGGGGCTGTGGACCCTCTATATGAAGGAACTCCGCCGGTTTTTCAAGGTTCAGACCCAGACGATCTGGGCCCCGGCGATGACCACGCTGCTCTATCTGATGATATTCACCGTGGCGATGGGGCGCGGCGGCCGTGAAGTGCTGGGCGTGCCCTTCGCCAGTTTCATCGCTCCCGGGCTGATCGTGATGGGAATGATCAACAACGCCTTTGCCAACACCAGCTTCAATTTCCTGGCCGGCAAGATCCAGGGGACGATTGTTGACTACCTGATGCCGCCGATCTCCAACGGAGAGCTGATCCTGGGCCTGATCGGGGCGGCGGTGACCCGGGCGGTGTTGGTCGGACTGGCGATCAGCGGGGCGATGCTGCTGTGGCCCGGCGTCCATCTGGCCGTCCAGCACCCCTGGGCGGTGGTCTGGTTTGGGCTCAACGGTTCGATCCTGCTGGCCGTGGTTGGCCTGATCACGTCGATCTGGGCGGAAAAGTTCGACCATGCGGCGATGATCACCAATTTCGTGATCACCCCGCTGACCATGGTGTCGGGCACCTTATACGTAATCAGCAACCTGCATCCCGCGTTCCAGGCGGTCAGCCGGCTCAACCCGATCTTCTACGTGATCTCTGGCTTCCGTTTCGGCTTTCTTGGGCAAAGCGACATTGGTGACAGCAACGCCGCCGTGCTGAACGGCGCGCTTTACCTCGGCGCGCTCAACCTGGTGCTGTGCGGAGCGCTCTATGCCCTGCTCAAGAGCGGGTGGAAGCTGAAAAGCTAGGGCGTTGACTGACGGATCGCGCCTGACGTCGACTGCCGACGATGCCTAGCGCGGCCAGGCTTGCACCTTTGACCCAAACCGGAACCCGGTTCCGGTTTCAGGCGGCCCTGCTGGTGGCCGCGGCGTTCGCCTTGCGGATGGATTCGTTCGGCGATCCGGTCGCGCATTCGGTTGACCAGTTCTACCTGCTCGTCGGGCAGCGCATGCACTGGGGCCTGGTGCCCTACGTTGATATCTGGGATCGCAAGCCCCCGGGCATATTCCTGATCTATTACCTGCTGACCTTCGTTTCCACGTCGGCCGTGGTGTTCCAGGTGGCGGCAACGCTGTTTGCGGCTGCGACTGCGGTAATGGTGGCCCGCATATCGAGCCGATGGGCAAGTCCGACCGGCGCGGTGTTTGCAGGTCTGCTCTATCTGCTGATGTTGGGCGACTTCTACGGGAACACAGGCGAAGCGGCGATCTTCTACAACCTGTTCGTGGCGGTCGCTGTCTACCTGATCACGGGCGTTCCGGATTTTCGCCGCTTCTGCTGGGCCATGTTGTGTCTGGGCGTGGCCCTCACAATCAAGCAAACCGTAATTTTCGAGGCCTGCCTGCTTGGCTGCGCAGCCGTTATGCGGCTCTCCCCTGATCGGTGGTGGCGCAACGGATTGGAGTTCGTGGCGATCGGGATACTCCCCACGGCGCTATTTGCCGGATGGTTCCTTCTGATCGGGCATTTCCCCGCGTTCTGGAACGCGGTCACCGCATCGATCTTCCTCAAGGCCTCGCCGACATCGGCCGACATTGTCGGCCGCTCGCTTGACCTGGGGCGCAGGTTCATCCCGCTGGTTGCCCTCTGCGCAATCGCACTTGTCCTGCCTTCCCGTCCCTTTGCGCCGCATCGCGGTTTCGTGATGGCGTGGATTGCTGCGGCGGTCCTGGGGGTGATCCTGGTTCCGCAACTTTACATCCACTATGGCCAGCCGCTGGTGCTTCCGCTGTCGGTTGCCGCGTCCTGCGCGCTCGACCGCGGGCGGGTCGGCATGGCGCTTGGCGCCTTGGCGGCATTGGCATCGCTTATCTACCATGCCCCATTCCAGTTTGCGGCGCACGCACGCAGCAAGGCAGAAATGGTCGCGCTGTCCGAACTGGTACGATCGCTTCCCGGTGACAGCCTGCTCGTCTTCGATGGGCCCAGCGCGCTCTACACAATGAGCGGACGTCGGTTCCTGTCCCCACTGGTGTTTCCGCCGCATCTCAACCATGCGATCGAACTCAACGTAAGCGGTATCGACACCAACCGGGAAATCGTGCGGGTGCTTGCGATGAATCCCGAGGTGGTCGTCATGGCAACAACGCCGCGCAACCAGCCCGCCAACGCAGTCGGCTGGCGGCTCGTCCGCGGCTTCACCGCCGAGCGGTGCCGGCTGGTGGCCGCGCCGGTGGTGCATGAAATGGGAACTGAGCAATTGCAGGTCTATGCCTGCGCAAACGCTCAAGCCAACTGAGCGCCTAGTGCGTCATCGAACGGCGCAGCGGATAGCGTGCGCCGTCGAAATCGTCGAACAGATCGGGCAGCCCCGGGTGATCGACCGGACCGCCATCGGCGTCGCCCAGGAGGTTTTGCTGGCTGACATAGGCGACGTAGCTGTTGTCACCGTTTTCGGCGAGCAGGTGATAAAACGGCTGTTCGCGGCTGGGGCGGACTTCCTTGGGGATCGATTCGTACCATTCCTCGCTGTTGGCGAAGACCGGGTCGATATCGAACACCACCCCGCGGAAATCGAAGATCCTGTGACGCACGATGTCACCGATCCCGAAGCGGGCGCGGGCAGAGCGGGGCGCGTCGATGTCACGTCCGGCCTGGGGGGAAAAGAAGGAAGCGCGTTCCATAGTCCAGCAATATAGGATCGGACATGTGGCGAAACAACGGCATCGGGTGTGCCGTCCCCTGAAATCGGCGCGCAAGGGGCTTGGCAAGCGCCGCGCCATCGGCTAACCGCGCGCTTCTTCGACCGAACTGGCACTGCCAGCTCGCACGGCGATCTCGCGGAGAGGTGGCAGAGAGGTCGAATGCGCCGCACTCGAAATGCGGTGTACGGGCAACCGTACCGTGGGTTCGAATCCCACCCTCTCCGCCAGCCTATCCTTCCCAGCGCTTCCCATATATTGCCTATACCCACGGAAAACAGGCGTTTTCCTGATTGACGCATTGTCATGGGTTCTCTATTTGTTCCATTCCATCTCCCATC
>JBJTMC010000251.1:0-6917 GCA_046063325.1 Novosphingobium sp.
GAACAGGGGGTTGAGCCGTTCGGGACGCATCGGCACCGGCTATAGCCAGCCTTTGCGCTTGCCTCAAAGCCCCCTGCCGCCTAGCGGCACGCAAATGGATGCTTCGCACCGTCTTCGCCGACTCAAGTTCCGGGCCTGGCACCGCGGAACCCGCGAAGCAGACTATATGATCGGCTGCTTCTTCGACCGCTTCGGCGCCGGGTGGGACGAGGCGGAACTGGCCTGGTTCGAGCGCCTGCTGGACGAAGAAGACGTCGATATCCTCGGCTGGGCGCTGGGCACCCTGGCGATCCCGCCCGAATACGCCGGGGCGCAGATGGACGCGCTACGCCGCCTCGATTACGTCGAAATCCCGCGCTGACCTGGGTCGCGGCTCAAGCCGCTTCCATCGCATCCTGCCCATAGGCAAAGCCGCGTTTGCCCGATTCGGCGGCAGCGAGCTGCCGCGCGGCAAAGTCCCAATTGGCCAGGCCGTCAAACCAGGCCTCAAGATAGGCCTGCCGCAAGTTCTGGCGATCAAGGTAGTAGGCGTGCTCCCACAGGTCGCAGACCAGCAGCGGCACCGCATCCCCGGCATCGCACAACGTCTCCGCGTCGTGGCTTTGCCTCAGCTGGAGCATGCCGCCATCCGTCACGGCGAGCCATAGCCAGCCAGAGGCGAAATGCCCGGCGCCCTGCTTGACGAATTCGCTGCGCAGACTGGCGAGATCGCCGAAGGCTGCATTGATTGCGCCTTCAAGCCTGCCCGCCGGTTGTCCGGGGCGTGGCGCCATCGACTGCCAGTAAAAGGCATGGTTCCAGGCCTGCGCGGCGTTGTTGAACAGCGGCTGATTCGCCGACTTGCGCGCAGCGGCGACGATATCTTCGAGCGAGGCATTGACCAGCCCGGCCGCCCCCGCGAGGTCGTTGGTCTTGCTGATGTAGGCCTGGTGATGCTTGCCGTGGTGGAATTCCAGTGTCCGCGCAGAGATCGCGGGTTCCAGCGCGTCGGTTGCATAGGCCAGTTGGCTCAACGTCAGCATCGTCGTTTCCTTTAGGTGAAATGGGGCTTCGCTGGATTAACCCCGCTGAGCGGACTTCGTTCCCGCAGGCGGTCGATTGTTCGCTGACAGGCTGCCAAACCCCGGCTATGGCCTTGGCAAATCACCACCCCGCTGGCCGGAAAATCGGCCTGCGGGGCAATTGCCGTTGTGGAATTCATGCCAGACTTCACCAAGATCCTGTCCGCCACTGCCCCGCTGACCCTGGCTTCGCTGCCCCGCGGGGCGCAGCCGCTGGTGCTGGCGGATCTGGCGCGCGCGGCCAAAGGCCGGGCGGTATTCATCGCCCCCGACGAAGCCGCGATGCAGGCGATCGCCGACAGCGCAGGCTACTTCGCGCCGGAGCTGGAAGTCATCGCCTTTCCGGCCTGGGACTGTCTGCCCTATGACCGCGCCAGCCCGGCCTTGTCGGTCAGCGCCCGGCGGCTGGCCGCGCTGCACCGCTTGCAGGCCAAGGCCGATGGTCCGCAGCTGCTGGTCACCACGATCAACGCCGTGCTGCAACGGGTCGCCACACCGTTCCGCATCCGCGAGAATGTCCGCCTGCTCAAGACCGGCATGGAAATCGGCCGCGAAAGCCTGATCGCGCTGCTTCAGCGGCAAGGCTACAGCCGCACCGATACCGTGGTTGACGCCGGCGAATATGCGGTGCGCGGATCGATCTTCGATATCTACCCATCGGGCCTTGATGCCGGACTGCGGCTCGATTTCTTCGGAGATGAGCTGGAGACGCTGCGGCTGTTCGATCCCAACACCCAGCGTTCGGTCGGTGTGGCCGAACAGCACTTGCTGCTGCCCGCCAGCGAGGCGCTGCTGGACGAGGACAGCATCAAGCGCTTCCGCAGCCGCTACCGCGAGCAGTTCGGCGCCAATGCCACTTCCGATCCGCTCTACCAGGCGGTCAGCGACGGACGGCGGCTGGCCGGGATGGAGCACTGGCTGCCGCTGTTCGAAGACCGGATGGCAGCGCTGTTCGATCACCTTTCGGCCGACGACACGATAATAATCGACAGCGCCGCGCAGGGGGCCGCGGACGAGCGGCTGGGCGACATCGCCGACTATTTCGCGGCGCGCAACGACACATCGGGCAAGGCGCCGGGATCCTACCGCCCACTGGAACCCACCGCGCTGTACCTTTCGCGCGGGGAGCTCGATGCGGTGCTGGTCGGCCACCCGGTCCACCGCGCCGAGATCTTCGCCCAGCCGGAAAGTGCGACGGTCATCCCCTTCGGCTTTACTTCGGGCCGCGACTTCACGCCCGAACGCGCGCGCGGCGACAATGTCTACGAAGCCGCTGCGCAGTATCTGACCGGCCAGGCGAAGCGCGGCAAAAAGGCGATCATCGCCGCCTATTCCATCGGTAGCCGCTCCCGCATCGCCGCGATCCTGGGCGAAGCCGCCCGCCCCGCGCCGGTGCTGGCCGAAAGCTGGCAGGAAGCGCTGGGCCTTGCCGCCAAGGGCGCGCCGGTCGCGCTGGTCCTGCCGCTCGACGCCGGTTTTGCCAACGACGAGCTCGACCTGGTTACCGAGCAGGACATTCTTGGCGACCGGCTGGTCCGCCGCAAGAAACGCAGGAAAGGCGCCGAAGCTTTCCTGGCCGAACTGGCGGCGCTGACCCCGGGCGATCTGGTGGTCCACATGGACCATGGGATCGGACGCTATATCGGGCTTCAGTCAATCCCGGTCGGACAGAGTCCGCACGATTGCGTCGCGCTGGAATATGCCGGTGGCGACAAGCTCTACGTGCCGGTCGAGAATATCGACGTCCTCTCGCGCTATGGCAGCGATAACGAATTCGTCGCGCTTGATCGGCTCGGCGGCGAAGGCTGGCAGAAACGCAAGGCGCGGCTGAAGGAGCGGATCCGCGCGATTGCGCACGAGCTGCTCAAGACCGCGGCCCTGCGCGCCTTGCGTCAGGCTCCGGTGCTGACGCCCGAGGCGCTGTCCTATGACCAGTTCGTCGAGAAATTCCCGTGGGAGGAAACCGACGACCAGGAAGCCGCGATCGACGATGTCATCAAGGATCTGGGCGAAGGCCGGCCGATGGACCGGCTGGTTTGCGGCGATGTCGGATTTGGCAAGACCGAGGTTGCCTTGCGCGCCGCCTTCGTCGCAGCGATGGCCGGACAGCAGGTAGCCGTGATCGCGCCGACCACCCTGCTCGCGCGCCAGCACTTCACCGGGTTCACCGATCGCTTTTCCGGTTTCCCGCTCAAGGTCGGGCGGCTTTCACGCCTGGTCGGCGACAAGGAGGCCAGGGCGACCAAGGCGGGTTTGGCAGATGGCACTGTCGACGTGGTGATCGGCACCCATGCCTTGCTTGCAAAGAGCCTGCAGTTCAAGCGCCTTGGCCTTGTAATCGTTGATGAAGAACAGCGCTTTGGGGTCAATCACAAGGAAGCGCTCAAGCAGCTGCGAAACAACGTTCACGTCCTGACGCTGACCGCCACGCCGATCCCGCGCACCTTGCAGATGGCAATGTCGGGCCTGCGCGAGCTGTCCACGATCCAGACCGCGCCGGTCGACCGGCTGGCGGTGCGAACCTATGTGATGGAATGGGACGACATGGTGATGCGCGAGGCGCTGCTGCGCGAGCACCACCGCGGCGGGCAAAGCTTCATTGTCGTGCCCCGCATCGCCGACATGGCAGAGGTCGAGGACTGGCTGCACCGGACCGTGCCTGAAGTGCGTTACATCGCCGCGCACGGCCAGATGGCGGCGAGCGAAGTGGAAGAGCGGATGAGCGCCTTCTACGAGAAGAAGTACGAAGTGCTGCTTTCCACCACCATTGTCGAAAGCGGGCTCGATATTCCAAGCGCCAACACGATCATTATCCACCGCGCCGACCGCTTTGGCCTGGCCCAGCTTTACCAGCTGCGCGGCCGGGTCGGGCGCTCCAAGCTGCGGGCCTATGCCTATCTGACCACGCCGACTGACAGTCAATTGTCGGAAGTGGCGGAGAAGCGCCTGAAAGTGCTGGGCGATCTCGATTCGCTTGGCGCTGGGTTCCAGCTTGCCAGCCACGATCTCGACATACGCGGCGCGGGCAACTTGCTGGGCGACGAACAGTCCGGCCATATCCGCGAAGTCGGTTTCGAACTGTACCAGTCGATGCTGGAAGACGCGATCCTGGCGGCCAAGGCGGGCGACATGGGGATCGAGCGCGAACGCTCGGCGCTCAGCCCGCAGATCACGGTCGATGCGCCGATCATGATCCCGGAAGACTACGTGCCGGATCTGGCAGTACGCATGGCGCTGTACCGCCGTCTCAACGATGCCGAAGACCTGGACGAGGTTGAATCGCTTTCGGCCGAGATGATCGACCGCTTCGGTCCCCTGCCTGCGCCCACCGCCAACCTGATCAAGCTCATCCGGATCAAGCGGCAGGCGATCGAGGCCAACATTGCCAAGATCGATGTCGGGGCGAAGGGTTCGCTGGTTTCGTTCCACAACGACGAATTTCCGGATCCGGCCGGCCTGTTCGCCTATGCCGAACGGCTTCAGGGCACGATCAAGCTGCGCCCCGACAGCAAGATCGTGGTGGTGCGCGCCTGGGCCAATGCGGAAGCGCGGCTCAACGGCCTGTTCCAGCTGACCAAGGGCCTCAGCACGATTGCCCGCAAGGCGAAGGGTTAATCCGAAGCGAGAGCGCGAAATTCTTCGGCGCTCAGCGGCGGCGCGCGCAAAAAGCCCTGGTACAACGCGCAGCCCTCGTTGTGAGCGAGGTTCCTTTGGGCTTCGCTTTCCACACCCTCGGCAATCACCTCAAGGTCCAGCGCACCCGCCATGGCGACGATCGCGCGCAGCACCGCCAGGTCGCGGGGGTCGCCCGCGCCTTCGATCATCGACCGGTCGAGTTTGAGGTAATGCAGCGGCAGAAGCTTGAGATAGCGGAAGTTGCAGAACCCGGCGCCAAAATCGTCGAGCGCGATCCGCATGCCCTCCCCCGCCAGGCCCTCCAGCGCCAAGGCCGTTTGCGCAACGTCTGCCAGCAGGACCTGTTCGGTCACTTCAAGCGTGAGCCGCTCCGCAGGGAAACCGCTCTGCGCCACGACCCATGAAAACTCGCGGGCGAAGGTCGCATGGGCCAGATCGCTGGGGGTGACGTTGAGCGACAGCCGCAAGGGTTGCGGCCAGCCCTTCGCGCCGGTCAGGGCCTGCTCGGCAATATGACGGGAAAGCTGGGCGACATGATCGGCCCGTTCGGCAATGGCAAACAGCGCGCCCGCGCCGATCCGCCCCAATCGGGGGTGGTTCCAGCGTGCCAGGGCCTCGGCTCCGGTCAGGTGGTCGTCGACGCAGGACCACTGCGGCTGGTAGACAACCTCGATCTCATCCAGGTCGAGCGCACGGAGCAGATCGCCTTCAAGCTGCGCGGCGCTGCGTCCGGCCCTTACCGCTTCACCGTCCGCCCATTGCAGGCGCCGAGCCGGGGCATCCATAACGCTCGCCAGGGTCTGGCCAAGTCGGTCGAGCAGCGAATCCGCATCTTCGCCGCCCAGGGAGCGTAGCAGGGCGGCCCGGGGGGATATCCGCAGAGTGCCCGACGCGGTCGCGATCGGGCGCGAGAATGCCTCCAGCACCTGGGCCGCCACCATCTGCCAGCGTTCGCGGCTGCACGGTTCGGTCCCGATCAGCAGGAACTGCCCGCCCCCGCCGCGCGCCGCCAGCCAGCCGCCGTCAAGCTCACCATGAGCAAAGTGCCGCAGCCGCGCTGCCAGCTCCGCCAGCGCGGCATCACCGGCCGACGAGCCATAGGCAATATTGACCGCGTCAAAGCGCCGCAGGCCGATCAGCAGCGCGTGGACCGGCTCACCCCGGTCAAGCCATTCGGTCAGCCGTTCGCGCGCGGCCTCGCGGCCTGGCAGGCCGGTAAGCGCATCGCTGAGGAGCGCCAGGGGGCTGGGTTGCATTGCATCCATCCGCGCCCGCCTAGCACAAGGCCCCTACCAAAGTGTTCCAATTGCCCATATGCAGCGCGGCAGGATGACCAAGATCCCCGCCCTGGCCCTGCTGGCATCGGAGACCCCGCGCGCGCAGGAAGCGGCCGAGGCGCTGCGCCAGGACAATGCCTTTGTCCCGCTGGCTGAGGCCGATGTTGCGGTTGTGCTGGGCGGCGACGGACATATGCTGCATTCGCTGCACCAGATGCTCGATGCCGGGCACGTGGTCCCCGCCTATGGAATCAACCTCGGAACGGTCGGATTCCTGATGAACAAACCCAAGTCGAGCCGCCCGTTGGGGGAACGGATCGCCCGGTCCAAGGAACTGAACATCACCCCGCTGGCGATGACTGCGACGACCGGCAGCGGCAAGCAGAAGACCTTCAGCGCGATCAACGAGGTTTCTCTGCTGCGCGAAACCCGCCAGACCGCGCGGCTGGAGGTTTCGGTCAACGGCAAGGTCCGTATGGCCGAGCTGTTCTGCGATGGTGTGCTGGTGGCGACCCCGGCGGGTTCGACTGCCTATAACCTGTCCGCCAACGGCCCGATCCTGCCACTTACCTCCAGTCTGGTCGCGCTGACCCCGATCAGCCCGTTCCGGCCGCGGCGCTGGCGCGGGGCGATCCTGCCCGATCATTACGAAATCACCTTTCGGGTGCTCGATCCCGACAAGCGCCCGGTTGCCGCGGTGGCCGACCAGCAGGAACTGCGCGATATCCTTGAAGTCCAGGTCAAGGTGGCGCGCGACAAGCAGCTGACCCTGCTGTTCGATCCCGGCAAGACCCTGGAGGAGCGAATTTTCGCCGAACAGTTCGCGGTTTGACACTTTTTGCGTCTGCCGGTGCTTGCCAAACGTTTCGACGCTGTTATAGGCGCACCCCTGTCCGCAAGGACTGCTCCCCGATAGCTCAGCGGTAGAGTAGGTGACTGTTAA
>JBJTMC010000252.1:0-5456 GCA_046063325.1 Novosphingobium sp.
TCCTTGCGCGCCGCGGCGCCGCCAAAGCTGTGCAGCGCTTCCTGCGCCCGGATCTGGTATTCCAGTCCGTTGTCATAGGTCATGTCGACCATCCGCCGCACCGCCCATTTTGTGGCGCGCAGGGCATGGCTGTCCTTCTTCTTCAGCGCCTCGCAGATTTCGAGGACCCGCGGCAGCAGGCGGTCGGCGGGGACAGCCTCGGTCACCAGGCCCTGGGCTTCGGCTTCCTTGCCCGAGAGGTTTTCGCCCATCATCGCATGGTACATCGCCTTGCGGAACGGCATCAGTTCCTGCGCGACCTTGCTGGCGCCGCCGCCGGGCAGGATGCCCCAGTTGATTTCCGAAAGGCCGAACTGTGCGTCTTCCGATGCGATCGCGATATCGCAGCCAAACAGCGGGCCATAGCCTCCGCCAAAGCACCAGCCGTTGATCATCGCCACGGTCGGCTTCTCGTACCAGCGCAGCCGCTCGAACCAGCCATAGGATTCACGCTGGCTCTTGCGGATCGCGCCCAGGCCCTGTTCCTCGGTTTCGCGGAAGTATTCCTTGAGGTCCATGCCCGCGGTCCAGGCATCGCCTTCGCCGGTCAGGACCAGGACTTTCACGTCATCGCGGAATTCCAGCTCTTCCAGCACCGCCTTCATCCGGCGGTTGAGTTTGGGGCTCATGCAGTTGCGCTTTTCGGGGCGGTTGAATTTCACCCAGGCAATGGCGTTCTCGACGGTGAAGGAAACGGTATCGTCTTCGGCGCGTTCGGTGGTCATGGCAGTTCCTTTAGATCGGATAGTGTCCGGGCTGGGTCTCGATCGTGATCCAGCGGGTTTCGGTGAAGCTTTCGATGCCTTGCCTGCCGCCGAAGCGGCCGTAGCCCGAGGCACCAACGCCGCCGAACGGCATCTGCGCCTCGTCATGCACGGTCGGGCCGTTGATGTGGCAAATGCCGGAAAGGATCCGGCGGGCCACAGTCAGGCCCTTGGCGATGTCACGCGTGAACACCGCGGCGGAAAGGCCGTACTGGGTGTCGTTCGCCAGCTCGACCGCGTGGTCCGCGTCGCGGGCGCGGATCAGCGCTACCACGGGGCCGAAACTCTCGTCGCGGTAGAGATCCATCGCGTCGGTTACCCCATCGACCACGGTGGCGGGCATCACGACGCTTGTCCCCTTGCCGCCCGCGATAACCTTCGCGCCCTTGGCGGCGGCATCGTCGATCAGCGCGTTGACGTGGGTAACGGTCTTGGCATCGACCACCGCGCCAAGCGGCGTGTTGCCCTCGCGCGGATCGCCAGCCGGCATGCTTGCAGCCTTGGCGGAAAAGCGCCGGGCGAACTCGTCGGCCACGCTTTCGACCACGATGATCCGCTCGGTGCTCATGCAGATCTGGCCCTGGTTCATGAACGCGCCAAAGGCCGCGGCCTTGACCGCTTCGTCAAGGTCGGCGTCGTCCAGCACCACCAGCGGGGCCTTGCCGCCCAGTTCAAGCAGGCATGGCTTGAGATTGTCTGCCGCGCGGCGGGCGATGATCCGGCCGACCCCGGTTGAGCCCGTGAAGTTGATCCGCTTGACTTGCGGCGCGTCGATCAGCGCGCCGACCACATCGGCGGCGTCTGCCGGGGCGTTGGTAACCAGGTTGACCACGCCATCGGGAAAGCCCGCTTCGGCAAAAGCCTCGATGATCAGGGCATGGGTGCGCGGGCAGGTCTCGCTGGCCTTGAGGATCACGGCATTCCCGCAGGCGAGCGGCACGGCGATCGCGCGCACGCCCAGAATGATCGGCGCGTTCCACGGCGCGATGCCAAGGATGACACCGACCGGTTCCTTGAGCGCCATGGCAAGGCAGCCGGGCTTGTCGCTGGGGATGACTTCTCCGGCGATCTGGGTGGTGATCGCGGCGGCTTCGCGCACCATCCCGGCGGCCAGACCCAGGTTGAACATCGCCCAGCCTGCGGTCGAGCCTGTTTCCGCCATCATCGCCGCAACGAAATCGTCCTTCTTCGCCTCCAGCGCATCCGCAGCCTTCATCAGCACCGCACGGCGGGCATTGGGGCCCATGGCGGCCCAGGCCGGAAAGGCCGCCGCGGCGCGCGCGGCAATCGCCGGAATGTCTGTGGCCTTCATCGCCTGCGCCGTGGATGCAGCTTCACCGGTCAAGGGGTTGAGGCGGGTGAATTCCATCATCGACTCTCCTGTTGTTGCTATGTGTCATAACAAAATGGATTGCTATGAACAATAGCTATTGTTACAACGCGAAGCCATGAAGGACCCCTTGCTCGATCTGCCCGGCTATTCGCTGCGCCGCGCCGCCAATGCGGTGATGGGGGAATTCGTGACCCGGCTCGATCCGCTTGGCCTGCGCCTGTCCGATGTGTCGATCCTGCTTCTGATTGAGGCCAACCCCGGCATTACCGCCAGCCAGATTGGCCGGATGCTGGATATCCAGCGGGCAAACATGGTGCCGCTGATCGGGCGGATCGAAAAAACCGGCCTGGTTTCGCGCGCGCCGATCGACGGCAAGAGCCACGGCTTGCGGCTGACCGACGCGGGAAGCGCCACCTTGCGCCAGGCCCGCACGGTGATCGAAAAATTCGAAGACGATCTGATCGGGCGCGTTCCCGAACCGCACCGTCCGCATTTCAAGCCGGCCCTTGATGCGCTGTGGCGCGGCTAACCGGCCGCGGCGCGCAGCATTTCAACATTCGCCTGGATCATCTGCCGCACGGATCGGGCCGGACGGCCCAGCAGGCGCGCCACGTCACCCGAACAGACTTCCAGAAAGCCTTCGCGGATCGCCTGACCAAAACTGACCATGTCATCGCTGTTCCAGGGAATGCCGTTGACCTCGGCATCGTCGACTGGGCGGCGCGGAATGCCCATTGCATCGAAAATCGCATATTGCCCTGCGTCGTCTACCGCCACGTAGTCCAGCGGTACCCCGGTGATCTCGGCCATCAGCGCGGTTACCTCGGCAAAGGTCTGAAGCTCTGGCCCGGTGACAGCGTAGGTCTGGTTTTCATGGCCCGTGCCGTCCAGCACCGATACCGCACAGGCTGCGCAGTCATCGCGCCAGACCATCGCCTCGCGCCCGTGGCCGGCATTACTGATCCACTGGCGGCTGGCCATCACCCCGGGACCGGCCATCACGATCATCGCATCGGCATAGTGGGCGTCGCGCAGCATGGTCCAGGCCATGCCGCTGGCCTTGAGCAGGCGTTCGGTCTCAATATGGTCGTGGCGCACTTCGGCCGGATTGGCCGGATCGTCGATACCGATGAAGCTGGTGTAGAGCGCGTGGCGCACTCCGGCCTGGGCTGCCGCCGCGATCGCCGCCTGGTGCTGGACAACCCGCGCGCCGACCCGGGTGCCGCTGATCAGCAGCAGCTTGTCAGCCCCGGCCAAGGCCGGACCCAGCGATTCTGGCCGGTCGTAATCGCCAAAGCGCACCTCGCAGCCCAGCGCGGCCAGATCGGCCAGCTTGTCCGGGTTGCGGGTCATCAGGATCAGGTCAGCGGCGCGGCCGCGCGCAATCAGGCCCTCGGTCGCAAGCCTTCCGTACTGGCCCGAAGCGCCGGTAATGGCGATCCGGGTCATGAAAGCGCGTCAAGCTGCGCTTGCGGCACCCACCAGCCGTGGACCTGCGGACGCAGCCGGTGCGGGATCTTGACCCGGGCGACCGGCCCGGCGGCCAGGTTTCCGCCATCGACCACCCAGGCCTCATGGCTGAACTGGTTGTCGCCGATCTGCTGGTCGACGATCATCACCAGCCAGCCCTTGTGCCCTGAAGCACGGGCCGGATCGGCCGCGGGAACATGAACCGGTTCGTTGTATCCCGATAGCGGCGGCAAGGGCAGGGCATCGACCACGCGGGGCTGGGCATCGCCCATCCCTTCCAGCCGCAGCAGCAGGTTGAAATTGACGCCGACCGGGCCGCCAAACAGTGGCGGGCCTTGCAGGTCCGGGTTCATGGTCAACATCCAGCCGTGATCGTACGGACGGCCCTGCCTGGCCGCCGGGATCACCGGAAAGTCGCCCGGCGGTCCGATCTTCGTCTCGGTGACTTCGCCGCCATCGACCCGGGGATCGACCGTCCAGCGGGTCAGCGCGCCTTCGATTTCCCATGGCTGCAGGAAGATGCCCGAGGGTTCGCGGACAAAGGCAAAGGCGTTGGTGTTCGACAGGCACTGGTCGAAATGGAGCAGGCCGTCCGCATCCTCCCAGGCGTTCATCATGTGATAGCAGAACACCCCCTTGGGGCCCTTGAACCACTTGATTTCGCTGACGTCGCCATAGCGCGGCATGACGCCCAGCCAGCTGTCCAGCTCGGGCTGGTGATGCCAGTGCTCGCCCCCGGCCTTGAGTCGGTCGAGATCGCTGGTGGTCGGATAGATCGGGAACAGGGCGTAGTTCTCGCTGATCGTGAAGTCGTGCATCATCGCGCAATAGGGCGCATCGAACCATTGTTCGGATTTCAGCACGCCGTCTGCACCGACCACGCAATAGGCCACCTTGGTGCTGGCCGGTCCATCGGCCTCATACCCGTAGAAGAACAGCTCGCCGGTTTTCGGATCGATCCGGACATGCGCGGTCATTGTTTCGCTTTTCAGCGCGCCGCCGAAATCATAGCTGCCCAACGTTTCCAGCGTCAGCGGATCGACCCGGTAGGGCAGGCCGTCTTCCTTGGCCATCAGCATTCGGCCCGCATGCCAGACCGGCGTGGTATTGGCCACGGTGCGGTCCACGTTCCGCACGTCGGCATCGTCGGTCCAGCGGTTACGGTATTTGCCAAAGCGAGCGCGGCCCAGCTCCTTTTCGGCCAGGTGGCGGGCAGTATCGACGTATTTCAGTGCGAAGTCGGCCGTCCCGTCGGCGTTGAAAGACAGGCGGCTGATCATCCCGTCGCCCGACAGGGTGTGATCGTCAGCATACTTGGGCGGATAGGCCGGATCGGGCACCGCGCGGTAGAAGCTGCCGCGCACTTCTGGCGGGAGGTTGCCTTCAACCCGCAGTCCGGCCGAGGCGACATCCTGGCCGACCGGCTGGTTGATTCCCAAGAAGTAGGGTGTTTGCGGAAATTCGCCCATCAGCCTTATCCTAACGATTGTTAGTGTTTTGTAGCGCCCGGAGGGATCGGCGCAAGGCCTAAAAAAAGGGCCGCAATCCGGGTGGATCGCGGCCCCAGGAGGGTGTTCGTTGTATCAGATCAGAAGTTGCGCTTGACCGTAACCGCCCAGGTCCGCGGCAGGCCCGGCGATGCGGTGATCGAACCGAACGCGTTCTTGGTATCCTCGACCGAGGCGTAATAATACTTGTCGAACACGTTGCGGACCTCGAGGCTGACCATCCAGTCCTTGTCCTGGGTGGTGTAGGTCAGCCGGGCGTTGCCAAGGAACAGCGAATCGACGTGATTGCTGGCGGCGTTGAACGCGTCGGTCCAGATTTCCCCGCGGTACGAACCGTCGATC
>JBJTMC010000253.1:0-21436 GCA_046063325.1 Novosphingobium sp.
GCGAACGGCTGGTCCAGGACGCGCTCGACCGCCTGATGGAAAGCCGCACCACGCTGGTCATCGCCCACCGCCTGGCGACCGTGCGCAGTGCCGACCGGATCGTGGTGATGGACAAGGGCCGGATCGTCGAGAGCGGCACGCACGAGCAACTCAGCCGGGCCGGAGGGCTCTATGCCCGGCTGGCCGCGCTGCAGTTCGATGATTCCGCGCTGGCTGCGCTGGGGGCCAAGTAATGGACCTGTTCGTCACCGCAATCTTGCTGGGCATCGTCGAAGGGGTCACCGAATTCATCCCGGTCAGTTCGACCGGGCACCTGATTCTCGCCTCCGAACTGTTCGGATACGATGCCCATACCTGGGCGGTGTTCAACGTTGTGATCCAGCTTGGCGCGATCCTGGCCGTGGTGGTGCAGTACTGGCGCACATTCTGGGCGGTCGGCATGGGCTTGCTGCGGCGCGAGGCGGTCAGCATTCGCTTCGTCCTCAATCTGCTGGTCGCGTTCATTCCGGCGGTGATCCTGGGCCTGATCTTCAAGGACCAGATCGACGTCCTGCTGGGCAGCCCCCGAGTGGTGGCCTGGGCGCTGATCGGCGGCGGCATCGCGATCCTGGCGATCGAGCGGGTGGCAAAGCCGGGCGCCTATGTCGGGCTGGGGCAACTGCCAATGCGCCAGGCGCTGGGGGTAGGGGTGCTTCAATGCCTGGCGATGATCCCGGGGGTCAGCCGTTCGGGCGCGACGATCATGGGCGCCCTGGCGATGGGGATCGACCGCCGCACCGCGGCCGAGTTCAGCTTTTTCCTGGCGATCCCGACCATGCTGGGGGCCAGCACGCTCGAACTGTGGGACAACAAGGCCGAACTGATGGCCGGGACCGGGCCGGTCGGCTGGGGCCACATCGCCGTCGGGTTCTTCGTTTCGTTCGTGGTCGCGCTGGCGGTGATCCGGGCGTTCATCGCCTATGTCAGCCGCTCGGGCTTCACCCCGTTCGCGTGGTACCGGATTGCGGCGGGCGCGGCCGCGCTGCTGTTCCTGACCCACTGATCCCGGCGGGTCAGACCGGCCGGGCCCCGCTGCCGCGCCCGCCGCGCAAGGCATATTCCTGGGTGCCGCGGTGGAGCACGTCGTCGATGTCGATCACCGCGGTGTTGGCATAGGTGAAACCGGGCGCGAGGCTGCGGTAGAGCCGGTCGAAATCGCGCTCGACCGTGTCATGGTACAGCTCTTTGAAGCTTTCGATCACGAAATAGGTCGGCTGCAGATCGTCGATCACATAGTCAGTGCGCATTACCCGGTCGACGTTCAGCATGATCCGGTTGGGGCTTTGCGCATCGAGGCAATAGACCGCCTCGGTCGGGCCGGAGAGGATCCCGGCACCATAGGCGCGCAGCCCGGATTCCTCCAGGATCAGCCCGAATTCGACCGTGTACCAATAGAGCGCGCCCAGCGCCTTGAGCCGATTGTAGCGCATCGCCTTCCACCCGGCGCGGCCGTATTCCTGCATGTAATCGGCATAGGTCGGGTCAGCCAGCAGCGGCACGTGACCGAACACGTCGTGGAACACGTCGGGTTCCTGAATGTAGTCGAAGCATTCCCGACTGCGGATGAAGTTTCCGGCCGGGAAGCGGCGGTTGGCCAGGTGCCAGAAGAACACGTGATCGGGGATCAGCATCGGCACCGGCACCACGCTCCACCCGGTCAATGTTCCAAGCTCCTCGCTCAGGCGGCCGAATTCGGGCACCCCGCCCTTGCCAAGGTCGAGCCGGTCGAGCCCAGCGAGAAAGGCGCTGGCCGCGCGCCCGGGCAGGACCTGGACCTGCCGCGCAAACAGTTCGTTCCACACGGCGTCTTCATCCGCGCCATAGTTGTGCTGCGCGGGCTCCAGCCAATCATCGCCGATGTGGGCCGGGCGCTTCAGCGGAGCGGTAAACACCGCTGGATCGGGGTCAGGCAGGCGGGAAAAGTCGCTATCGGGCATGGTTGCATTTGTAACCATTCCAAAGCGGGACAGCAAGTACCGCGCACAGGCCTTGATCGGCCCGCGCCGCGGGCGCACCCTGCCTGCCGCAATGGAGAGTCGCCCGCGATGAAGGCCTTGAAGAAAAAGACATTCGAAAAGCACTACGAGCCGCTGGAAGAAGAACTGGTGGCGATGGCGCGCTGGGCGGCCAAGACCGGCGCGCGCATTCTGGTGCTGTTCGAAGGGCGCGACACCGCGGGCAAGGGCGGGGCAATCCAGGCCGTGGCGCGGCCGCTCAACCCGCGCCAATGCCGGATCGTGGCGCTGACCAGGCCCAGCGACCGGGAAAAGACCCAATGGTATTTCCAGCGCTATGCCGAGCACCTTCCGGCTGCCGGGGAAATCGTGCTGTTCGACCGTTCGTGGTACAACCGCGCCGGGGTCGAGAAGGTCATGGGCTTCGCCACGCCAGAGCAGGTTACTGCCTTTCTGGAGCAGGTGCCCGCGTTCGAAGATCTGCTGGTGCAGGACGGGATCCTGCTGTTCAAATACTGGCTCTGCACCGACCAGGCCCAGCAGGAAGAGCGGTTCAAGGAACGGCTCGACGATCCGCTCAAGCGCTGGAAGCTCTCCCCGATCGATCTGGCGGCGCGCGAGAAGTACGATGACTATACGTCCGCCCGCGAAGACATGCTGAAGGCCACCCACCGCAAGACCGCGCCGTGGACGCTGGTTGATTTCAACGACCAGCGGCGCGGGCGGCTGACCCTGATCCGCGACCTGCTTGACCGGTTGCCCGACACCCGGGTTGACCCCGAGCCGTTGGAGTTCGCGCCACTGGACAAGGAGCCCTCGGACGAGACCTATGCGGTGCTGGGTCCGATTGCATCCTACCGGCCCAAGGAAAAGCGCGGGAAGGCTTGACTTTCGACCCTTGCTGACGCATTGGCGCGGCCTTCCGGGGCGGCGCTCGCGTGCCGCCTTCGCAGTTTCCGGGGCCGCAGCGCCCGAATCGAAAGTTTAGGACAAGCGCCATGGCGAAGCCCGCAACCGTCAAGATCCGGCTGGTCTCCACCGCCGACACCGGTTTCTTCTATGTGACCAAGAAGAACCCGCGCAACACCACCGAGAAGATGGTGTTCAACAAGTATGACCCCGTCGTGCGCAAGCACGTCGAGTTCAAGGAAGCCAAGATCAAGTAAGATCGGGCAGCCCGGTTCGCCATTCGCCAGCGCGGACGGCGGAAATCCCGGCCTGCTCCTCCGCTTCGAATCTGCGTTGCGGCGCAGTCGGAGCGGAGGAGCAGGCCGGTTCCGTTTCCGGTTCCCCGCGATCACGCCAGGCAGCCGCAAGGGTTCATTGCGAGTTCAAGGGGCTTCCCCTAGCAGGGACGGCATGAAGACCAAGCCTTACTCCCGTACGATTGCTGGCGTCGCGGTTGCCGCCGCGCTGGTTGTTTCCGCACCTACCGCGCTGGTCGCGGCGGCACCGGCGGCTGCCCAAAGCCAGGCCGGCGGCGATCTTGCCCAGGCCGTCGCCGCGCTGCGCGGGATCGGCACGATGCGCGCCAACTTCGAACAGATCGACCGCAACGGCAAACGCGTCACCGGGGTGATGACTCTCAAGCGTCCGGGGCGGATTCGCTTCCAGTACGAAAAGGGGGTGCCGTTCCTGATCGTCGCCGATGGCTCTGCTCTGACCTTCGTTGACTACCAGGTTCGCCAGGTCCAGCGCTGGCCGATCAAGAACACCCCGCTTGGCGCGCTGCTCGATCCCAGCCGCGACGTGATGAAGTTCGGCAAGTTGGTCGAAACGCCTGGCCCGAATGTTGTCGGTGTGGAAGTGCGCGACCGGAGCCATCCGGAATACGGGGTGATGACCCTGGTTTTCGTGCGCAAGGCTTCGGCCCCGGGCGGGCTTGAACTGTCAAGCTGGGCTTCGATCGACTCGCAAAACACCCGGACCCAGGTGAACCTGTCGAATCACCAATACGGAGTCGCGGTTTCCGACAGCACGTTCCGTTATAACGATCCGCGCGGCGCCACTCGTCGATGAAGACCAACGGCCTGTCGCGGGCCGTGCCTGTGGTGCGACAATTTGCGACACTCCCGTTCGGATTGTTCATGGTCGAGCAAGGCAAAATGGCCTAAAACTGTCATCGACGACACGGCTTGAGGCGGGTTTCCCCCCTGTTGCCCAAGCCTCCTGACAGGCCGTGAAGTCAAGCGTGACGAACGCACAAAGGAACCCCTGCTCCATTGCCCCCGGAGCAGGGGTTTTTTGTTGCCTTGCGCGCGTGGGAGTCGGTCCTTGCTGGACCCGTCCAAGGCACCTAAAGCCGCTTGCATGGTTTCTATCGCTACCTGGAATATCAACTCCGTCCGCCTGCGCATCGATCAGGTCGAACGCTTTCTGACCGAGCAGGCGCCCGACGTGTTGTGCCTGCAGGAAATCAAGACGCAGGAAAGCCTGTTCCCGCACGAGGCGTTTGAACGGCTGGGCTACACCCACCGCGCGGTCCACGGGCAGAAGGGCTACCACGGCGTTGCCACAGTCAGCAAAGTGCCGCTGCGTGAACTGTCCCGCAACGATTGGCAGGCCAACGGCGAAGCCCGCCATGTCGGGGTAGAGCTGCTTGGGCCAGGGCAGGGCATGGTGCTGGAAAATGTCTATATCCCGGCCGGGGGCGACATTCCCGATCGGGAAGCCAATCCCAAGTTCGGGCAGAAGCTCGACTTCCTTGAACGGATGACCGACTGGGCCGGACGGCTGGATGCCCCGACCTTGCTGGTCGGCGATTTCAACATCGCTCCGCTGGAAAGCGACGTTTACGACCACAAGGCCCTGCTCAAGGTGGTCAGCCATACGCCGATAGAGATCGAGGCACTGTACCGGCTGCGCGATGCCCACGGCTGGGTCGACCTTGGCCGCAAGCATATTCCCGCGCCGGAGCGCAACTGGACCTGGTGGTCCTATCGCACCTATTGGCAGGAAAAGGATCGCGGCCGCCGGCTCGACCACATGTGGGCCTCGCCGCAGCTGGCGGCACAATCGCGCAGCCACCGCTTCGTCGAGGAAACCCGCCGCTGGGACCAGCCTTCGGATCACGTGCCCCTGATCACCGAGTTCGATCTGTGAGCAGCCCGGCCCGCCGGGTCGCCCAGGCGCTCGATGCGCTGCGCCACGGCTGGCCGATCGCGCTGGACGGCGTCTTGACCCTGCTTCCCGCTGAAACCGGGCTGGGTGCGGGCGCGACGGCCCGGACCATGCTGATCTCGGCGGCGCGGGCGGTGACGCTCAAGCTCGCCAACCAGCGCGAAGCAGCGGTACCCGAAGCCCCGGTGCTGATCCGCGGCGCGGAACCGTTCGATCTGGCGGCCGCGCGGGCGCTGGCCGATCCGGCGCTGGACCTGACCTGGCCGCTGAAGGGTCCGTTCTTGGCCGAGCACCTCGATCACCGAGAAGCCGCCCAGACAGCGATGGAACTGGCGCGGCTCGCCGGGATCCTGCCCGCCTTCCTGGTCGATCCGCAGCCGCCGGGCGAAGTGGTGGCCCTGGCCGCGGCGGACCTGGCCGCGTGGAAGGACACCGCACAGCTGGCGATCGCCGCCCGCGCCCGGCTTCCGGTTGCCGCGGCGGAGGACGCCGAAATCGTTGCGTTCCGCTCGGCCGATGACCTGCGCGAGCATGTCGCGCTGGTGATCGGCCAGCAAAGCGGGGATCGCGCTCCGCTGGTCCGGCTCCATTCCGAATGCCTGACCGGCGATATCCTGGGCAGTCTCAAATGCGATTGCGGCCCGCAGCTGGATGCAGCGCTGCGCGCAATGGCCATCGAGGCTGAGGCGGGCGGCTGGGGCGTGCTGCTCTACCTGCGACAGGAAGGGCGCGGAATCGGGCTGATCAACAAGCTGCGCGCCTATGAACTGCAGGACCAGGGGTTCGACACGGTCGATGCCAACAACCGGCTTGGCCTGCCGACCGAGGCGCGCGATTTCCCGGTCGCGGCGCGGATGCTCGACCTGCTGGGGGTGCGGGCGATCCGGCTGATGACCAACAACCCCGCCAAGGTAGAAGCACTGCGCGAAGCGGGGGTGATCGTGACGGAGCGCGTCCCGCACCAGCTACCGCCCAACCTGCACAACGCCCGCTATCTGGCGACCAAGCGTGACCGCACGGGGCACTTGCTGTGAAGGCGGGTTCGGTCGTGCGGGCCGAATGGCCGGGCGAGGAGCAGGCGGTCGCGGCGGTGATCGATGCCGCCTTTGCCGCTGCACTGCATGCTGGCGGCAACGAAGCAGAGATCGTGGCGGCGCTGCGTGCATCGGGCGACCTCACGCTGGCGCTGGTCGCCACCGACGCAGTTCGGATCATCGGCCAGGCTGCGTTTTCGCCGGTCGCCATATCCGATGGGGCAAGCGGCTGGTTCGGTCTGGGCCCGGTAGCGGTACTGCCCGATGCGCAAGGCAAAGGGATAGGCGACAAGTTGATCCGGGCCGGTCTGGCGCAATTGGCAGCAGGCGGCGCGGCGGGCTGCGTGGTGTTGGGCGACCCAACATATTACGGCCGGTTCGGCTTCCGCTCGATGCCGCAACTGACCTATCCCGGGGTTCCGCCCGAATACTTCCAGGCCCTGGCGTTTTCCGGCGCCATGCCGGGCGGGATCGTGCGCTACGCCGCGGCCTTTGGCTAGCGCCGGTCGGTCCGCTTCAACCCCGCACCCAGGTTGTTCTGTCCGATCTGCACCGGATCGTCGGTCCAGTTGGCGACGAAGGTACTGGTTCGGTTCACGCCCGGGGCGAACCGGGCATCGTTGCCCTCGATCACCAGTCCGGCAGAGCTGTGCTGGCGGCCTTCGGGGGCGACGGTAATGAAGGCGGAATAGTTTTCCTTCGATTGCCCCTGGACGAACCAGTTGCCCGCGATCCGCCCGGCGGCTCCGTTCGGAAGATCGATCATGTAGTTGGTCTCGCGGCCAGCCGTATCGTCGAAGCTGCAATCCAGCACGGCGATGTGTTCGGCCCGGCTTTTCAGGTAATGCCCGCCGCGCCCGGCTTCGAACCGGCTGCGGGTGACTTCGACGTGGCCGTATTCGCCGGTGTAGACCGAATGGGCGCAGCCGCCCGGCCCCTCGCAGGTGCCAAGCCGGGTGAAGGTCGACTTGTCGATGGTCAGCGTCCCGTCGGGGTCGTTGGCGGTGAGGATGCCCTGTTGGCTGTCGCGGAACCACGATTGGCTGACCGCAAGGTTGCCGTGCTCCAGCCGGATCCCCGCCCCGTTCCAGTCGGGCACGCGCATTCCGGTGAAGACCAGTCCTTCGACCCGGGCCGCATTGCCGCGCAGTACCAAGGCGGCCTTGCCTTCGCAGGCCACTCCTTCAAATACGGCCTGGCCAGGCTCCGCGGCGACGTAGGCCACGGTGCCAGAGCTTTGCACGGCGCAATCGCCATGGCGGCCGCTGGCCACGCGGATCGTGCCGGATCCGCCGCCGATCGCGTCGACCGCTTCCTGCAGCCGCGAATAGCCGCGCCCGGTTTCGAGTACGGTGTAGGGCGCGCCCGATTGGGCCAGAGCGTAGGAGGCGGGCAGCGCTGCGCCCAGGGCGAGCGCGGCGAGGACGAAGCGGGACATCGTTGACATGGCCTGTCGCTACCACGCCAGAATGACGCGCGGGTAAACGCTGTTGGCCGTGTCCCGCAGCAAGACATGTTTGGGTGAAAGGCTTTCAGTTCCTGCCGCTTTGCTTCTTCCGGTCAAGTTCGCGCTTCAGTTCCAGCAGCTCGTCCATGTCGATAACCTCGCTGCGCGCCTTCATCCAGGCGATCATCGCGATCGCCCAGCCGCACATCGCCAGAGTGTAGCCAGCGACATAGGCAGCCACCTTGGCTCCGGTGGGTTTTTCGCCCATCAACCAGACGAAGGTGCCCGTCAGCGCCAGCATCGCCAGCATCCACAGACCCGATGCGGTCCACCCCGCGCGGCCCCGAGGCATGATCTTCATGCTCCATTTGCTCTTGTAGCAGACGAACGGTTTTTCCGGTTCACGCATCGGCATTCTCCCGCGGCGGGCGGCCGCGCCGGGGCGGTTCGCTGGTTTCAACCTTGACGCCGCGCTTGGCCAGAGCTTCGCGCAGCAGCACTTCGACTTCGGCGTTGACCGAGCGGAAATCGCTCGCCGCCGCTCGTTCCAGCGCCTGGTAAAGCGCCGGATCGATGCGGAGCGGGAACGATTTCTTGCCCGGGGCCATCGCGGTTCAGCCTACTGGTACAGCGTGCCCGTGTTGACCACTGGCTGGGTGTCACGCTCGCCGCACAGCACAACCATCAGGTTGGAGACCATCGCGGCGCGGCGCTCGTCGTCCAGTTCGACCACCTGCTTTTCGCTGAGCATAGCCAGCGCCATTTCGACCATGCCGACCGCGCCTTCGACCAGGGTCTTGCGCGCCGCGACCACGGCTTCGGCCTGCTGGCGGCGCAGCATCGCCCCGGCGATTTCCTGGGCATAGGCCAGATGGGTGAAGCCGCATTCATCGACCGTGATCCCGGCCATGGTCAGGCGCGCGATCAGCTCCTTGCGCAGTTCCACCCCGACCTCATCGTGGTTGCCGCGCAGGGTGATCTCGGAATGGGTGAAATCGTCGTAGGGATAGCGCGATCCGATCGTGCGCACCGCGGCCTCGATCTGGACCATGACGAAGGCCTTGTAATCGTCGACGTCATACAGCGCCTGGGCAGTATCGACCACGCGCCACACCACCTGCGCCGCCATCTCGATGGGGTTGCCGCGCAGGTCGTTGACCTTGATCTTGTCTGAAACAAGATTGTTGGCGCGTACCGAAATCTTGGTCTTGCCCATCCACGGCCAGACCCAGCGCAGCCCGGTGCTGCGATCGGTCCCGCGGTAGGATCCGAACAGGGTGATCGCCGCGGCCTGGTTGGGCTGGATCATGTAGAACCCGCTGGCCAGAATGACGAGGGCAATCAGGCTGAGCCCGGTCGAAACGAGGAAGCCGAAAATCTCGCTGTCTGCCGGATTGCTGCCGGCAAAGGCGATGATCCGCCACACGGTCAACACAAGCAGTGCCAGAAAGGCCACGAAAATCAGGTAGCCGCTGGTCGACCAGGCCTGGCGCTCGGTGCTGGCGTTCATGGCGGAATGCGAATCGGTCATGGGAGTTCCCCTATTAAATATGATATCACATTAATATCAAATCTCGTTGCGACGTCAAGCGCCCTTGAAACCGGATTGATTCGTTCCTATTAAGGGTGGTGCGGACCGGGCCCCTCTGGCGCGGCGCAACGGCCTTCCCCCTCCAGGCCTGCGCTGCGTGATGTCGGACCGCATCGGATGTGCCGATGCCGGGCCCGGGTTATCCCCCTCCCAACCCAGCTATGGCCCGGCACGGTGCATCCGATCGTTCGTAACCTCACGTGACGAAAGGGACCAAACCCATGTCCGACCGCCTGTTCCTCCTGATGGAACGCCACCAGAAGCTTGACGATACTCTGCGCCGCATCCAGGCGCGGCGCTGGGTCGATCCGCTGGAGATCGCCCGGCTCAAGAAGCTGAAGCTGGCGCTGAAGGACCGGCTTGCCCGCTTGACCTTGCGCCCACGCCGCCGCGAAGCCTGATCCGACCTGACCGGGGAAATCACCGATGGAATTCCTGACGGCCGACTGGCTCGGCACGCCGGTTTGGTTCTGGCTTTCGTTCGCGGGGCTGGTCCTGGCGCTCACCGCTTTCGACCTTGGTGTCCTCCACAAGGAGGATCGCGAGATGGGGATCGGCGAATCGCTCAAGCTGACCGCATTCTACATAACCATCGCCATGGCCTTTGGCGTCTGGGTCTGGATCGCCAAGGGCGCCGATCTGGGCATGAAGTATTACACCGGGTTCTTCATCGAGAAGGCGCTGTCGATCGACAATGTCTTCGTGATCAGCCTGATCTTCACCTATTTCGCGATCCCGGCAAAATACCAGTACCGCGCCCTGCTGTGGGGTATCCTGGCGGTAATCGTGCTGCGCGGCGGAATGATCGCGGCCGGTGCCGCGCTGGTCGAGCAAGCCTATTGGGTGCTCTATCTGTTTGCCGCCTTTCTGGTCTACACCGGGATCCGGATGTTCTTCGCCGGAGATCATGATCCGGACATCGCGAAAAACCCGGTGGTGCGGTGGATTTCCAGCCACCTGCGCGTCACGCCAGAGCTTCATGGCCAGCGCTTTTTCGTGAAGCAGCCGGATGAAACGACCGGCAAGTTGGTAACCGCGGTCACGCCGCTGTTCGTCGCGCTGGTGGTGATCAACCTGGCCGATCTGGTCTTTGCGGTTGACAGCGTGCCGGCGATCTTCGCGATCACCACCGACACATTCATCGTCTATACCAGCAACATCATGGCGATCCTGGGCCTGCGCGCGCTTTACTTCGCGCTCTCGGCGATGATCCACCGGTTCTACTATCTGAAGTACGCGCTGGCGGCGGTGCTGGTGTTCATCGGCTCCAAGATCTTCGTCTCGGACTTCCTGCTGGGTGGAGACAAGTTCCCGCCGGTGATGAGCCTTGCGGTTACCGCGGCACTGATCGCGGGCGGCGTGGGCTATTCGCTGTGGAAGACCCGCCACGGCGAAGACGCCGCGCCGCATTTGCCGCCTAGTATTCCTTGATAACCCGCAGGAACGCGTCCCCGTAGGCCTCGAGCTTGCGAGTCCCGACCCCGCCCAGTTCGCCGAGCGCGGCGATGCTGGCGGGGCGGGCCTCGGCCATTTCGCGCAGGGTTGAATCGTGGAAGATCACATAGGGCGGGACCCCGGCTTCGGCAGCCAGATCGCGCCGCAGCGCGCGCAGCGCCTCGAACAGCGGGTCGCCTGTGGGATTGACCCCGCCCGAACGCTCGCGCCGGGTCTTGCGGCTGCGCTCGGGCTTGGGGGCCAGCGCGATCATCACCGCGGCCTCGCCTTTGAGCACGTCCTTGGCATCGCCGCCCAGGGCCAATCCGCCGTGCTCGGTCGGCACCAGGCTGCCGCGGGCCTGAAGCGCGCGGGCCAGCGGACGCAGCAGGTACGCTTCGTCCGATCCGACAATCCCGAACACGCTGAGCTGGTCATGCCCGCGCTGCATCACGCGTTCATCGTTTGCGCCGGTCAGCACCTTCTCGATATGGCCAAAGCCAAAGGCCTGCCCGGTGCGATAGACCGCGGAAAGCAGCTTTTGCGCCAGGGTTGTGGCATCGACGATCCCCGGCGCTTCCAGGCAGTTGTCGCAATTGCCGCAGGTCTGCGGCGGATCCTCACCGAAATGGCGCAGCAGCACCGCGCGGCGGCATCCGGCCGTCTCGACCAGTCCGGCCATCGCGTCGATCCGCGTTCGCTCGCCCGCACGGCGGCTCTCCTCAACCTCGCCCAGCCGGTGCCGCGCCCGGGCGAAATCGTCCGCCGCCCACAGCATCAGGGCGATCGAAGCATCGCCATCGCGGCCCGCGCGCCCGGTTTCCTGGTAATAGGCCTCGATCGATTTCGGCACCCCGGCGTGGGCGACAAAGCGCACGTCGGGCTTGTCGATCCCCATCCCGAAGGCGACCGTGGCGACCATCACCATGTCTTCGCTGGCCACGAAGGCGGCCTGGTTGGCGGCGCGGGTGCGCGGATCGAGCCCGGCGTGATAGGCCAGCACCTGCCGTCCGGTCGCCGCCGCCAGCTTGTCGGCCAGGTCCTCGGTCTTCTTGCGGGTCGGGGCATAGACGATCCCGGGTCCGGGCTGCTGCGCCATCAGCGCGGCAAGCTGGCGCACCGGATTGTCGCGGTGGGTGATCGCGTAGCGGATGTTGGGCCGGTCGAACCCGGCAACGATCAATCCGTCCTCGGGAATGCCGAGCTGGGCCAGGATGTCGGCGCGGGTGTGGGCGTCGGCGGTTGCGGTCAGAGCCAGCCGGGGGACATCGGCAAAGGCGTCCATCAACGGGCGCAGCGCGCGGTAGTCGGGGCGGAAATCGTGGCCCCATTCGGACACGCAATGCGCCTCGTCGATCGCGAACAGGCTGACCGGGGCCTTGGACAGAAGTTCGCGGAAATGGCCCTGGCTGGCGCGTTCCGGGGCGACATAGAGCAGATCCAGCTGGCCCGCGCGGAAGGCGTCGATCGCCGCCTCGCGGTATTCCTCGCCGTCTGCGCTGGTCAGGCTGGCGGCGCGGATCCCGTTGGCTTCGGCCGCGCGGAGCTGGTCGTGCATCAGCGCGATCAGCGGGCTGATCACCACGCAGGTGCCGGGCAGGACCACGGCGGGGAGCTGATAGGTCAGGCTCTTGCCCGCCCCGGTCGGCATCACCGCCAGCGTCGATTGCCCCGCCATGACCCGGTCGACCACCCGGTCCTGCACCCCGCGAAAGGCGGAGAAGCCGAAGGTGGTGTGGAGCTGGTCGAGGAGGACGGGAACGGTCACGCCGTTCCGCCTAGCGGTCCGCGGCGTTCAGCGAAAGGCCGCAGTCCGCGCTCTCTCCACAACCGTTTCCTCCGCCGCGGTAAAGGCGCTGCGGCCCTTGGGCGCGTCATCGGCGACGGCGCTGGTGAAAAAGGCAAAGCCCTTACCGGTCGCCAGATCGATCCACAGCCCGCTTTTCAGGCCGTAAGCATCGCCCGAATGGCCGATCCTTGGCCGTCCATCGCCGAACAGGTCGTCGCGGCAACCGGGCCCGCCCGCGCCGATCGGGTGGAGCGCCAGGCCATAGCCGCAGAAGAACCCGCTGGCGGTTCCGTCCTCCCCAAGCCCGTTGGTCCCGTCGAAGCGCCACTGGCTGCGGGTCAGTTCGGCAAAGGCGTGCGGCGATAGAAAGCCCCGTCCGCCCCGCACAAGCAGCTGGCCGACCTTGGCCAGGTCGCGCATCGAAATGCGCAGGCCGCCCTGGGGCGAGAACAGCGCGCCGTTGTCGCCCGGACGGTAGGCGGCCAGGTCACACGATCCATCGGCCGCGGAGACCACCGGGCAGACGGGCAATTGGCCGCCGAGATCGTCCTTCGCCACCTCGCCGCCTGAGCGGTAAAGCACCACCGCGCGCCGAACCCTGCCGGGCGAGCATCCTGCGCCCCAGTTGTAACAGGCGTCGAGCCGCAGCGGCTTCAGCACCAGCCGCGCCACAAGCCGGTCGAACCGTTCGCCGGAAACGCGCTCCATCACGCTCGCCACGACCGGGAAATTGAGGTTGGTGTAGTGGAACCAGCCCGATCCGGGGGCATGGGCGCTGTCCCACACCCGCGGATCGGCCAGCCGTTCGCGCAGCGTGGTGCCAAGCGGGATGATATAGAGCTCCGGCCCGTCCAGCAGACTTGACTGGTGCGACAGCAGCAATCGCAGGGTGATGACCTTGTCCGGAAAGGCCGGATTGCGGACCGGATAGCCCAGATAGTCCGCGATATCCCGGTCGAGATCGAGCTTGCCCGCATCGACCATGCGCATCACCCCAAGCGCGGTAACCAGCTTGGAAATCGAGGCAATCCGCACCGGATCGTCGGCGCTGACCGTGCGGTGGGTGGCGCGATCCGCCTCGCCCTCAACCAGCACCGGGCGGACATGCGCGCGATCGAAAGCAACGGCGACCGTGGCGGGCGGCGCGGCATGCGCCGGAAGGGCGGCCAGTGCAGCAAGAAGGGTGAAGCGGCGCATGGGCTGGACCATCCCGCGCCAGGCGGTCTTGGTCAACCGGGTGCAAGCTGCCTGCCACCGTTCGGCGCGCCTGCAGGCTTGTTTGAGGTTGTCCGGCGCAAGGATGGCCAGTCGTTTGTTGCCGACAAGCGCACCAAGGAGCGGACAAAAGAACCGAGCGCTTAATCCAAATTCGGCCGCAGCCACCGTTCGGCCACGCCCACATCCACCCCGCACCGCGCTGCGTAGTCTTCCAGCTGGTCCCGTCCGATCCGGGCCACGCCGAAGTATGAGCTTTCGGGATGCGCGAAGTAGAAGCCCGAGACCGCCGCCGTCGGCAGCATCGCGTTCGATTCGGTCAGCGTGATCCCGGTGCTGGCGGTCGCGCCGAGCAGGTCGAACAGGATCGGCTTGAGACTGTGGTCCGGGCAGGCGGGATAGCCGGGGGCGGGGCGGATGCCGCGGTATTGTTCGCGGATCAGCGCCTCGTTGGTCAGCTGCTCGCCCGGGGCATAGCCCCATAACGTGGTCCGCACGTGCTGGTGGAGCCGTTCGGCAAAGGCCTCGGCAAACCGGTCGGCCAGCGCTTTGAGCAGAATGTCGGAATAGTCGTCGTGCTCGGCCCGGAAGCGTTCGAGATGCGGCTCGATCCCGTGGATGCCCACCGCGAAGCCGCCGATCCAGTCGCCGTCTGGATCGATGAAGTCGGCAAGGCTGTAGTTGGCGCGGTCGCGGCTTTTGCGGATCTGCTGGCGCAGCATCGGCAAGCGAACCTGCTGTTCCTGCTCGGTCAGATAGACCACCACGTCGTCGCCTTCGCGCGCGCAGGGCCAGAAGCCCGCCACGCCGCGCGCGGTCAGCCACTTTTCGCGGACGATCCGGTCCAGCATCGCCTTGGCGTCTTCGAACAGCGAGCGAGCGCTTTCGCCGACCACATCGTCGGTCAGTACCGCCGGGTAGGTTCCGGCCAGTTCCCAGGCGCGGAAAAACGGAGTCCAGTCAAAGGTGTCGACCAGATCGGTCAGGTCCCAGTCTTCGAACACGTGCAGGCCCGGCTGTTCGGGCGGCGGGGCCTTTTCGCTCATGTCAGCCTTGAAGCCGTTGGCCCGCGCATCCTCCAGGCTGAGCAGGACCGAGGCATCCTTGCCCGATCGGACATCGCGGATGTGCTGGTATTCGTCGGCCGTGGCCTTGATGAACGATTCGGCTTGGGTATCGGACAGCAGCTGGCTGGCAACGCCCACCGCGCGGCTGGCGTCGAGTACGTGGATCACCGGGCCGTCATAGGCCGGATCGATCCGCAGCGCGGTGTGGACCTTGCTGGTGGTCGCCCCGCCGATCAGCAGCGGCATGGTCATGCCCGCGCGCTGCATTTCTTCGGCCACCGTGAACATTTCGTCGAGGCTGGGGGTAATCAGCCCCGACAGCCCGATCATGTCGACGCCTTCGGTCACGGCGGTTTCCAGGATCCGGGTCCAGGGCACCATCACCCCCAGATCGATCACTTCGTAGCCGTTGCATTGCAGGACCACGCCGACGATGTTCTTGCCGATATCGTGGACGTCGCCCTTGACCGTGGCCATCACGATCCGGCCCTTGGCCTTGGCGCCTTCCTCTTTCGCGGCCTCGATGAACGGGATCAGGTGCGCGACCGCCTTCTTCATCACCCGGGCGCTCTTGACCACCTGCGGCAGGAACATCTTGCCTGCGCCGAACAGGTCGCCAACCGTGTTCATCCCCGCCATCAGCGGGCCTTCGATCACCTCGATCGGGCGGGCATGGAGCAGGCGGGCTTCCTCGGTGTCCTCGACGATGTGCGCGTCGATCCCCTTGACCAATGCGTGTTCGAGCCGCCGCACCACGTCCCACCCGCGCCACTCCGCGGCCTCCTTCTCGGCCTTGACGTCGGTGTCCTTGAAGCTTTCGGCCATGGCGATCAGGCGTTCCGTCGCGTCCGGTCGCCTGGCCAGGATCACGTCTTCGCAGGCATCGCGCAGCGCGGGGTCGATCTGATCGTAAATGTCGATCTGACCGGCGTTGACGATCGCCATGTCAAGGCCCGCACGGATCGCATGGTAGAGGAACACCGAATGCATCGCCCGGCGCACCGGCTCGTTCCCGCGGAACGAGAACGACAGTTTGGACAGCCCGCCGCTGGTGTGGACGTGCGGGCAGCGCTGCTTGATCTCGGCCACCGCCTCGATGAAGTCGAGGCCGTAGCGGTCATGTTCCTCCATCCCCGTCGCCACCGCGAAGATGTTTGGATCGAAAATGATGTCCTCGGGCGGAAAGCCGATCCCGGTGAGGAGCGCATAGGCCCGCGCGCAGATTTCGACCTTGCGTTCCCTGGTGTCGGCCTGGCCGGTCTCGTCAAAGGCCATGACCACCACCGCGGCGCCATAGGCCATGCATAGCCGCGCCTGTTCCAGGAACTGCGCCTCGCCCTCCTTCATCGAGATCGAGTTGACCACCGGCTTGCCCGAAACGCATTTCAGCCCGGCCTCGATCACCTCCCACTTGGAACTGTCGATCATCACCGGCACCCGGGCAATGTCGGGTTCGGCAGCGATCAGCTTGAGGAAGGTGGTCATGGCGTGGACCGCGTCAAGCAGCCCTTCGTCCATGTTGACGTCGATGATCTGGGCGCCGTTCTCGACCTGCTGGCGCGCAACCTCGACCGCCTTGGCATAGTCGCCCGCCAGGATCAGCTTCTTGAACGCGGCGCTGCCGGTGACGTTGGTGCGCTCGCCGATGTTGACGAAGGCGGAGCCGGTCGGGCGCAAGGTTGAATCGGTATCGGTCATAATCAAACTTCCGTTCGCATCGAGCGAAGTCGAGATGCCCCGCGCCGTGTCTCGCCTGGGCTCGACACGAACGGGCTCGGGTTATTGAGACTAGGCCGCCATGATAAACGGCTCGAGCCCGGCCAGCCGCGTCAGCGGTTCCGGTTTGGGCAGCGCGCGCGGCGGCAATCCATCCGCAGTCCTGGCAATCGCTGCGATGTGGTCGGGGGTCGATCCGCAGCAGCCGCCCAGCACGTTGACCTGTCCGGCCTCGGCCCATTCGCGGACCAGCGCGGCGGTGGTTTCGGGCAGTTCGTCGTATTCGCCCAGTTCGTTGGGCAGGCCGGCGTTGGGATAGACCATGATCAAGGCGTCGGCGATCTGGCTCAGCGCGCGGACGTGCGGGCGCAGCTGGGCCGCGCCGAACGAACAGTTGAGCCCCACCGTCACCGGCCGGGCATGGCGCACAGCGTACCAGAACGCCTCGACCGTGTGGCCCGACAGATTGCGGCCCGAAAGGTCGGTCAGGGTCATCGACAGCATCAGCGGCACGTCACGGCCCAGTTCGGCTTCCAACTGCTTTACCGCCATGATCCCGGCCTTGGCGTTGAGCGTGTCGAACACCGTCTCGATCAGGATGAAGTCGGCCCCGCCCTCGACCAGCGCGGCGGCCTGTTCGTGGTAGACCTCGACCAGGAAATCCCAGTCGATCTCACGGAACCCGGGATCGTTGACGTCGGGGCTGAGCGACAGGGTCTTGTTGGTCGGCCCGATCGCCCCGGCAACGAAACGCGGGCGGCCATCGCGCGCGGCAAATTCATCGACCACGCGCCGCGCGATCTGCGCGTTGGCAATGTTCAGTTCGCGCACCAGGCCTTCCGCGCCGTAATCGGCCTGGCTGATCCGGGTCGAGGAGAAGGTGTTGGTCGAGATGATATCCGACCCTGCCTGCAAATAGGCCCGGGCAATCGCCTCGACCACGTCAGGGCGAGTCAGGGCGAGGATATCGTTGTTGCCCTTCTGCTCGCGCGTCAGGCCCAGGTTTCCGGCATAGTCGGCTTCGGTCAGTCCGCGCGCCTGGATCTGGGTGCCCCAGGCCCCATCGGTCAGCAGGATGCGTTTGGCAGCTTCGGCCAGCAGGGTTTCGCGGGGGGTCATGCCTGTGCTTCCTTGGCGCGCAGACCCAGCAGGTGGCAGATTGCATAGGTCTGGTCAGCGCGGTTGAGGGTGTAGAAATGAAAGTCGCGGACCCCGCCCTGGTAGAGGCGGCGGCACAGGTCGGCGGCAACCGCGGCGGCGATATGCGCGCGCGGGCCGGGCAGGGCGTCAAGCCCGTCGAACAGGTCGATCATCCAGCCGGGAATCTCGGTATTCCCGCTCATCCGCTTGATCGCGGCGAAGTTGGTCACCGGCATGATCCCGGGCAGGATCGGTGCGGTGATCCCCGCGGCCAGCGCCTTGTCGAGGAAGCGGAAATAGGCGTCGGTCGAATAGAAGAACTGAGTGATCGCGCGGCTGGCCCCGGCATCGAGCTTGCGCTTGAGGTTATCGAGATCGGCCGCGGCGCTGGCCGCGTCGGGGTGGACTTCGGGATAAGCGGCGACCGAGATTTCGAAGTCGTGCCGCGCTTTCAGCCCCGCGACCAGTTCGGCGGCTCCGGCAAAGCCCTGGGGATGCGGTTCATAACGGCCGCTAGCCTCGGGCGGGGGATCGCCGCGCAGCGCGACCACGTGGCGCACCCCGGCCTCCCAATAACGGTCGGCCACCTCGGCAATTTCGTCCTTGCTTGCGGCAACGCAGGTCAGGTGCGCGGCGGGCACCAGCGCGGTTTCGCCCACAATCCGGGCGACAGTGGCGTGGGTGCGCTCGCGGGTCGATCCGCCCGCGCCATAGGTCACCGAGACGAAGCTGGGGTCCAGCGGGGCCAGTTCCACCACAGCGTCCCACAACTGCTTTTCCATCGCCTCGGTCTTGGGCGGGAAGAATTCGAATGAAACCCGGAAATCGCCGGGAATGGTGGTGAACAGCGGGCGATCCTCGACCCCGCGTAGCAACGAAGGCGAGGTCATGGGCGGGGTTCCTTCCGTTCGGCTGCGTGCAGGGCAAGTGTTTCGACCCCGGCCCGCCGTCCGGTCCATATCTTCACGGTCAGCGGTTTGCCTGGCAGGGCCACCGGCGGCGCGGCCGCGAACCCGGCGCCGGCCAGCAGGCTGAGCATCTGCTCGTCGGAAAAGCCAAGGCGGGCGTGGGCGTGGAGGCTGCGCAGTTCCTCGCGGTCGTGCGCGGCGAAATCGACGATCGCGATCATGCCGCCCGAACGGCAGACCCGCGCCGCTTCGGCCAGGGCGGGGCTCGGGTCCTGGGCGTAGTGCAGCACCTGGTGGAACACCACGGTATCGAAGCTTTCCGCAGGGAACGGCAAGGCGGTGAAATCGCCCTGGACCAGGTCGAGCGCTTCGGCCGGCAGATCCTGCAGGCGAGTCCGGGCAAGGCGGAGCATTTCCGGGCTCTTGTCGAGGCCGGTCACGCGCCGCGCACGCGGGGCCAGCAGTTCGGCGATGCGGCCGGTGCCAGTGCCGATATCAAGCAGCGCGCCCAGGCTTGCGCCCCCCAGCGCGCCGACCAGCGCTGCTTCGACCGGACCATCGGGCGAGTGGAGCCCGCGCAGGTCGTCCCATTCGGCGGCATGGCGTGCGAAATAGGCCTGTGCCGCGCCTTCCCGGGCGGCGCGGATCGCGGCCAGGTGGCGGCGATCCTCGGCGCAGCGCGCGGCGAACTGGATGTCGTCCTGCTCGGCCACGGCCAGCAGGTGGGCAGCCGCGGCACCCAGCGGCGGCGCGCGGTGTTCGCCCACCGCGCTGCGCAGGAACACCCAGGCGCCTTCCTTGCGCCGTTCGGCCAGCCCGGCATCGCACAGGATCCGGACATGGCGCGAGACCCGCGGCTGGCTTTGCCCCAGCACCAGCGCCAGTTCGCCCACCGCCAGTTCCATCGCGGCCAGCAGGCGCATGATCCTGAGCCGGGTCGGGTCGGCAAGGGCGCGCAAGGTCGGTTCGATCCGCATGGCCGCATCATATAAAGAAATCTTTATATGAGATCAACAGGCGGTGTGTAATTGACGGAATTTGGCCGTCTTTGGCGGTTGGCAGTAGGCCAAACCATGGCTAGAACCACAACTGGAAGCAGCTTAGGCTCGTCCGTTTCCGTTGAAAGAGGTTTTCATGAAGAAGTTGATTGCATTGGCATTTGTTCCGGCCGCGGCCCTTTCGCTCAGCGCCTGCGGCAGCGCGGACAGCGCCAAGGAGCAGGCCCAGGCCGACAATGTCGAAATCCCGGCGGAAGAGACTGTCGGCGATGTCGATGCGACCCCGGTGGCCGATGCCTCGGCTGGCGCCGATGCCAACGCGGCGACCAGGCCTGCCGCGGCCGCGCCGGCCAAGCCCTGAGGCACCGCACCCCTTGTCTTGCCCAGGTTCCGCTTTGGACCAATGGCAAGGGGGCGGTGAACATTGTTCTCCCGCCAAACCATGAGGACGGTGTCCATGCGCCGATCGATTGCCCTGGCCCTGATGACGGCGCTGCTGTCTGCGCTCGCTGCCTGCAGCGACGATAGCCGCGAGGCTGGCGGGGTAACCCGAACCGAGGCGCAGGCGCTCGACGATGCGGCCGCGATGGTCGATCAGCGGCGCCTCCCGGCTCAGGCGGCCAGCCCGCCCGCCGCAGCGGAGCCCAGCCCGACAGCGAGCTGAAATCAGTCGAGGCGAACCTTGCCGCGCCCGGCCTTGATCGTTCCGCGCTTCTTCTTGCCTTCCAGCCGTTCGCCCTTGTTGATCCGGTTCAGCCGGGTCTTGGCGCGCTTTTCGGGCAACTTGAACGCGGCCTCGATCAGTTCGGAAAGCCGCTCGCGCGCGTCCTGGCGGTTGGCTTCCTGGGTGCGGTGGCGCTGCGCGGTCAGCAGCAGCTCGCCCTTCGCGGTCATCCGGCTTCCGGCGAGCTGCTTGAACCGGGCGAAAACCTCGACCGGCAGGCGCAGTGCGTAGACGTCGAGCCGCAATTGCACCGCTGTTGCCACCTTGTTGACGTTCTGTCCGCCCGGACCCGACGCGGCGATGAAGCTTTCGCTCACCAGCGTCAGCGCGCGGGCAATGGTATCATGCGCCAAGGTCGTCATCGGAGAACCCCAGCGCGATGAAATCGGCTGGCAGCGGGGCCACGGCACTGACCGGGGTCTTGCCTTCGCGCAGCACCGTCAACGCGCGGGCGTGGAGCATGGTCCGCGCACCTTTTCCGTCGCCATAGACCGGATCGCCCACCAGCGCGTGGCCCAGCCCGTGCTCGGCATGGACGCGGATCTGGTGGGTGCGGCCGGTTTCGGGCCGAAATTCGACCAGAGTCATCCCGTCCCGCTCGACCAGCTTGCGCCAGTGGGTGACGGCGTCCTTGCCCTTTTTCGCGGCAATCATCCGCCAGCCCTTCTCGGCGCTGGAAATCTTGCTGAGCGAAAGGGCGATGGTCCCTTCGTCGCCCGCCACCGGGCCGCCGACGATCCCCAAGTAGACCTTCTCCACCGCCCGCGCCTCGAAGGCCGCGTTGAAGCGTTTCAACGCCTTGGGATTGCGGGCCAGCAGCAGGCAGCCCGAAGTGTCGGTATCGATCCGGTGGACCGCAACCGGCACCCGCTGAAAGCCAAGCGTGAGGGCATCCAGATGATCCTCCAGGCTGCGTCCACCGGCGCGCGGCCGCTCGATCGGCAGACCGGCCGGCTTGTCGATCACCAGCGCTTCGCCGTCTTCGTACAGGATGGGAATCGCAGTCATCGAAGGGCCTCCGCAATGCGGCGCACCGCTTCTGAAAGTTTGGCCTCGTCGGCCGCAAAACTGATCCGGAAGCCGTCCTTGCCGCCAAAGGCGGTGGCCGGGACCACCGCGACGCCGTTTTCCAGCAAATGCAGGCACAGCGCCTCGTCATCCCCGAACCGGGCCATCAGCGGCGCGGCGTCGATCATGCAATAGAAGGCGCCGTCGGGCACCGGGGTCGACAGGCCGGGAATGGCGTTGATCGCCGCGAC